>NZ_CP119787.1:3036436-3354654 GCF_029338255.1 Haloarcula halobia
GGGACGTTCGCGTACTCGGCGGCGAGCGGGACGTAACCCGGGGGGACGCACGCTCGCATGCCGTGGCGACGCGCCGCGTCCAGGCAGGCCCGCACGTCGTCGGGCGTCGTTGTCGGTCCGAGGACGGTGTGTTCGATGCGCTCGGGGACGTCCATGGGGACTAGACACCGGGAAAGCACGTAAACGTCCCGACGAGCGGGCCGTCTCCGGAAAGTTTTCCCCCCTCCGGGTCCGCGTGGAGAACGATGATACTGCCTACGGGGTTCGGACTCCCGCCGTTGCTGTATCTCCTCGTGCTCGTCGGCGGGACGGTCCTGGTCGGGTCGCTCCTGTGGGCGCTGGAACCGCCAATCGACCAGCGCACGGTCGTCGCCCTCGCGCCGTGGATGGCCATCGGCGGGGTGCTCCACGCGTTCAACCAGCGCCCCATCGCGGCCTACGACGCGACCGTCCAGCCGCTGTTTGGCACGCCGGCGGTGTACATGTCGACGTTCATCACTGTCGGGCTGACCTGGGTCGTCCTCTCGCTGGTGGGCGTCCAGCGCGGGTCGGCGAGGAACATCAGCCGCAACCTGGGCCTGGTCGGGACGGGGGTCCTGACGGTCCTGCTGGTCATCGCCATCGCGATGGCGGTGCAGTCGGACCGCCTGAGCGTCATCTGGCCGACGGCCTCTGTCGTCGTCGCCGCCGTCGTCTCGCTGGTGACGGTGGCCGTCGTCGCGTTCTGGCGGACGCCGGTCTTCGTCCGTACGCGCTACGCCGCGCCGGTGGTCGTGTTCGCCCACGCGCTCGACGGGGTCTCGACGGCCGTGGGGACCGACGTCCTCGGCATCGGCGAGCGCTCGCCGCTCCCGCGGGAGATAATGGAGTTCGCCGGAACGCTCCCGACGGCTCCCTTCTTCGGGTCGGGGTGGCTCTTCATCCTCGTCAAACTGCTCGTGGCCGTGGCCGTGGTCGTCCTGATGCACCAGTACCTCGAGGACGAACCGGCCGAGGCGAGCCTGCTGGTCTCGTTCGTCGCCGCCGTCGGTCTCGGCCCGGCGAGCAACAACGTGGTGCTGTTCCTCTTTCTCCCCCAATAACGCGGGTTCAAAACGCTCTTTGTCCCCCCTGCCGACGCGGTAGGTATGCTCACCCTCACGCTGGGCCAGTGGGTCGTTGTCTGTCTGCTCTCGGGGTTCGTCGCGGCGGTGCTGATGAACGTCCCGATGGTCGTCCAGCCCGAGGGGTACCTTCCGGCCTACGTCGCCGCCGCCGGCCTGACCGGTACCGACCCGACGGAGGTCGGTCGGGGACTCGCCGTCGCCGTCCACCACGTCACCGGGACGGTGGCGCCCCTGCTGTACGGCGCCGTCGTGCTGATCCTCTCGCTGGTCCTCCCGACGGTGGCCTCGCTGAACGGCGTCCCGGCGATCCCGCACCTGGTCGGCGTCGTCGGCCTCGTACTGTTCGTCTTCTATTTCTTCGAGCGGGTGGCGATGCCCCGCGCGGGCGGCCGACTCGAAGCCGACCGGGAGCGAATCGTCCAGCAGTGGGCGCTCTCGTCGTTCATCTACGGGGTGACGGTGGCGCTGCTCGTCCCGGTGATGGTGACCCTGCTGGGGATGTAGCCGCGAATCCCCACCGGTTTTGAAGGTGCTTGTCGAACCACGTCACATGGCGAAACAACCCCACCTGCTCGTCGAACCGGGCGACCTGAACGACCTCGCGCTCGTCCCGGGCGACCCCGGTCGCGTCGACCGCATCGCCGGCCACTGCGAGGACAGCGAGGTCGTCGCACAGAACCGCGAGTACAAGCTCGTCAACGCCACCTACGAGGGACGCGACCTGACGATCTGCTCGACCGGCATCGGGTCGCCCTCGACCGCCATCGCCGTCGAGGAACTCGAGGCCGTCGGCGTCGAGACGCTCATCCGCGTCGGCACCACCGGCGCGCTCCAGGAGGGCATCGAGATCGGCGACATGGTCGTCGCCACCGGCGCCGCGAAGGACGAGGGGACGACCGGGCGCTACGAGGACGACACGGTTCCGGCGGTCCCCGACTACGACGTGCTCTCGGCGCTCGTCGACGCGGCCGAGGCAAACGACGAGGACGTCCACGTCGGCCCCATCGCGACGGACGACGCCTTCTACGCCGAGACCGACGAATACGTCGAGAACTGGGAGGGTGCGGGCCTCCTCGCGGTGGAGATGGAGGCCGCCGCGCTCTTCTCGCTGGCCCGCCGGAAGGGCCTCCGTGCGGGCGCTATCTGCACCGTCGACGGCAACCTCGTCGAGGGGACCCAGAAGGGCGAGACCGAGGCCGACGAGCTGCCCGCGAAGGCAAAGGACAACGTCGAGCGGGCCATCGAACTCGGCCTGAGCGCCGCGGCGTCGCTGTAGCCGCCCGCCGCCGGTGCGTTTAACCGACGCTCGCCCGTTCCCCGGGATATGCTCGACCGAATCGCCGAACGGGTCCGTCTCGCCGCGGCGCGGGCCCGGCGATTCGAACGGCGCGAACTCCAGGACCTGCGGCGGTGGCTCGAGCGGACCGACCACCTCGTCCACCTCTCGGTGCTGGTGTTCGTCCCGCTACTCATCTGGGTGGTCACGGCCGTCGCCAACGCCATCCCGTCGCTGAGCTTCCTGCTCTTCCCGCCGCTGGCGGCCGGCACCTTCACGCTGTTCGTCGACCCACACGGCAAGTACTCGAACCCGGGCCAGTTCGTGGCCGGGTTGACCATCGGGGCCGCCTGCGGGCTGGCGGCGCTGTGGCTGTCCGGCGCCGTGCTGACGCCGCGAACCGGCACCTTCCAGGTCAACGCGACGGCCGCGGCCTTCGCCGTCTTCGCGACGGGCGCGATCACGTGGCCACTGGACATCGAGGAACCGTCGGCCCACGCGACGGCGCTGCTGACGCTGCTCGTCCAGCCCGACCAGCGCCTCGCGTTCCTGGGCAGCATCTTCCTCGCGAGCTCGCTCGTCGCCGGCGTCTTCGTCGTCTGGCGCGACCAGTTCTACGACCGGCGCGCCACCTACATCTACGAGTCGACGCAGGGCGACGACCGGGTGCTCGTTCCGATGCGCGGGGACCACGCCGGCCGGACGGCGATGCTTGGGGCGCGACTCGCCGCCGCCCACGAGGCGGGCAAGGTGGTCCTGCTGGACATCGTCTCGGACACGGCGGCCGCCGAGGCCGAACGCTCGCTGCTCGAGGACTCCGACGAGACGCCCCAACACGACGGTGGTCACGCCCTGGACCCGACCGGCGGCGACACGCCGGGCAGTCTCACGGGCGCGGACAACCTCAAGGCCCAGGTCGACTGGCTCGAGACCCACGCCGCCCGCATCGAGACGCAGGTCGGGGTCCCCTGCCAGGTGGCCGTCGCCGTCGACACGGGCACGCCCGCCGCGACGGCGATCCAGACGGCCGACGAGGCGAGCTGCGACCTCGTCGTCGCGCCCTACGAGAGCGAGCACGGCGCCCTCTCTCCGTTCCTCCGGCGCCTGTTCCGGGCCGAGCTGGACGTCGTCGTCCACCGCTCGCGAAGCGAGCGGACCCGCTGGAAGGAGGTCCTCGTCCCGGTCCGGCGGGCCAGCGACGTCGCCAACCGGATGGTGGACTTCGCGACGCGGTTGGCGGGCAAGAGCGGTCGAGTGGCCGTCGGCACGTGCATCGGCGACCGGGACGACAGGCGGCGGGCCGAGGAGATGCTGGCGAGCCTCGTCGATCCCTTCGACGGCGACATCGAGACGCGGGTCAGTCGCTCGGCCATCACCGACTTCCTCTCGTCGACCGGGGGCGCCTACGACCTGGTCGTCATCGGTGCCAGTCAGGACCGCAGCGCCGCATCGCGGTTCGTCTCGCCGCCGACCTTCGAGCGGCTCGAGGACGTCGAGACGGACGTGGCCATCGTCGACAGCGGCCACGTGTAGGCGCCCTACTCGTCCTCGTCGGTGAACTCCGCGGCCGTCTCCTCGTCGTCGACCTCGGTGATGTGGTCGGCCAGGCTCTCCATCCCCTTCTGGCCCAGCGCCGACTGGACCAGCAGATGGCCCCCGATGACCATCGGGCTGATGACCGTATCGGCCCCGGCACGGCGGAGCTTCTCGATGTTCTCGCGCTCGGCGGCGGCCGCGACGATGTTGACGTCGGGGTTGAGGTTGTTCGCCGTCAGTATCGCCAGGGCGTCCTGCGCGTCGTTGCTCGTGGCGACCACCACCGCCCGCGCATCGGCGATGCCGGCCCGTATCAGCGGGTCCTCGTCGCTGGGGTCCGCGGTCAACACCGGGATGTCCCGTTGCTGGAGGCGCGAGGCGACGTCCTTGTCCTCCGTGATGACGATGTAGTCCACCGCGTCCGCGAACTCTTCGAGTACCGGTTCGGTCATGTCGCCGTAGCCCAGGACCAGCACGTGGTCCTCGAGCAGGTCTAGTTGTGCGTCAGTCATGCGTCCGAGTGCCTCCGAGAGGCGTTGTTCGATGGCCGGCCCCAGCAGCGATCCCAGCGCGATGGCGAAACTGGCCGTCCCGAGGACGACGACCGACATCGCGAACAGTTTCGCCTGCTGAGTCTGGGGCGTGAGGTCGCCGTAGCCGACCGTGCTGGCGGTGACGATGGAGTAGTAGAAGGCGTCGGTCAGCGTCGAGACGTTGCCGAACTCGTCGCGCAGCGCGTACGTGCCGACGGTCCCGTACACCTGCGCCGCGACCAGGGCGGCCCCGGCGGCCAGCTGGGCCGTCGTCAGGTCGACGGACCGCGTGAACCGATGACGGTTCAGCAGCATCGTCGGCAGCGAGACGAGCGACAGGACGACCAGCGGGAACGAGAACGCCGACGTCTGGACGAGCCCCTGCACCGCCGACACCGGGAGCAAGACGACGGTTGCGTACCAGGCGATACGGAGTCGGCGGCGCAGGCCGACGACGCTCAGCAGCAACGAGAACCCGGTGAGCGCGCCGGTGAAACCGGCGGTCCGCTGGATCGTCTCCGGGATGTACACCGCGAGCGGGCCCGAGACCGTGACGTCGCTGATGTTGATGACCCCCGTCGCAAAGGAGAGGACGGCCACCAGCGTCGGCAGGAGTATCGTCGCCCGTGCCCCGAGCCAGTCGCGCGACCAGTCCATACCTGCTCGATACCCGGTCGACGGGCTATATATGCTGTCATTCGCCCGGCAGACGACCCCGAACTGCCGGAACCCATTTGGCACTCGCCGCTCACGGTGGGGACATGGCTTCCCTTCCGCTCGAAATTCTCATGGGAATCTATCTGGGGTTGCTCGTGGGCGTCATCCCGGCGCTCGTCTCGTGGGCGCTCGGGTTCGGGTTCAAGTACTTCACCGGGGTGACGCTCCCCGGATTCCCGGTGGCCCTGCTCGCCATCGCGCTGGCGGGCGTCAGCGGGGGACTCCTGGCGCTCGCGGACCAGTCGATAACGCAGTTGCCGAACGCGGAGCGCATCGTCACGGCGATACTGCTCGTCGGAATGGTGTCGATGTACGCCCACAGCAAGGGCGACAAGATGGGTGCCGAGTTCCCCAAGCGACTCTCGCTCGAGAAGTTGCGCGACCGGCGCATCTCGACCGACGTCATCGAGATGATGGGCGGGCGAGACGAGGTCCGCATCCGGGTCGTCGGCGAAGTGGCCGACATGGAGGGGTACCCGCCACTTTCCGAGCCGCTCCGGGCGGAGGTTCGGGGCAGCGAGTGGACCTTCCCGGCCGACCTCAGGATCGGCGAACTCGAGGCCCGGCTGGCAGACCGGCTCAAGACCGAGTTCGACCTGGGCGACGTCTCCGTCTCCGTCGACGAGCGGGGGCGGGCAACCGTGGTCGCCGCCCCACCGTTCTCCGGGCTCTCGAAGCGCGTCGGGACCGGTCGCCACGCCGTCTCCGTCGACGCGCTGTTGCCGACCGGGCTGGCGCGAAACGACGAGGTGACGATTCTGACGACGGACGCGCAGATCCGGGGGACCGTCGTCAGCGCGTGGTGTGGCGAGCCCGACGCGGCCGTCGAGACGCCGGCGGAACCCGAAACGCCCGACGAACCGGAGGTCGACGGCGTCGAGCAACCGCCCGTGCCGGTCCGCGCGCCGACGACGACCGGCGGCGAGGGTCGACTCACCGTCGCGGTCACCCGGACGGACGTCCAGCCGCTGTTGCGGGCCGCCGAACCGAAGGTGGTCGTCGAGCCCCGCGGCGTCCGCCGGGAGTACGAACTCGTCTCGCTCCTGCGGCGCGCCGGGAACCGGTTCCGTAAACTCAGCGTCCGCGCCGGCGGCGCCCTCGACGGGACCACCCTCGGCGAGGCCGGCATCCGCGGGACCTACGGCGTCGGCGTCCTGGCAGTCAGGAAACAGGGGGGCTGGACGGTGGGGCCCGGCGGCGACACCGCCGTCGAGGCCGGCGACGAGCTGTACGCGGTCGGGGCGCGCGACGATCTCGAGGCGTTCGCGGAGGGGGTGGCGTGACGGGGCCCGTGATCCTCCAGAGCGGCGGCGCCACCGCGATGTTGCTCCAGGAGGGGGCCGAGCTGCTGGGGCTGGGCATCGCCGTCGCCACCGTCTCGGGACTCGTCGCGCTCCTCTATCGCTGGTACGTCCGCGAACACGTCCCGAACGGGCTGGCCGTGCTCTTTGGCCTGACCGTCGTCGCGCTGTACCTCGGGACGACGACGGCGCTCGGGCAGGTCATCGGTGGCGAGGAGGGCGTGCTCCAGTTGCGTGCGGTCCTGCCGAACCTCGCCGCGTTCGCCGTCGGCGGCGTCGCCTCGTACGCCGGGCTGAAGATCGGTGACCGACTCGGGACGGACCTCTTCGTGACGGCGGGCGGGCGGCAGGTCGAGGCCGACGTCAGTGAGATCGTCCAGACGGTCGGGCGCGTCACCTCGGTCAAGCTCCCAGAAGAGATAGACGACATCGTCGGGTACGACCCGATGCCCGAGGCGACCAAGGAGACCCTCGAGAACCGGCGGTTCCTCTTTCCCCGCCGGCTGACCAGAGACGAGCTCCGGAGCCGACTGGTCTCGCGGCTGAAGGCCGACTACGGCGTCGGCCACGTCGACGTCGAACTCGACGACGGCGGGACGGTGACCTACCTCGCCATCGGGTCGCGGGCGGCCGGCATCGGCCCGACGCTGCCGCCCTCGACCAACGCCGTCGCCATCCGGGCCGACCCGGCCAACGCCGCCAGCGCCGGCGACCTGGTGCAGGTCTGGGGGACCGACCCGCCGCGGCGACTCCTGACGGGCGAGCTGCGCGGCGTCGCCGGCGAGACGGTCACCGTCGCCATCGACGCGGCCGAGACGCCGAAGGTCGACCAGACCGAACGCTACCGCCTCGTGACCCTGCCCGTCGAGGACCGTCCCGACCGCGAGTTCGCCTCGCTCCTGCGGGCCGCCGACGAGACGATGGGTACCGTCACCGTCGGCCCCGGGAGCGCCCTGGACGGCGCGACGGTCGACAGCGTCGACGCGACGGTCGTCGCGATAACCCAGGACGGGACTACGCCGCGGACGATTCCCGCTTCCGGCGAGTCGCTGTCGGCCGGCGACGTCCTCTATCTCATCGCGAAACCGGCGGCACTCAGGAGCATCGAGACGGCCGCCGAGGGCACGGCGACGGACGCCGGCGTGGACGCGCCCCCCGAAGTGTCACCAGCCACCGACCCGGGAGGTGACGGCGACCTCCCGGACGGGGCGGACGACGGCGGAAAGCAAACGGGCGGAACCGAACCGGCGGACGACGACACTCCCACGGACCCGACGGACGGCGCGACGCCGGACGCGAGTGTGGCCGCCGATGTGGCGACCGGTGCGGCGGCCGACGCCGAAACGGCAGACGACACCGGCGGGACGGTGCCGCCGGACGCCGACGCCGGGGACGCCCCGGCCACGGAGCGCGATGCCGGGGACGTCCCGGCCACTGAACTCGAGATCGGAGATGTGGACGGCGCCGGCGCTCGCGAACCAACCGACGGCGACGGCCCCGAATCGGCCGACACGGACGACGACCGGGAGCCGGCCGACGGCGGCCCCGACGCGAGCGACGAATCGACGCCGGGACCGGACGACGGGCACGCCGGCGGCGAAGACAGTACCGACCCCCCGACGGAGGAAGGTGGCGTGGTCGGGGCCGACGAAGACGTCGCTCCCGGGGCCGACGGAGACGACGACACCGACCCGCTCGAGGACGACGGCTTCGGTTCGCTGACGGACGAGGCGGGCGACGAGGCCGTCGACATCGACGACTTCCTCACCTCCTCGGCCGACGTCGAGGTCTGGGACCCGGAGGACCGCCTGCCGTCGGACGACGAGGAGCGCGACGCTGCCGACACCGACGCCGCCGGAGGCAAGGAGACGGGCGGCGCTGCCGACGAGACGCCCGAGAACGGCGTGGCCGATGAGCAAGCCGACGGCGAGGACGAGGAGGAGGACGCGGCCGACGACGCGACCGACACCGGGGAACGCTGAGTCGACGGAACGCTCTTTAGGCGCGGGCCCCCCTGCCAGACTATGGAGTGGAAACTGTTCGCACACCTGCGCGACGTCGCCGGCGGCGAGTCGGTCACCGTCGACGTCGAGGGCGGCGCCACCGTCGAGGCGGCGCTGGAGGCGCTCCTCGCGGCCCGCCCGGGGTTGCGCGAGGAGGTCCTCGACGAGGGTGGCGACCTGGCGCCACACATCCACGTGCTCGTCGACGGCGAGGACCCGTTCGCCGGCGGCGACGGCTTCGAGACGGTCGTCGACCCCGGGACGGAACTGGCCCTGTTCCCCCCTGTCAGCGGCGGCTAGGTTCCTGTCAGGTCCGCCGTGAGCACGAAGTCCGGCCACTCGCTGATGCCGGCGCGGGCGAACGCCGCCTCGGCCACGTGTCGCGGGGTCTCCGGGATCAGCACCCGCGTCCGCTCGACGCCCAGCGCCGCGGCGTCGCTGCGAATCGCGTCGAACAGCGCCGCCGCGGCGTCGGCGTCCGCCCACGCACCGACGGCGTACTCGGCCAGCGACCCGTCGCCCGCGGGGTCCTCGGTGGTCCGGACCCGGCAGGCCATGCCCCGCGTCCCCGCCGCTTTGACCGCGAAGACGGCCGCCTCGTCGGCCAGTCGGGCGAGCGTCGCCCGGGTCAGCTCCGAGAGCGCCCAGCTCCGGCCCGGATCCAGCGCCAACCCGGACAGCGCCGTCCGGGCGTCGCTGCGGGTCCAGTACGACCAGGCCGCCGCCGGGTCGGACGCGACGGCCATCGCCGGGTCGGCGTCACGGGGTTCGGGGTGGACCCACCGGAACTCGCAGGTCGGCTCGAAGCCCGCGGCGACCGACTGCCCGAGGCCGGCGTCGTTCCACGAGAACACCATGTTCCGGGCGACCGTCGCACCGCCGTCCCGCGCCCACTCGAAGAGGTCCTCGACCATCGCCAGACCGTGCCCACTGCCCCGGTGGTCGGGGGCGATCCGCATCCCCTGTAACCAGGCCTCGGTATCAGAGAGCAGGAGGCCCTGGCAGACGCCCACCACCGACCCGTCGGCGGCCTCGGCGACGACGGTCCGCTGGTCCGGGCCGTCGCTGTCGACCCACCAGTCGAACGCGTCGGGGACGTAGTCGACCATCTCGCGGTCCGGCCAGACGTCGGCGGTGAAGGCGGCCACGTCGTCGGAGTCCTCGTGGCCTGCCTGGCGAACCCGTGGTGACATAGACGGACGTCGGTCGCCATCGGGCAAAAACCTACGGCGCCGCCCGGGGTGTCCGCGGGCGACGGCGGGACCATCGGAGCGGGTTGCCCCGGACGGTCTGAGCGCGTCTCAGAGTGGGCAGCGAGCGCGACACCGCGGTAGAGACCTCCCAGTGCCGACTGCGCGTCGTCCTCGACCGCCGCCATGGACGACACCCGGACCGCGGGTATACGCTCGACGACGACGCGCTCACCTGTACCACAGTTAGCATAAATTTATATACTTGTCAGTAATCTAATTATCATGGCGTTCGATATGCCAAACCGACGGACGTTCCTGCAGATAAGTGGTCTCGCAGCCGGCGCGGCGTTGCTTCCCCTGTCCGCGACAGGTGTCCAGGCAAAGAAGCCCAACGCCGTGTTCGACCTCGACTTCAGCGACGCCGACGACGCCGCTGACAACACGAGTTCGAGCGCGGGGTGGGTCGTCGACCGCCGGGCCCCGGAGTCGTGGACGACGGATTCAGGACGGCTCTGCATCGACATCGACGAATCGGCCGAGAAGAGCGGGTTCTACCGCTATCAGGGCAAGAAGTACCAGGACGCAGACGGCGAGTACTGGAACGCCGGCACCGGCTCCCGTCTCTCGTACAGCTTCTACATCGACCCTGCCTGGGAGACCGACGGCGAAGCACACGAGTCCGGCGTCTGGCCCGTCCTCGGAAACGCAAACGGGGGCATCAGTGCCTATCCCATCCTCGCGTATCAGGACAGCGACGCGAGCGACACTGGTGACCCACAGTTCCGTACCTACGTCTACGAGTCCGACGAGGACGGCAACTTCGACGGCGCCAAGTGGATCGACCTCGGCCTCCCGAAGAAGCTCGGCATCGACCCCGAGGCGGGCGGCTGGGTCGACATCGAAGCCCAACTCCAGCAGTTCAGAGACGGCGCTGCACTCAAGTGGCGAATCAACGACAAACTCGTCGTCGACGAGCGCGGATACAACGTGTTCGCACCGAGCACGCAGTTCCTCGAGTTCATCTTCAACAGCATCAACTTCGGGACCGACGCGACGTACCACTACGACGACGTCGTGCTCTCGACGCCCGGCAACGCCCGGAACAAGTAAGGACGGACCGCACCGGGTACGGTACCCGAGACCCCAATTTATGCGATACCCGATCAGAGCCAAGGCGTCGAGCGGGCCTGGATCTCCCCGGCGAGCGATTCGGCCATCGTGTCTTCGACGTCGCCGCTGTTTGCGAGCGCCCACATCAGCTTGACCTTCGCCGTGCCGGGGAGCATGTCTTCGCCCTCGAGGACGCCGGCGTCAAGCAGGTCCCGGCCGGTGTCGTAGACGCGGTCACAGACCCGCCCCTCGAGACACTGGCTGGTCATGACGACGGGGACGTCCAGGTCTTCGATGACCGATATCCACTCGGTGTTGACGTGGCCCAGGCCCGTCCCCTCGATGACGATGCCCTCGCTGTGCTCGGCGGCCGTCTCGAGCAGCGTCGTGTCCATCCCGGGCGTGAACTTCACGAGTTCGACGTCGGTCTCTACGTCGTCGGTCAGGGCGAGGTCGGTCGCCCCGCGCTCGGTGTACTCCCGGCGGAAGGTCACCGCGTCGTCGCCGTCGACGTCGTAGTCGACCCGGCCGAGCGGTTTCGCGCCGACCGTCTCGAAGGCGTCACGGCGGGAGGTGTGGTTCTTGCGGACGCGGGTGCCACGGTGGAGCGCACAGCGGTCGTCCGACTCGTCTTCGTGCATGCAGACAAGCACTTCCGCACAGTCGCTCGTGGCTGCCTCGACCGCCGAGACCGCATTCATTACGTTGTCCGAGGAGGGACGGTCCGCCGAGCGCTGACTGCCGGTGAAGACGATGGGCACCGGCGTGTCGAGCATGAAGGCCATCGCCGCGGCGGAGAACTGCATCGTGTCGGTGCCGTGCATGACGACGACGCCGTCCGCGCCGGCCTCGATCTCCTCGTAGATGGCGGTCGCGAGGTCACGCCAGACGGCCGGCGTCATGTTCTCCGAGAGGATGTTGGCGACGACGCGGCCCCGGTAGTTGGCCATCCCGGCGAGGTCCGGCACCGCCCGGAGGACGTCCTCGGCGTCGAACTGCGCGGTCACCGCACCCGTGCGGTAGTCGACGGTCGAGGCGATGGTCCCACCGGTGGAGATGAGCGACACCGTCGGGAGGTCGTCGTCGAACTCGATCTCGGACTGGGCCTGCTCGTCCTGTGCGCTCTCGACGTCGTAGACGCCCGACTCCAGGACGTCGACGTCGGCGTCCGTGCGGTCGATGCCGACGTTGTACCCGCCGTCGAGCTTGACGACGAGGTGGTCGGGCGTACTGGAGGGGAGCAAGACGCCCTCGTAGGTCTGGCCCGCGCGGTCGACGCGGACCCGGTCGCCTGCGTTCATGCGCGCCCCTTCCTGCCCGTGCGACTTGAACCCACTCGTTTCGAGACGGCGCAGGGTTCTGACACGCGCCCGAAAGGACCATAGGCGTCCCACCCCCAGAGGGAGGTATGTCCGAGCGAACGGAGGAACGGACCCGCGACCGCGAGCCGTCGGGTGATTCGACTGCCGGTGACGACACCCTGGGACTCGACGTGGGGAGCGTGGGTCAGTCGACGGACGAGGCGGCGGCCCGCGAGTCGACGGCGAACGGCGAGCGCGGCCTCGGCCGGTTCTTCTCGCTCCGGGCGCTCGTCGGGTCGTTCGTCGCCGTCGCGCTCGGGATGGGCGTCGGGGGCGTGATTCCGCTGATCCCGTTCACCGGCGTCCTGGGCATCGCCCTGGGCGGGTTCGTCTACGGGCTGCTCTCGAAACGGGGCCGGTACGTAGAGATCGCGCTGGCCGGGGGGACCGTCGCCGGCCTCGCCATCTCCCTCCAGTTCCTCCCGCGTGCCCTCGTCTTCGAGGGGTTCGACGGGACCCGACTGTTCGCCATCGCGGCCGGTATCGGCCTCGTGTTGGCCGTCGTCGGTCACTACTTCGGCCGCGACCTCCGGGACGGCCTCACGCGGGACCTATCGTAACTCCCAGCCGTCGCCGTCGGACTCGACGACGTCCTGGCGCTCGAGTCGCCTGAGCGCCTCCTCGACCATCTCGGGCGGCGCCTCGATGTCGCGGGCGATGGCCTCGACCGACCGGTGCCCGTTCGAGAGCGCGCTGACGATCTCGGCGAACAGGCGCCCGTCCCCGTTCTCGACGCGCTCGTCGATCCGGTCGCGGACCTCGGTGACGCGGCCCTGGACCCACCGCTGGGCCAGCGACAGCTCGTTTTCCAGCTGTTCTAGGCGCTGCAGTTCCCGCGTGAGGTCTTTCAGGTCGCCGGCGTCGCCGCCGCTGACGTCGATGGAGAGATAGCGGCACGTGGACATGTCGAAACTCGGGCTGGCGGGGTAGGCGCTTTTGGTCCCGAACTCGTAGGGCGAGACCCGGACCTCGAGCCGCAGGTTCCGGGCGATAGAGAAGTACTTGCGTCGCTGCTCGTCGGTCCGGGACTCGACGAGGCCGGCGTCCTCGAGCTTCTTCAGGTGGTCGATGACCGCCTTCGGACTGACGCTGAGGTACTCGCTTATCTCCGTCACGTAACAGGGTTTGTGTGCCAGGAGCCGCAGAATCCGGCGGCGGTTGGCGTTTCCCAGGAGGTCGAGTAACGCAGCAGAGTCCATTCACCTGAGGTTAGGGGCCGCCACTAAAAAGGGTGACTCTCGCACTCGCCTCAGACGAGGTCGTCGGCGACCAGTATCTCGATGGTCCTGCCGGCCATACCGTCACTGTCGGGGCTGGTCTCTGTCGCGCTGTCGGTTCCGGTCTCGGTTTCCGTAGCGTCCGGCTGCCCGCCCTCGCCGGGGTTCCCCGGCGGGCCGGGTTCCTTCTGCCCCTTGGTGGTGTTCTCGCCGTCCTTCGGCGCGTTCTCGCCGTCCGCAGTGGTGTTCGCCGCGGTGCCGTTGTTGCTCACGCCCACCTCGGCCGGTGGGCCGGGGCCGTTGGCGTCCGGGCCGGGGGTCCCCTTCCCGGGAACCCCGAGGTCCGGCCCGCCGGCGATACCGCGAGCGACGTCGGCAATCCGGGGCCCGCGCAGCTCGCTGGCGCTCCGCTTGAGCTGATCGAGTCTCCCGTCGTCGACCCCGACATCGGCGGCCGCGCTATCTGTGTCCGCGACGGCACCTTTCAGCGCGTCGATGCGGGCCGACAGGCGGCTCTGCTGGGCGACGTACGCCGGACGGGACAGGTCCCCGTTTTCGTGGCGTCGCTGAAGCGTCTCGTTCCTGGTCTCCAGGCGCTCGATACGGCGTTCCAGAACCCCCGCCCGCTCCGTGACGAGCCGTTCGCGCTGTGTAGCGTCGGCCCGTTCGAAATTCGCCTTCCACATCCCGTTTTCCACGGAGTCGTTGGTCGCGGCCGAACTGGACTGGAGGAAGGCGGTCAACTGCGTCCCGAGAGCCGGCCCGGCGGCCTCGCTGTCGTTCGCCGTCGGGGCTTCCGTCGGCGACGGCGTCGTCTCGGTGGCGGTCTGGGCCGATGCGGCCGGGGCCACGACGACAGCGAGAACCGCGATCAGCGCGAGGAGAACGACCTGCAGTTGGTTCATCGTGTCGCCAGGTACGTCCAGATACACTAAAAATCGACAGCTCCGTTCACGCTGTTCACCGACCGTCCCCACCCACACAGACCGTCCAATAGCGTTTATCGAGCCCCCTCACCGAGTCTCGGCAACAGATACCACGCGATGGCGACGGCGCCGACAGAGAGCCCGACGGAGGCAGCGACGAGAGCGAGACCGGGCTCGTACCTGAGCGGCGGGAAGTACCCGAACCCGTAGTCGACCACGTCGTTTGCCAGAGCGACGACCAGCGCCGTCGCCAGCGCGCCACGGGTCGTCCGGGCGTAGTGTGGGACCAACAGCCCCTCGGCGACGAACCCGAGGTGGGTGACGATGATGCCGAAGTACGCCCACGGGGCCGGGAAGTAGGCGTCGAACCCGAGGTTGAGCGCGACGAACGTCCACAGGCCCATCTTGACCAGCCAGACGAGGGCGATGGTATGGAGGTACGCGAGTGGAACCGAGACGGGGACGTCGTCCAGCGACCGGCCGAGAAACGGCACCAGCGTCACCAGCGACAGCGTCATCAGGAACAGCGCGGCGGGCGAGTCGGCGTACAGCGGCCAGAGGAACGTCGAGACGTCCGGCATGGTCTCGACGTAGTAGCGGACCCCGACCAGCATCGCGACGACGTTGACGACGATGAGCCACACCAGGCTCGGCGTGTTCTCCAGGTAGTACCGGGCGTAGCGGCGCGGGAGCGGCCCCCGTTCGGGCTCCATGTCACCGTTCGGGGCGCCTCGGGGGAAAGCCCTGTCGGAATCGCGGTCACAACCGCCACACAGCGGCGGTGTCATTGTACGACGATATAACTGTGTGGGCCAATTACTATATGCTATCGTGCTGTATGTTCACACGAACCGATGTTCGAACAGTTCTCCCGCGGATATTACCTCGGTCGGCTCTACGTCGAACCGACCGACGACCGTGCGGCCACGATGTGTCGCGAACAACACGAGCGAGTCAACCAGCAGCTGTACGCCACCGGCGAGGGCATAGAGCGCACAGACCTCCCGCTGGTGATGAAGCTCGGCGCCCGACACTTCGCGGTCCACGGGGACCAGGAGGTCCCCGCCGACACGCTGGCGATTCCCCGGGACGTCCTCGAGGAGATGGGCGTCCGGAACCCGCCGAGTCTCCGCGAGGTCTTCCTCGCGAAGGCCGACCACGCCGCCCAGCTGCTCTCGGTCGCGGAGGGGACGCCGGCCACGCCCGAGCGGGCCGAGTAGCGTGGTCGGCAGGATTTAAGCCCGTCCCCCGACGCCTTCCAGTCGATGCTGGACCGGTTGCTCGGCCGAGCGGCGCTGAAAGAGCGCGTCGAGGCCCTCGAAGCGGAGAAGCACCACCTCGAACGGCAACTCGAGGCCGAGGAGGAACGGCGGGCCGAGGCCACGACGAAGCGCCAGGAGGCTGAACGCGAGGTCAACCAGCTCGAGGACCGCGTCGCGCAACTCGAGGACCGCGTCAGGCGCCTGGCCGACAGCGACGGTGACCGGTCCTTCCGCAGCGAGGAACAGCTCCGGGGCGAGCGCCTGACCGCGGTGCTCGACCGCCTGGAGTCCTTCGAGACGGGTCCGGAGGGCGTGTTCACTGCCTACGTCGCCGCCGAGAGCGACCTCCCCGAGTCGGTCCGCGACGCCTTCGGCGACCGGGCCGAACTCGTCGCGCGTGCCGCCCCCTGCCTCGCGGTCACCGACGACGCCGGCCTGCTGTCGGCCTGTCTCTCGGTCCCCGTCCCACCGGACCCGTTTGCCTCGTGGGGGGACCAGGTGCGACTGGAGCGGTCGTGGTTCGAACCCACCGGCGAGTACGCCGTCGCACTGGTACGGTCGGACCTCTTTGCCCTCGGGGAGTACCGGGGCCGCGAGCGGACCGGCTTCCACGGGTTCGACTCGGACCTGAAGAGCCAGCACTCGAAGGGCGGGTTCTCCCAGTCGCGGTTCGAGCGCCTCCGCGACCAGCAGATCGACACCCACCTCGACCGGTGTCGGGCGGCCATCGAGACGGTGTCGCCGGAGCGGCTGTACGTCGTCGGGGAGCGGTCGGTCATCCACGAGTTCGCGGCTCTCGCCACGGTGACCCGCGCCGTCGACGCGACGGGCGACCCCGAACCCGCGCTCGACGACGCCGTCCGGTCGCTGTGGACGGTCCGCCTCCGAGTGCCATAACTTTAGGCGCGGCGGGCGCGTCGATTCGGCCATGGAACTCGCAGTCCTCGCCCACGAGACGTTTCCCGACCACGCGAAGACCGCCGTGGGACTGCTGCGCTACGGCGACCACGAGGTGCGGGCCGTCCTCGACCGCGACCTGGCCGGCGACAGGGTCCACGACCACCTCCCCGACGTCCAGGACGCCCCCATCGTCGCCTCGATGGCCGACGCCCCCGACGTCGACGCACTCCTCATCGGTATCTCGCCCATCGGCGGCGGGTTCGACGAGTCCTGGCGACCCGACGTTCGCGAGGCGCTCGAACGCGGCTGTGACGTCCTCTCGGGCCTGCACTTCTTCCTGGCCGAGGACGAAGAGTTCGTTCGACTCGCCGACGAGCACGACGCCGAACTCCACGACATCCGCGAGCCCCCCGAAGACCTCACCGTCGCCGAGGGCACCGCCGGCGACGTCGACGCCCGCGTCGTCACCACCGTCGGCACGGACTGCTCGACGGGGAAGATGACCGCCTCCTACGAACTCAGGGACGCCGCCCGCGAACGGGGCATCGACGCCGAAGTCGTCCCGACCGGACAGACCGGCGTCGCCATCGAGGGGTGGGGCATCGTCGTCGACCGGGCCATCGCCGACTACGCGGCCGGGGCCGTCGAGCGCCTGGTCCAGACGCCCACGGACGCAGACCTGCTCATCGTCGAGGGTCAGGGGGCACTCGCCCACCCCGCCTACTCCGGCGTGACGACGAGCATCCTCCACGGGTCGGCCCCCGACGCGCTCGTCCTGTGTCACGAGCAGGACCACCAGGCGATCCGGGGCTACGAGTCGGTCCGCATCCCGCCGCTGGACGAGTACGTCGAGCTCTACGAGCGCCTGGCCGACCCCGTCGCCGAGGCGTCCGTCGTCGCCGGCATGTTGAACACGCGCGGCTTCGACGGGCCGGCCGCCGAGGCCGCCGTCGCCACCTACGGAGAGGCCATCGACGTCCCGGCGACCGACCCCGTCCGCTTCGGCGTCACCGACGACGTCCTCGACGCAATCCTATGAACGGGTCCGTCGAACGGTTCGACCTCCCGATCGCCGCGCCCTTCGGCATCGCCCGCGGGACGACCCGCACGAGCGCGTCCGTCGTCGTCGAGCTGACCCACGAAGGGACGACCGGCGTCGGGGCCGTCACCCCCTCGTCGTACTACGACGAGACGGCCGAGAGCGTCGTCGCGGTGCTCCCCGATCTGCTGGGGATCGTCGAGTCGGTGGGCGACCCCCACGCCGGCCAGCACGTCGAGCGGCGACTGCGCGCGCACGCGCCAGACCAACCCGCGGCCCGCAGCGCCGTCTCCATCGCCCTGGCCGACCTGTCGGCCCGCACGCTCGGGGTCCCGCTCTACCAGCAGTGGGGCCTCGACCCGGACGCCGTCCCGCCGACCACCTACACCGTCGGCATCGACACCCCCGCGGAGATGGCGAGCAAGGCCGAGGCGGCCGTCGAAGCGGGCTTTTCGCTCCTGAAGGTGAAGCTCGGGACCGACGACGACCGGGGCCGCCTCGACGCCGTGCGGGACGCGGCCCCCGACGCCGAGCTCAGGGTCGACGCCAACGCGGCCTGGTCGGCCGACGAGGCCGTTTCGGCCGTCGACTGGCTCGAGGACACCGGTGTGACCATGCTGGAACAGCCGGTCGCTGCCGACGACCTGGATGGACTGCGGACCGTGACCGAGGCCACGTCGATTCCCGTGGCGGCCGACGAATCGTGTGTCGCCCCGAGCGACGTCCCACGGGTGGCCGACGCCTGCGATATCGTCAACGCGAAACTCGTCAAGTGCGGCGGCGTCCGGGCCGCCAAGCGCCTCTTGCATGCGGCCGACGCCCACGGCCTCGAGACGATGCTCGGCTGCATGGTCGAGTCGAACGCCGCCATCGCGGCGGCCGTCCACCTCGCGCCGCTGGTCGACTACGTGGACCTCGACGGGGCGCTGTTGCTGGCCGCGGACCCCTACGAGGGCGTCGCGCTGGAGGGGGAGGTCTTCGACCTCCGGTCGGTCCAGGCGGGGACGGGCGCCCGGCGGGCGGACGGACTCGAGTCGACGACCGAGACCGTGAACTAGGTGCCTGACATCTCGACGACGACGCAGTTCAAAAAGCGGCGACGGCCGATCCTACGCGTTCTCGACGGCCTCGATCAGTTCCGCGTAGTCGGGCTCGTTGGTCGGGTCGTCGGCGACCCAGCTGTAGGTCACCGTGCCGTCGTCGTCGACGACGAACACCGAGCGGTTCGCGACGCCCAGCAGGCCGAGGTCCTCGATGTCGATGCGCTGGTCGTAGGCCTCGATGGCGTCGCGGTCCATGTCGCTGACGAGGGGGAAGTCCAGGTCGTGCTCGTCGCGGAAGGCGTTCTGGGAGAACGCGGAGTCGGCGCTGACGCCGAAGATGGTCGCGCCGGCGGCCTCGAAGTCGTCGAGGTGGTCCTGGAGCGCGATCATCTCGTTCGAGCACGGCGGCGTGAACGCGCCGGGGAAGAAGGCGAGGACGACCGGGCCGTCGCCTAGTTCGTCGTCCAGGTCGAACGCTTCGACTTCGCCGTTTGCGACCGTTGCGGTAAACGTCGGGGCTGTGTCACCAGTGGAAACCATCGCTTCACCCTTCGTATCACGGGCGAATAAATGTGCCTGGAGAGAGTGTGCCACGCCCCGGCGCGCGATCCGCAGGCCGTGTCCAGTTCGCCGAAGACGAGGGGCACACCCTCCGCTCACAGCCACTCGTCGAAGGAGTGGTGGTCGCGACAGGCCGCGAAGTAGTCCCGCTGCATCTCGGTGATGGCCGCCTGCAGGGTCGCACCGTCGTCGAGGGACTCCCGGACGCGGGCGATCTTCCACGAGCTGGGCGTCTCGCCGGCCGCGTAGCGGTTCTCGATGGGCGCGAGGTACTCGTCGATGCGGGCCTCGGGTACGTCCTGTTCGCCGAGGCCGAGGCGGGCGTACCGGAACACCTCCTCGAATATCTCGTCGTGGTCGGTGATGCGCCGGCCGTCGACGGTGACCCACGAGAGGTCCGCGTCCAGCCCCTCGTGGGCGGCGCTGTAGAAACTCCGTTCGGCCTCCTGCCACGGGAGTTCGCCGAGCGGGTGGTCCGCGGCGACCAGCCCCCGGACGAGGCCGACGGTCAGCGCCTGCAGGCCGATCATGTCGTCGACGTGGGGCTGGGTGGGCAGCGGGCGGTACTCGATGCGTAGCGACCGCTCGTCGCAGGCGCCCTCGACCGGCGTCCCGCCGACGACACAGCGCAGCCACCGCCAGTAGGTCCCCCGCTTGTGGTCGAACTCCCAGAAGTCGTCCTCCAGACCGTCCCGTGGCCCGTCCTCGAGCCACTCCCGGAGGAAGGGGCCGAACTGGTCGTCGGCGACGACCCGGTCGACGACGTCGGTGACGCTGTCGATGTCCCGTGGCACCCGGACCTTGGGGTTCGCGCTGGTGTTGACCGACTGCTCGAAGGCGTCGATGCGGAGTTCGTGGTGCGTGTTGGCACAGAGCCACTCGCCGTCGACGTCCTCGTCGTACAGGTCCGCCGGCAGGAACGGCGAGTTCGTCGAGAGGGCGAGCAGCGGCCCGAGCGTCCTGATCGCGGCGTTGTAGTACGCCGGGAACGCGGCGGCGTCGGGAATCCCGAGGTGGGGCTGGATGGAGGTGGCCAGCGACTCGAAGAGGATGCTCGGGAACGACCCGCTGTAGCCGGGGACGTCGAGGTCGATGGCGCCGGCGGCGTGGTGCAGCGCCTCGTTGTCCAGGGCGACGTACCGCGGCGCCTGACGCATGTTCTCGGCGAGGGTCACGCCGTCCCGGACCTCGTGGGCCGAGAGGTACGCCCGGCTGCCCTCCTCGGGCGGGATGGTCCAAATCGCGTCGAGGACGAGGTCGCAGTTGTGCTTCTCGGCCTGCTGGCGGGCCTGCTTGGTCTGCATCTCGACGGCCGTGGTCTGGACCTCCATCCCCGTCTCGTCGAAGGTGTTGGGGGCGGTGTTGACCTCGGCGTTGTGCAGGCCCAGCTCCTTGTTGGCCTCGCCCTCGAAGACGACGTCGGGCAGGCGAGTGAGCCGGCCCTCCCAGTCCTCGGGGTCCATGTAGGGCTCGTCGTCGTCGGCCTCCTCGGTCGCCTCGACGGCCGGTTCGTCGTCGCTCGGGTCGGGTGCCTCGACGCCCGGCTGGTCCTCGGCGAGCGGGCTGTCGGGGTCGATATCCAGCGAGGGGCCCTCGCCGGGACCGAACCGTTCCCTGCCGTCGCTCTCGTCGGCGTCGTCGGCGTCGTCGGCGTCGTCGACTGCCCCGGGCGATGGCGTGTCGCCCGCCGGTTCCAGCGAGGCACCCCCGCTCGCTGACTCGGTCTCGGCCGGGGCCTCGAGCGACCCGTCCCAGGCGGCACTGCCCGTCGACGACCCGGTGAGGTCCTCGTCCAGGTCCGCCGGATCGATCTCGCCGTCATCGTCGTCGGCCGCCGTGTCCGGGGCCAGGTCCGGTGGCTCTGGTTTCGCGTTGACGGCGTAGAGTTCGACCTCCAGCCCCACCGAGAAGCCCTCGTTGTCGAACTCGCCGGCCGCGATGGCCTCGCGGAGGGCGTCGGCCTGCTCGTCGACCCGGGCGGCGAACTCGCGGTCCGTCTCGTCGGCGAGCGACTTGGTCACCAGGTCGACGATCTCGTCCATATCTGCAGTGTGTACACGCGCGGTTTATAATTGCCTCGTCGGTAGCGGGCCGCCAGGGGTGTCACTCGAAGAGGTCCTCGTGACGCGCGGCCAGGTTCGCGTAGTCACCCGACGAGAACGCCTCGAACACCTGGTCGGGATCGATGTTCGTCTCCGCCAGGGGCGTGACCGTCGCGGGACTGCCCCGGACGAACGACTCCGCCGGCACCTCGTAGCCCGGGGGGACGACGGTGCCCATCGCGACGATGGAGTGATCGCCGATGACCGCCTCGCTGACGGTGGAGTTGAAGCCCACGAGCGCGCCGTCGCGGACCTCGGCGTCGTTGAGCACGGCGCCGTGGCCCACCATCACTTTCTCGCCGACCATCGAGGCGTGGAGAATCGCGCCGTCACCGATGGCGCTCTGTCTGCCGACCTCGACCGGGCCGACGTCGCCCCGCAACACGGCCCCCGGCCAGACGTTCGCGTTGGCCCCGATAGTCACGTCGCCGACGACGGTCGACTCGCGGCTGACGTGTGCGTATCCGTGTATCTCCGGCGAGTCGCCCTCGAACTCGTACTCACGGCTGTCCATACAGCAACAGCGAGTGCGCGGTCCGAAAAGATACCGGTCGTCATGCTGCCCGTTGAACCTCGTTCCGGGTTTTGCTACCCGAGACGCGCGTATCATGGCGTCTCCAGTAGCGTGTGTCACTCGACCAGGCAGTACAGTCTCTCTGTCGAGCGGAGGTGGGATTCACCGCCGGGTGATCGTTCCCGGTGAGTGAATGTCAAACGCGATCTCGTCGGAGTCCCCGTCATCTCCCGGGTAGAAGTGAACGTGGCCTTCGTCGGTCGGGGTGTGATTGTTCTCGAAGACCTCGTATCGGACCACGTACTGGCGGGATTCGGCCACGTCCTCGCGTCGTGTCTGTCCCTGTGGGCCGACACTGATGGATTCGGAATGGACTCTCGCGTCGCTCCGGGATCGGGTACCATCGGCACGGAACAGGCCGATCTCGACCGCGTACGGCTTATCGGTGTGGTTGAAGAGCACTATCTCGAGCATCGAGGAGTCAGTCGGCGGCGTGGAACAGCCGGCAATCGATGCTATCGAACCCGCACCAGCGGTCAGCACTACTCGCCGAGATGCGAAGCGGGGAAGCCGTTCAGACATGGAGGGGGCGAGACACCCTCGATACGTATGTTTTCGGGTCGGAGACCCGTTGTTGGCCCCCTGCCACAGCTCGGTCGTGGATGACCACACCATCGCGTTCGAACGGTTCTGTGACACGCCAGGAGTGGAACAATCGTCACGTGATACAGCCGGCAGTATCAGGCACAGTCGACGGCCTCGTCGAAGACCGGCTTCAGCCGACTGATAGTCTGGTCGTCGTGGGCACCGGGGTCCAGATGGAAGTGCGCAACCGCGCCCACCTCGCGCAGCTGGCCGGTGAACATGTGGAGGAACTTGAACGCCGACTGGACGTCGGCGAACTGGAGGAGTTCGGTCAGCGAGTCGAAGCAGACGGCCAGCTGGCTCTCCGGTTCGACGTCGGCCAGGTAGTTGTTGAGGCGCATCCCCAGGCCGGTGATGTCGTTGGGGTTGGCCGTCGTGACGAAGACGCTCTCGGGCAGGTCCTCGTCGCTCGGCCGCCCGATTCCCGCGCCGTCCCCGACGACGACGATGCCCATCCGGCCGGGGAGAGTGCCGTGGGTCTCGCGCCAGGACTCGACCAGTTCCGCCGGCGACGCCGAGTAGGTGATTCGCAACACGTCGAGTCGCTGGCGCCTGTCGGCCTCGAGCAGGGAGAGACAGGTCGACCGCTTGGCGCTGCTCAGCGACGGCGCCATCACGAGGGTGTTCGTCCCGGGCCGGGGGTCCGGGTCTGTCATCTACTGACCCTCCGGAGAGGTGGGTGACTCGCGCCGGGGAACGCTCGTCCCCGCGCCCGGTGGCTGCTGAATCCGCATGTAGGGCTCGCTTTGCACGTACTCGACGAGGCGAGTCGCACCCATGAATCCGCTGGGTGACTTCTGGAGCTCGAGGTACTGCAGTCCGTTCTCCGAGACCCACGTCTCCAGGGTCTGCCAGGCCCCGTTCTCGTAGAACGCCGCGAGTTCGTCCGACAGCGTCGCGGGGTTGAACAGGTACATCGTCGTGTCGTCGGCCCGGTAGAAGTTCTGCTCCTCCCAGAAGCGGACCTGCCGGAGTTCGTCGTTCTCCAGGACCGGGAGCTGTGACTCGACGTTGAGGACGGTGAACATCGACTGGTCGCCCCGCCGGTCGTCGATGGTCCGGAAGACCCCGGCCGTGTCCTCGTCCTCGTACGTGTGGGGCTTGAACACGTTGCGGCGGGTGTTCTCCCAGATGTCGGCAAAGTCGATGAGGAAGAGCTGGTCGTCGTTCAACATCTCGTCCATGTCGCCGATTCGGTCGTCGATGATACTGCGGAGCCGCTTCGGCGGCAGTTCCACGGGCGGAGCGATGCCGATTGCCATCCCGTCGTCGACAGCCTGCGCCATGAGGTTCGTCAGGATAGAGTGGGGACTGGCCTGCCCGTCGTGTTTCAGCAGCAACGTCCCGCCGTAGACGATACCCCCACCCAGGAGCGCATCGAGGCCCGGGATCCCGGTCGCCATGTGGTCCGAGGGGACGAACTCCCCGGGGTGGGTCCGCAGGCGCGGCGAGACGCGGATACCCGCCGGCGTGAACGTCAGCTCGTGGATACGCGAGTCGTGGTCGACCCCGCGCATCTTCACCACCTCGAGGAACCGGTGGTAGTCGCCGCCGACGTTCTTCCGCCAGAGTCGCAGGACGCCGTGGGCGTTGAACTGCACCGCGTCGCTGGCGGCGACCGTCTTGACGTCCGACTGGGCCAGCGACGGTTCGGACTCCTCGGCGGTGAACATCGCCGTCGCGCCGAACTCGTCGTTGAGGAGGCGGATGAAATCGAGCAGCGTCCGCCGGAAGACGTCCCGGTCGTCCCCGATGGCCGACAGCCCCGACACCGAGTCGAGCACGACGCGGTCGGCCGGGGCGAACCGCTCTAGGTACTGGGTGATGTACTTCGACTCGAACGGGGCGGAGTACTCGCCGCCCAGCATCGTGCCGCCCTCGAGCGTCTCCAGGGTCAGCTCGCGCTCACTGTCGCCGTCGACGGTCTGTCCCGGCGTCGCGTGCAGCGACGTGACGGTGAGGTTCTCGTCGTCCATCCGGAAGTCGAACGCGGAAAACGAGTCCGCGAGCTCCTCGAACGTCTGCTCGGTGCTGATAAAGAGGCAGTCTTCGCCGCGGTCCAGTCCCGCCTGCAGGAACTGCATCGCGAGCGTCGACTTCCCCGTCCCCGGCCCTCCGGTGACGAGCACGGTCCGGTTCTCGGGGATGCCCCCGTCGAGGATTTCGTCGAGCGTCTGACTCCCTGTGTGAACAGGCATGTAGTTCTATCAGTGGGTAAGACTCCTGGATAAAAGACGTGGTGCCTAACGAGGCACCGCTGCTCACTCGATGTGGACGATCAGCACCGGGACCGGCGAGTTCTCGACGACCCGTTCCGAGACACTCCCGAGGTTGGCGACCCGGTCGCGCCCGGTCCGGCCGTGGGTCCCGATCGTGACCAGATCGACGTCCTCGCGGTCGGCGTACTCGACGATGGTCTTGTACGGGATACCCTCCGCCATCGTCGTCCGGACCTCCAGACCCGCCTCCTCGCCGCGGACGGCGACGTCGTCGAGCGCCACCTCGCCTTCCTCTTCGAGCGACTGTCGGACGTCCGCTTTAGCGTCTTTCTCGGCCGCCTGATGCAGTCGCTTGTCGACGACATAGAGGCCGTGTAACACCGCGTCGTTGTCGCGTGCGATGGCGATCGCGTGCGAAATCGTCTCGACAGAGCCCGAACTGCCGTCGGTCGCGACGAGTACGTGGTCGTACATGGTTGCTCGTGCGGGAGTGCGTCCCCGGCCCACATAGTTCTCGGTGGTCGCTCTCACCCGACGGGAGTGGTACCACGCGGCGATCGTCGTTTCGCGGGTCCTGCGTCGATCGCGCCGCTCGCTTTTCTCGATGGGGCTGCCTCCGGTCGGTGCCTCGCTGCTCGCGGGTCGTTTCGCTCCCCGCGTCACTTCGAGGGCCGCTCACTCCGTTCCCCGCTCGCTATTGTCGAGGCCCTTCGCTGCGCTCAGGCCCTCGCTATCTCAATACACTTATCCCCGGCCGCTATCGTATGCAGGTATATGAGTACGGTCACGGTCACGCTGCCGGACGGCTCCACGCTCGAGATGGAGTCCGGGAGCACGGTCGAAGACGTCGCCTACGAAATCGGGCCCGGACTCGGCAAGGACACCGTCGCCGGCGTGGTGGACGGCGAGCTGGTCGACAGACACACGCCCATCGAGTCCGACGTCACACTGGAGATCGTCACGGAGAGCAGCGACGAGTACCTCGACGTGCTCCGTCACTCCGCCGCCCACGTCTTCGCGCAGGCGCTCCAGCGCGAGTTCCCCGAGGCGACGCTCACGATCGGACCGTGGACCGACGACGGCTTCTACTACGATATCACCGGCGTCGACCTGGACGAGGACGACCTGGAAGCCATCAGCGAGGAAGCCCAGGAGATCATCGAAGCGGACTACGACATCGAGCGCGAACTGGTCGACCGCGAGGCGGCCTTCGAGCGCTACGAGGACAACCCGTTCAAGCAGGACATCCTCGAAACGGAAGCGGCCGACGAGGACCCCGTCTCCTTCTACACCCAGGGCGAGTTCTACGACCTCTGTCAGGGCCCCCACGTCGAGTCGACCGGCGAGATCGGCGGGTTCGCCCTGCTGGAGATCTCGGCGGCGTTCTGGCGCGGCGAGGAGGACAACGAGACGCTGACGCGCGTCTACGGGACGGCGTTCCCAACCGAAGACGAACTCGACGAGTTCCTCGAGAACCGCCGGAAGGCAAAGGAACGGGACCACCGGAAGATCGGCCAGGAGATGGACCTGTTCTCCATCGACGACACGACCGGGCCGGGCCTGCCGCTGTACGAGCCAAACGGCAAGAAGATCCTCAACGAACTGTCCGAGTACGTCGCCGGCCTCAACCGCGACGCCGGCTACGACGAGGTCGAGACGCCCCACGTCTTCCGGACGGAACTCTGGAAGAAGTCCGGGCACTACGACAACTACGTCGACGACATGTTCCTGCTGGACGTCAACGACGAGGAGTACGGCCTGAAGCCGATGAACTGCCCGGGCCACGCGACCATCTTCGACCAGAAGTCCTGGTCCTATCGCGACCTCCCGGTCCGGTACTTCGAGGACGGGAAGGTCTATCGGAAGGAACAGCGCGGCGAACTCTCGGGACTCTCGCGCACCTGGGCGTTCACCATCGACGACGGCCACCTGTTCGTCCGCCCGGACCAGATCGAGGAGGAAGTGCTGGCCATCATGGACATCATCCTCGACACGCTGGACACCTTCAACCTCGACTACACCGTCCAGTTCGCCACCCGCCCCGAGAAGAGCGTCGGGGGCGACGAGATCTGGGAGAAAGCCGAGTCACAGCTCGAATCGGTCCTCGAGGGCCAGGACATCGACTACGTCGTCGAAGAGGGCGACGGTGCCTTCTACGGCCCGAAGATCGACTTCGCCTTCGAGGACGCGCTTGGCCGCCACTGGGACGGCCCCACCGTCCAGCTGGACTTCAACATGCCCGAGCGGTTCGACCTGACCTACACCGGCGAGGACAACGAGGACCACCGCCCGGTCATCATCCACCGCGCGCTCTTTGGCTCCTACGAGCGGTTCTTCATGGTGCTGACCGAGCACTACAACGGGAAGTTCCCCACGTGGCTGGCGCCCGAACAGGTCCGCATCCTCCCGGTCAGCGACGACAACATCCCCTACTGCGAGGCGATCGCCGACGACCTGGGCGACGTCCGCGTCGAGATCGAGGACCGCTCGTGGACCGTCGGCCGCAAGATCCAGCAGGCCCACGACGACCGGGTGCCCTACATGCTCATCATCGGTGACGACGAGGAGGACGACGGCACGATATCCGTGCGCGACCGCAAGGAGAACGAGGAGAAAGACGTCGACCTCGGCGAGTTCCGCGACCACCTCCACACCGAGATCGACCAGAAGCGGACCGCCGTCACCTTCTTTGCCGGACGGTAACGGAGCGATCCCGGACCGGGGCGCGTGGGTTTTATGTTGTACAATTTACAAGGCGGCAGAGAAGACTCGGCAGACCAGCCGAGCGATACGATGGAGGAACGGGCAGCGGAGAGCACGCAGTTCCTCTGGCTGTTGCTCGACGCCGACAGGCGCGTCGTCGCGGGCGTCCTCTCGGCGGTCCTGTTCGTGGCCGTCGTGGCCGCCGGTCTGCTCCACCCGGGCCGGCACAGACGCTGCGCACGCGGGGCGACCCCGTCGAGACGCTCTATTGGGCGCTCATCACGGGCACCAGCACCGGCGTGACCATCGTCCTCACCCTGAGTCAGCTGGTCCTGTCACAGGAGCTTGGCGCCGTCGGCGACCAGCGCGACCGGATGGGTGGCGCGATGCGGTTCCGCGCCGACGTCGCCGACGCCGTCGGGACGACCGTGAGCCCGGCCGAGCCCTCGGCGTTCCTGCGCTCGCTGGTCCGGGCGACGGGCGAGCAGGCCGAGACGATCCAGAACAGCATCGACTGGAGCGACCTGAGCGGGGACGCGAAGACGTCGCTGGCACGGTACGTAGACGCCGTCGTCGGGAACGTCGAGACGGTCACCGACGCGCTCCCGGCCGACGTCGACGAACAGCTCGGGGACCTGGCCGAGTCGCTGGCACTGTTCGGCCCCACCCGCGAGCACTTCAACACGCTGTACTTCCAGTGGGAGCTGTCGAACCTCTCGAGGACGCTGCTGTACGTCGCGGTACCGGCACTGGCGGTCGCAATTGTCACTCAGGTCTTTTTCGACCCGCGAGACTTCACGGCAGTGACGCTGGGCGTCCCGGACTCGCTGTGGATCCTCGCGGTGACGACGACGCTCTCGCTCATCCCGTTCACGATTCTGCTCGCGTACGTCCTCCGCATCGGGACCATACCAATCGGACCCTCTCCATCGGCCCGTTCATCCTCCGTGAGACGGACCGCTCGGTCGACGTCGACTGGGGCTGAGGCCCCCGCGCGAGGGGTGGCGGCCTACGGTTTTTTCTACCCAACGGTCGTCTCGCCGGCACATGGCCTCCCTGTCGACCGGCGCGCTCATCGTGTTCGCGCTGGTCGGGGCCGCCCTGGTGCTGTTCGTCACCGAGTGGCTCCCCCCGGACATGACCGCCATCGCCGTCCTGGTCGCGCTCGCGGTGCTCGAGCCGCACACCGGCGTCTCCGCACGGGCGGCCATCGAGGGCTTTGCCAGCCCGGCCGTCGTCACCATCGTCGCGATGTACATCCTGAGCGCGGGCGTCGAGGACGCCGGCGTCGTCGACTGGCTCGGCGGGAAACTGGCGACGGCGACCGGTGGCGACGAGCGCCGCCTGCTGGCCGCAATCGTCGGGACGACGGGGCTGAGTGCGGGTTTTGTCAACAACACGCCCGTCGTCGCCGTGTTCATCCCGCTGGTGACCGGGCTGTCGAACCGCTACGGGCTCTCGCCCTCACGGCTCCTGCTCCCGCTCTCGTACGCCGCGATGCTCGGCGGGACGCTCACCCTCGTGGGTACCGCGACGAACCTGCTGGCGAGCGACTTCGCCGCCCAACTGCTCGGACGGCGCCTCTCGATGTTCACGCTGACGCCCGTCGGCGTGGTGGTCCTGCTGGTCGGCGTCGCCTACCTCCTCACCGTGGCCCGGTGGCTGGTTCCCGAGCGGGTCCACCCCGCGGCGGACTTCACCGAGGAGTTCGACATGGACCGCTATCTCGCGCAGTGCCAGGTCCGGGAGTCGTCCCCGCTGGTCGGCCTGACTGTCGCCGAGGCGCTCGACCACACCGTCGGCGAGGAGGCCCTCGAAGCGGCGGCCGAGACGCTCGGCGAGCAGCTCCCGGCTGAGGCGGACATCGAGGCCGTGGCCGCGGTGCGAAGCCTCGTCGACGTGGACGTCCTCCAGGTGGACCACGACGGCGACTCGTATTTCGCGACGGTGACCGACCGTCCTCTCGAGGCGGGTGACGTCCTGACGGTCCGGGGGAGCCGCCAGTCGGTCAACCGCTTCAGCGAGACGTTCGGCCTGCGCCAGCTGCCCCGGGAGTCGGTGACCGAGGAACTGCTGGCCGAGAGCGGGCACGCCGGCATCCTCGCAGAAGCCGTCGTCCACGGCGAGTCCAGATTCCGCGGGCGGACGCTCGCCGACGCGCAGCTGCGCTCGCGTTTCGACGTGACGGCGCTGGCCATCCGGCGTGGCGACTCCATCATCAGAGAGGCCCTCGCGGACGTCACGCTCGAGGCGGGCGACACGCTGCTCGTCCAGACTCCCGTCGACGAGATTCTCCACTTGGACGAGGAGGGATACCTCTCGCTCACCGAGGGGCCGCCGGAGCTGTTCGACGTCATCCACGACGTGGAACCGCCCGACCTCGACGCCGGTACCTTGCTCCCCGTGGGGTTCCTGTTTGCGGCCATCGCCCTCGCCGCACTCGACGTCGTCCCCATCTACATCGCCGCGCTCGGGGGCGTGGTGGCGATGGTCGCGACGAACCGGCTGACCGCCTCGCGGGCCTACGACGCGGTCAGCTGGAACGTCGTCTTCCTGCTTGCGGGTCTCCTCCCGTTGGGCCTGGCGATGCGCGAGACGGGCGGGGCGCTGTTCGTCGGCGACGCGCTCGTCGGCGTCGCCAGCCACCTCCCACCGCTGCTCGTCCTGGCGCTGTTTTACCTCCTGACGGCGGCGGTCGCCGCCGTCATCACCCCCGTCGCAACCGTGGTGTTGATGATACCCATCGCCGTCGCCACGGCCACGCAGATCGGCGTCAGCGGGTTCCCGTTCCTGCTGGTGGTCACCTTCGCCGTCGCCCACGCGTTCGTCACCCCCATCGGCTACCAGACGAACCTCATGGTCTACGGGCCCGGCGGCTACCGCTTCACCGACTTCCTCCGGGTCGGGGTGCCCCTGCAGGTGCTCCTCTGTGTGGTCACCACGCTCGCGGTGGCGTTCGTCTGGCCGTTGTGACGATAGTGCCGCGCTCAGGTCTGCTCGTCCTCTTTCAGTTCCTCGAGCTCGGCGTCGACCTCGCTGTCCTCGACGGTGGACGTCTCGGCTGCGCCCTCGCCGTTCTCATCCAGCTCTGCTTCCAGGTCCTCCTCGTCCGCTGACTTCGATGCCTCGTCTGCCTTCCCCATCTCGGCTTTCAGCGTGTCCAGTTCGGCGTCGACCTCCCCGTCCTGCTGGAGCTCCTCCAGTTCGCGGTCGAGCTGGTCCTTATCGGAGAGCTGGTCGTCGAGGACGCCGTCCTCGCGGAGCTCGTCCATCGCCTGGGCGCGGGCCTCCATGTCCTCGGTCTGTTCCTCGGCGCGTTCGATGGCACGGCCGACGTCGGCCATCTCCTCGCCGGCGCCGGTCATCGCCTCGTTTACGCGCGCGGACGCCTGGGCCGCCTCGTGGCGGGCCTTCATCGTCTCTTTCTTCGTCCTGAACTGCTCGATCTGGCGCTGTAGCTCGTCTTTCTGCTCGACCAGGCGATCTTGCTGGGACTGGAGGTCCTGGATCTGACCGTCCAGCTCCTCGATCTGGGTCATCTTCTGTTTCTTCTTCTCTAAGGCCTGGCGCGCGAGGTCGTCGCGGTCCTGCTTGACCGCCTGGCGGGCCTGGTCGTTGTGCTTCTCGACGTTCTCCTCGAGGCGGCGCTTCTGAATCTCGAGGCGCTTTTTCTGTGTCGTGAGGTCCGCGATGCCCTGTTTGACGTCCTGGAGTTCGTTGCGCAACTGCTCGTAGGAGTAATCGAGCGTCTCAGTCGGGTCCTCGGCACGGTTGAGGACCGCGTTGAGCTTCGACCGGATGACGTAGGACGCACGCGAGAGGATTCCCATACCACCAGATTCGGGGCCGTAGACTTAAATTTCTTACACGCAGGGCACGAGTGACAGACGATGAGCGAGCCAGTGCGTCTCCCCGGCGGGCGCGACGTCGCGGGGACGCTCGATTCGCCGGCCGCCGACCGCGCGGTCGTCGCCTGTCCGCCACACCCCCGCTACGGTGGGTCCCGGTCGGACCAGCGTCTCCGGGCCGTGAGCGACGCGCTCGCGCCCGACGTCGCCGTCCTCCGCATCGACTACGGGCCGTGGGACGAGGGACGGGGCGAGCGCACCGACGCCGAACGGGCCGTCGCGTGGGCCGCCGAGCGATACGCCTCGGTGGGGCTGTTCGGGTACAGTTTCGGCGCGGGCGTCGCGATTCGGGCGGCCGCCGAGCCGGGCGGGAGAACCGAAACCGCCGCGCCGAACGCCCTCGCGACGCTCGCCCCGCCCGCCGAGAGCGGTGGCGAGTCGGTGGCCGACGCGCTCGAGGGTGTCCGGTGTCCGACCCAGGTCGTCTACGGCGAGCGCGACGACACCGTCGACTGGCGGCCGGTCGTCGAGCGAGCACGGGACCTGGGCCACGCGGTCGAGTCGTTCCGGGCCGACCACCACTTCGTCGGCCGGGCCGCGACGGTGGGCGACGTCGTCGCCGCGTTCTTCCGCACGAACCGTTGAGCGGCAGCCGGCTGTCTGGAGCGCGGGTGCGTGACCGTGAGCAGTAGCCTTAATATCCATAATAATAAATAATATCATATGTCGTTCGTCGACCGGAGACGTGTCGCCCGGGAGACCCGTCACGGGACCGTCTCGTTCCTGGCCGGGTTCCTCACCGGGTTCGGGTTGTTCATGGCCGTCGGGGCCACGCCCGGGGACGCCCTGTTCTCCGCCGTCGCGGCCGCGACCCTGGTCACCGTGAGTCGGGCCTTGCCCGGGTGAGCGAGCGTCGGGCGGGGACCAGGCCCCGGGCGACGTGCCGGGGTCACACGGCGTCACGCCACAGCTATCTGGCCGCTGACAGTGCGACGCGGTGGCGAAGATGGCGCGCTCCGAAACCGTTTTGACGACACGGGATTCACCGTCAGTATGCCGACCGAACCCGAAACGGACTACGACCCGGAGCTGGGTCGGAAGTTCATCTTCGTCACCGGTGGCGTGATGTCGGGCCTGGGCAAGGGCATCACCGCCGCCAGCACGGGCCGTCTTCTCAAGAACGCGGGGTTCGACGTGACAGCGGTCAAGATTGACCCCTATCTCAACGTCGACGCCGGGACCATGAACCCGTTCCAGCACGGCGAGGTGTACGTGCTGAAAGACGGCGGCGAGGTCGACCTCGACCTGGGGAACTACGAGCGGTTCCTCGACATCGACATGACGTTCGACCACAACGTCACGACGGGCAAGACCTACCAGCACGTCATCGAGAAGGAGCGCGCCGGCGACTACCTCGGTCGCACGGTCCAGATCATCCCCCACATCACCGACGACATCAAGCGGCGCATCCGCGAGGCCGCCGAGGGCAACGACGTCTGTATCATCGAGGTCGGCGGCACCGTCGGCGACATCGAGGGGATGCCCTACCTCGAAGCGCTTCGCCAGTTCGCCCACGAGGAAGACGAGGAAGACATCCTTTTCACCCACGTCACGCTCGTCCCCTACTCGAAGAACGGCGAGCAAAAGACCAAGCCAACCCAGCACTCCGTGAAGGAACTCCGGAGCATCGGCCTCCAGCCGGACATCCTGGTGGGCCGGTGTTCTGACAAGCTCGACATCGACACGAAAGAGAAGATCGCGCTGTTCTGTGACGTCCCCACCGAGGCCGTCTTCTCGAACCCGGACGTCGACGACATCTACCACGTCCCCCTGATGGTCGAAGAAGAGGGGCTCGACGAGTACGTGATGGAGCGCCTCGACATCGTCGACGAGGCCCTGCCAGAGGGCGAGCGCGAGAACCGCTGGCGGGAACTGGTCACCCAGAACACCGAGGGTGAAGTCGACGTCGCCCTCGTGGGCAAGTACGACCTCGAGGACGCCTACATGTCGGTCCACGAGGCGCTGAAACACGCCGGCCTGGAGAAGAACGTCGACGTCAACGTCACCTGGGTCGACTCCGAGAAGATGAACGACCGCCACACCACGCGGATGGAGGAGGCCGACGCCATCGTCGTCCCCGGCGGCTTCGGTTCGCGCGGGACCGACGGGAAGGTCGAGGCCATCCGCTACGCCCGCGAGAACGACGTGCCGTACCTCGGGCTCTGTCTGGGCTTCCAGCTTGCCGTCATCGAGTACGCCCGGAACGTCCTCGACCTCGAGGGCGCCCACTCGACGGAGCTCGACGAGGACACGCCCCATCCTGTCATCGACATCCTGCCCGAGCAGTACGAGGTCGAGGACATGGGCGGGACGATGCGCCTGGGCGCCCAGGAGACCGACATCGAACCCGGGACGCTCGCCGCCGCGCTGTACGGCGGTGGCTCCTGTACCGAGCGCCACCGCCATCGCTACGAGGTCAACCCCGAGTACATCGACGACCTGGAGGACGGCGGCCTGCGGTTCTCCGGCCGGGACAACAACCGCATGGAGATCCTGGAACTCGACCACGACGACCATCCGTACTTCATCGGGACGCAGTTCCACCCCGAGTTCCGTTCCCGACCGACGCGGGCGAGTCCACCCTTCGTCGGCTTGCTGGAGGCAGTGCTGGGCGAGGATCCACGCGCGGTCGACGCCGAGCAGGAGGTGAGCCACTGATGGTCGACGTCGAACCCTTCATCGAGGAGGCCAAGGCCGAGATCGCCGAGGAGATCGGCGACAAGCACGCCGTCATCGGCCTCTCGGGCGGCGTCGACTCCTCTACCGCGGCCGCCCTGGCCTACGAGGCCATCGGCGACCAGCTCACGGCGGTGTACGTCGACACCGGTCTGATGCGGAAAGGCGAGACCGACGAGATCCGCGAGACGTTCGACTACATGGACTCGCTGCGCATCGTCGAGGCCCAGGACCGGTTCCTCGAGGCACTCGAGGCCGAGACCGACCCCGAGGCGAAGCGCCACATCATCGGCGAACAGTTCATCCGGGAGTTCGAGACCGTCGCCCGTGAAGTGGACGCGGACTACCTCGTCCAGGGGACCATCTACCCCGACCGCATCGAGAGCGAGGGGACCATCAAGTCGCACCACAACGTCGGCGGCCTCCCCGAGCGCATCGACTTCGAGGGCATCGTCGAACCGATGCGGGACCTCTACAAGGACGAGGTCCGCGAGGTCGCCCGCGCGCTCGACCTGGAGGAGATCATCTCCGAGCGGATGCCGTTCCCCGGTCCGGGCCTGGCCGTCCGTATCATCGGCGAGGTCACCGAGGAGAAACTCGAGGTGGCCCGCGAGGCCAACCACGTCGTCGAGGAGGAACTCGAGGAGTACGACCCGTGGCAGGCCCTGGCCGCCGTCATCGGCAAGGCGACGGGCGTCAAGGGCGACAACCGCGTCCACGGCTGGGTCGTCGCCGTGCGGTCCGTGGAGTCACGCGACGGGATGACCGCCCGCGCCCAGGAGATAGACTGGGAGACGCTCCAGCGCATGCAGAGTCGCATCACCGGCGCCCACGAGAACGTCGCTCGCGTCGTCTACGACGTGACCCACAAACCGCCCGCGACCATCGAGTACGAATGAACGTCACGCTGGTCGGAACCGATCCCGAGCGGATGGCAGATGCACTGACAGCCCAGGGCCACGCGGTCACCGTCGCGGACGTCGGCAACCGCCCCGGGCTGGAGGAGGCGGGCGTCCACGACGCCGAGGTGTACCTGCTGACCGAGATGGAACAGGCCACCTCCATCGTCGTCGCCAAGGACCTCAACCCGGACCTCCGGGTGGTCGTCTACGCAGAGGGGTCGCTGCCGGACTTCGCGAGCCGGCAGACCGACCTCGTCGTCGACCCGAACCTGCTGAGTCCCGAAGCCGTCGCCGAGGAGCTGTAGCCCGTCTACAGCGTCTCGGCCAGCGCCGCGAGCCGCTCGCTCCCCCGCACCCGGAAGGGGACGCCGTGGCCCGGGCCGGCCACGTCGAACGCCCCGGTCCGGTGGGACAGGCGCCGGATGCTCACCGGGACCTCGCGCGTGTTGTCGCTGAGATACCAGGGCGACGGAGCGAAATCGCCGCCGGACTCGCGCACGCAATCGCCGAGGAACGCCACCCCGAGGTCCTCGCTGACGTAGGCGACGTGCCCCCTGGTGTGGCCCGGGGTGTGGTAGGCGGTGAAACTGCCGAGGGTGTGCCCGTCGGCGACGGTCTCGACGGGATTCGACGGTGCGTCGATGGTGACCGAGGCCATCCGCTGGACCGCGCCCTTCAGCGTGCTCAGCGGGGGCGTCCGTTCGCCGGTCACCATCGGGGCGTCGGCCACGCCGGTGTAGATGGTCAGGTCGACGCCGTCGAACGACGGGAGCCCACCCACGTGGTCGAAGTCGTAGTGTGTCAGCAGGATGCGGTCCAGGTCGGTGAGCTCGTAGCCCGCCCGGTTGATACCGGCGACGAGCGCGTTCCCGTGCCAGGGCATCCCCGCGTCGACAAGCGTCAGCGTGCCGCCGTCGTCGACGAGGTAGGCGTTGACCCCGCCCAGGTCGTACCACCACACGCCGTCCGCGAGTTCCGTCACCATACTACAGCGTTGGACGAGCGGGAACAAATACTGTCGGGCTGTCAGGTCGTCCGGAGACGGGCCGAACCGCGAGCGGGGGAGGGGGCGCTTACTGATCGTCGGGCATCGCATACGAGAGCCGATGGGGGACCAGGCTCAGCGTGCGGACGATGGCCGCCAGCGCGACGAAGATGCCGACCAGGATGTGTGCGATGCCGCCGAGTTTCAGCCAGAGCAACAGCGAGGGGAACTGGTGGATGGTCGCAAGCTGGGCGTTCAGCGCGGCCGCTCCGGCGCGGTCGGGGCCGCCACCGGCCACGCTGTGGGCCGTCTGCGTGGTGAAGAACTGTTCGAGCAGCGGGTGGAACTGGGTGAACTCGAGGACGAGCGCCATCCCGACCAGCAGGTAGCCGACCGCCGCGAAGGCGGCCCCGACCACGAGCATCTTCTTGATGGAGCTCATCGCCGAGAGGATGGTCTCGGGACTGTACGTCTGCATCGTCTGTGGGGTTTCGGTCGCCATTACACCTCGAGAGACGAAAGGTTACTACGTATAACTAAGTTACTAATGCAAACCACAGACCCGACGGCAGTACATTTATATACCGTCTCCGATTCCAGCAGCGGCGGTGGGCCGTGGCCGACTCAGATCGAGCTCGTGGCTGTCGACCGGACAGCGGTACCGGGTCAGGAGCCGCCGGCTGGCGTCCGTCGAGTCGGTCGCACGGTCGACGGCGTACGCCGAGAACGTACACGCTTCGGGCGTGAACTCGACAACCGCGCACCCCCAGCGGTGACTGTCGAAGAACTCGACGTGGGGAATTCTCGTCGGTCACGTAGTCGGCGATGAGTCGCCGGGTCTCGCGGTCGTTCGGCAGCGAGAGGCGGTCCCTGCGGTTCTGACTCGTCACCGCCGGCGTCATGAACTCCACGCCTGTGCGTTCCCCGTCGTGCTCGACGTGGCCAGTGAGCGTGCTGTGCATGTCGCCGGTGGGCGCGACGGAGGCGGCGTCGCCCGCCTCGGCGCTCTCGAGGATCCGCCTGCGCTCCCCGGGGAACGCGTCCCGGCGTCGTCGTTCAGGACGTCGACGCCGTCGGGCGCGACGCGTCCGGAGCACGACGCCGCGTTCCGTCGGGTCCCCGCTGGCGACGCCCTGGGGGAAGACCGTCGCCGGCTGGTCGTCGCTCCCGTCGCCGCCAGGACCCGCCGGCGGCCCGCATCGAGGGCTGGGTCGTCAGGCATACCCGCGACGGGCGTCGCGGCCAGATTGTAATCCGAGTCGTAGCGAACCGGGGAGTACGCTACGCGAGGCGGGAACGCGACCACTCTCGGCGCTCCGCCCGTCGCGACTCCGTACGGCACCGGGCGGGTCTCGAACCGTCGTTCGTGATAGTTCCGTGCACGAATCCGAACCCCTAAGTAAACGCTTGGGAGTCGCCTAGTCGATGACACGCCCAGGTACTCACACCGACGGGTCGGCGTATCCCCAGCTCTCCGGTCCCCTCTTCGAGGCCGTCCAGCGGTCGAGTACCTTCGCGGACTCGAAGACGTTCGTCGACAGTGTGCCGACGACGGCCCCCGAGACCATCCGCGAGCGGTTCGCGGCGGCCGAGGACCTCGACCTCGGGCCGTTCGTCGCCGAGCACTTCGACATCCCGGACCGCGACCCGCCCACGCTGGAGACGCCGACGGACACGTCGATGCTGGCACACATCGACGACCTCTGGTCGTTCCTGGACAGTCCGGCCGACGACGGCCGGGCGCACTCGACGCTCCTGCCGCTCCCGCGCCCGTACGTCCGGCCGGGCAACCGGTTCCGCGAGATATACTACTGGGACACCTACTTCACGGCCGTCGGTCTGGCCGCGGACGGGCAGACACAGCGGGTACGGGACATGGCCGACAACTTCGCCGCGCTGGTCGACCGCTACGGGTTCGTCCCGAACGGCAACCGGTGCTACTACCTCGGGCGCTCCCAGCCGCCCGTCTTCTGCCAGTACGTCAAACTGCTGGTCGAAGCCGAGGGGACGGACGCCGGCCTCGAGTACCTGCCGCAGTTGCGCCGCGAGCACGAGTACTGGCTGTCGGGCACCGACGCCCTCGGCCCGGAGACGCCGGCCCACCGTCGCGTCGTCCGTCTCGACGACGGCGTCGTCGCCAACCGCTACTGGGACGACCACGCTGGCCCGCGCCCGGAGTCATATCGCGAGGACGTCGAACTCGCCGAACGGGTCGCGCCCGACCGGCGCGAGTCGCTCTCCCGCGACGTCCGCGCGGCCGCCGAGTCGGGGTGGGACTTCTCCTCGCGCTGGCAGGCCGACCCTGGCGAGATGACCAGCCTGCGGACCACCGACCTCGTACCGGTGGACCTCAACGCACTGCTGTACGACCTGGAGGCGACGCTTGCCGACTGGTGTCGCCGGACCGGGGATGTGGCCGCCGCGGACCGATACGAGTGCCTCGCCGGGCGCCGGCACCACGTCCTCGCAGAGTACTGCTGGGACGAGACGGCGGGCTTTTTCCTCGACTACGACTTCGCCGCTGGCGAGCGCACGGACCGCCGGACGCTGGCCGCCGTCGTCCCGCTGTTCGTCGAGGTCGCCACCGACGAGCAGGCCGCCGCCGTCGCCGCGACGCTCCGCGAGGAGTTCCTCCAGTCCGGGGGTCTGGTGACCACGCTCACGGAGACGCACCAGCAGTGGGACTGGCCACAGGGCTGGGCCCCGCTGCAGTACATGGCCGTCGTCGGCCTGTGCCAGTACGGCTACGACGACCTGGCCCGCGAGATAGCCGACCGGTGGCTGGACCTGAACCGCCGGGTGTACTGGGAGAGCGGCGCGATGCTCGAGAAGTACGACGTCGTCGCCGGCCGCGCGGCCGCCGACGTCGGGGAGTACGACGTCCAGGTCGGGTTCGGCTGGACCAACGGCGTGGCGCTGGCGCTCTCCCGGACCTTCGAGGGGAGCGACGAGACGCCCCTCCCCGGACGGGCGCGGGCGACGAACTGAAACGCCACCGTCACCGACGACGAGGCGATGCCCGACGCTATCGCGCGCTGTCCCACACACGGCTACCACGAGAGGACGACCTGCCCGGACTGCGGGGCCGAGAGCGAGCACGTGCTGGACGGGGCGCGCCGCCGGCGCCTCTCGAAGTTCACCAGCGGCGCGCTCAGACACTTCCCCGACGACGCCGGTATCGAGCTCGACGCGGCGGGCTGGACGCCGTTCGACGCGCTCGTCGCGGCGGTCAGGGAGAAGTACGGCTGGGCGACCCGTGCCCACGTCGAGGGCGTCGTCACGACCGACCCGAAGGGGCGGTTCGAGGTGGCCGGCGAGGCTCCGGCCCGGCGGGTGCGTGCCGCGTACGGCCACTCCGTCGACGTCGATCTCGAAGTGAGCGACGGCCCGGTTCCCGACGAGCTGTATCACGGGACCGCACCGCGGAACCTGGAGGCTATCTTCGAGACGGGACTGAAGCCCATGGGACGCCAGCAGGTCCACCTCTCGGGGACGGTTGCCGACGCGCGAGAGGTGGGCGCACGCCACGCCGCGGACCCGGTGGTGCTCGCGGTCGACGCCGCGGCCATGTGGGCCGACGGGCACGCGGTCAGCAGGCGGGGCGACGCGACGTACACGACCGACCGCGTCCCGCCGCGGTACCTTTCCCGGGTCGACTAGAGGGAGACGTCCTCGCCGCGGACGTCGTCGACGCCGACCTCGACGCCGGCCCGGTCGTCGTAGTACTTCCGGCCGACGAACCCGTCTTCCAGGTTCCCCATCAGCGACGCGTAGAGGTCGTTCGGCGACACGTACGAGGACTCGTCGGTCCGGTGCAACACGTCGGAGACCGTGGTCGACTCGCCGGCCGGCGTCACCAGCTCCACCTCGCCCAACTGCCCGACGACCGTCGTCCGGTCGGCCGGAAATTCGAACGTCTGTTCGAACAGCTGCATGGTATCGGAGTACTCCATCTGGGCGGTGCTCAGTTTTATTAATTAATAAGGATTATGATTTCTGCGTGAGAAATGGGCGGCTCCCGGTGGTCGCACGCACAGAGGACACTGCCGGCGGGAGAACGGTTCGGGGCCCCTCTTCACTCCACCAGCGACTCGCCGGTCATCGCCGCGGGCTGGTCGATCCCCACGAGCGCGAGCATCGTCGGCGCGAGGTCGGCCAGCGTCCCGCCGTCACGGGCCGTGTACCCGCCAGCGGTCTGGTCGGGACCGAGGTAGATGAACGGGACGGGGTTGGTCGTGTGGGCGGTGTGCGGGTCGTCTTCGGTGCCCATGTCGTCGGCGTTGCCGTGGTCCGCACAGACGAGGACGTGTCCCCCGGCCGCGGTGATGGCCTCGACCAGGCGACCGAGTTGCTCGTCGACGGCCTCGACGGCCGCGACCGCGGCCTCGAAGTCGCCGGTGTGACCCACCATGTCCGGGTTCGCGTAGTTGAGCACCAGGGTGTCGGGGTCCTCGGCCTCGATGACCGAGATAGCGGTGTCGGTGACCGCCGGCGCGCTCATCTCGGGCTGGAGGTCGTAGGTGGGGACGTCGGGGCTCTCGATTATCTCGCGCAGTTCGCCGTCGAACGCCACCTCGCGGCCGCCGTTGAGGAAGTAGGTGACGTGTGGGTACTTCTCGGACTCCGCGAGGCGCAACTGGGTCTTCCCGGCGCCGGCCAGCACCTCGCCCAGCACGTTCTCGGGCTGGTTGGGCGCGAAAGCCACCGGAACGTCGAACGTCTCGTCGTACTGGGTCATCGTCACCATGCGGACGTCCGGCGGGTGGGTGTCGTCGCCCCAGTCCTCGGGCCGGATGTCCGCTAGCATGCGGGTGAGCTGGCGGGCGCGGTCCGATCGGAAGTTGAAGAAGACGACGGCGTCGCCGTCCTCGATGCCGGCGTGGTCGCCGACGGTCGTGGGTTCGACGAACTCGTCGGTGACGTCGCGCTCGTAGGACTCGGTGACCGCCGTGACGGGGTCGGCAGCGTGGTGGTCGGCCTCCCGGTGGACCAGGGCGTCGTAGGCCCGCCGCGTGCGCTCCCAGTTCTGGTCGCGGTCCATCGCGTAGTAGCGGCCGACGACGGTGGCGACGTGGCCGGTCCCGTGGTCCTCGGCGTGAGCTTCGAGTTCGGCGAGGTAGCGCTCCCCGCCCGTCGGCGAGGTGTCGCGACCGTCGGTGAAGGCGTGGGAGACGGCGTCGGTGCCGCGCTCGCCGGCGAGCTCGACGAGTGCGTGGAGGTGGTCCTGGTAGGAGTGGACGCCGCCGTCCGAGACCAGGCCCATGAAGTGGACCCGGCCGTCGTGGTCCTCGGCGTACTCGAACGCAGAGAGGATCTCCTCGTTCTCGAAGAAGGGCGGGTCCTCGGCGGCGTCGTCCGGCGGCGACTCGCCCCGTGAGCGGGCGATGCTGTCGGAGACGCGCGCCGAGTCCTGCTTGACGACGCGGCCCGCGCCGATGTTGAGGTGGCCGACCTCGGAGTTGCCCATCTGTCCCTCCGGGAGACCGACGCGTCGCCCGTGGGTCTCGAGCGTCGAGTGGGCCCCGTCGGCCCAGTAGCGGTCGAAGTTCGGTGTCTCGGCCGCCGCGACCGCGTCACGGACGTCCGTCTCGGGGTTCAGCCCCCAGCCGTCGAGAACAATCAGCCCTGCGTCCATGCCTGTGGGAAGTCGTGACCGGGGTAAGTTACTGTCGGTCAACGACCTGGTTCGAGACGCTGTGGCCGCCGGTGACCGCCGAGTCCCGCGTCAGACCGACTGGATGCCGTCGCGGACCTGGTCGGCGCTGGACGACTCGTCGTGCATGTCCTGGGCGTGTGTTCGCACCAGTTCGATGACTTCGTCCTGGTCTTCGGACCGAACCTGGAACTCGCAGTATTGGTGTGCCATGGTGGGACCCACCAAAGAGAGCCGTCGGTGGGTCGTAGTGAGCAGGGACCTGGGTCCGGTACGGTCGGGGACGGGCGGGGGCGCCGGCCGCGCACGACTGCCGTACGGACGCGGCACCATCGGTGGGTAACCGCGTCATATCGGCAGTTTCCCACCCAGGCCGAGGGGGTGTCGCTCAGACGCCCTCGAGGTCGGACCGGTAGGCGTTGAGCTGGTCGTCGGCGTCCTCGAGCGTCGCCGCGACGTCGGCGCCGTCGCCGTCTTCGAGGTCCGCCAGCGCCGACTGGATGCGCGCGAGACGGCCGTGGTCGGGCCCCCGGTCGCCCGTCGACAGGCGGTCGAGCTGGTCGGCCAGGTTCGACAGGCGCTCGCGGGCGTCCTCGCTTGCGGTGTCCTGGGCTGCCGATTCGAGCAGGTCGCTCGCTGTCGCGAGTTCCTCACGTGTCATACATGGTGGTTCTGCGATGAGGGATAAAACGGTTCGGCTGGTGGGCAATCCTGCAGATATCCCAGACGCCCGACCGAGCCCACATCTTTAGGGGTCGTCCGGTCCCACGGCCGGTATGCGACGGTCTCGTTCCCGCGACCACCCGGACGGGTCCCGAACGGGGAAGCGGCAAACCCTCGGCGGCCGGGGCGCCGCCCGGCCCATATCGACCGCCGTCTAACTCAGACCGATGGAACCCAAGCACTTCCTGTTTGTCTCCGCGGACGCCGCACTGATCACCGACCTCGCCTGGCAGGTCCACCGCGAGGGCCACGACGTGAAGTACTACATCGAGGCGGAGCGCGACAGGGAGATCGGCGACGGGTTCGTGCCCAAGTCCGACGACTGGCGTGCCGACGTCGCGTGGGCCGACGTCGTCGTCTTCGACGACATCTGGGTCGGAACGGATATCGGGACGGGGCAGCTTGCGAACGAGCTCCGTGAGCGAGGGACGGCGGTCGTCGGCGGGACGCCCAACACCGACCATCTCGAGGAAGACCGTGGCTACGCGATGGAGGTCCTCGAAGACCACGGCGTGAATACCGTCGACCACCACATCTTCGACGACTTCGACGCCGGTATTCAGCACGTCCAGGCGAACCCGGCTCCGTACGTGATCAAGCCGCTCGGTGAGGTCCAGAACGTCAAACGGCTCCTCTACGTCGGGAACGAGGACGACGGTAGTGACGTCGTTGAGGTGCTGAAAGCCTACAAGAAGGCGTGGGGGCACCGGATGAAGGGTTTTCAGCTGCAGCGAAAAGTCGAGGGGGTCGAGATCGCCATCTGCGGGTTCTTCAACGGCAACGAGTTCATTGACCAGGTCAATTTTAATTTCGAGCACAAGAGATTGTTCCCGGGGAACATCGGTCCGTCTACCGGTGAAATGGGGACCTCGATGTTCTGGGCGGCCCAGAACAAATTGTTCCAGGAGACCTTCGGCAAGCTCGAGGGCTGGCTGGCTGATGAGGGGTACGTGGGAAGTATCGACATCAACTGCATCGTCAACGAGAACGGAATCTACCCACTGGAGTTCACACCGCGGTTCGGATACCCGACGATTGCGCTACAGGAAGAGTCCATCGAGTCGTCGACGGGCGAGTTCTTCTACGACCTCGCACACGGGAACGACCCCGAGCTGGAGGTCCACCACGGCTACCAGGTTGGCGTCCGGGTCGTCCTGCCGCCGTTCCCGTTCGAAGACGGCAAGACCTACGACGAGAACTCCCGGAATGCAGCCGTCGTCTTCCAGACCGAGAGTCGAGACGGGATTCATCTCGAAGACGCCAAGACGGTCGACGGCCAGTGGCGCGTCGCGGGCGAAAACGGGATGCCCATCGTCGTGACCGGCAAGGGCGAGACGATGCAGGCCGCCCGCAGACAGGCCTACGACCGCATCGACGACATCGTGATACCGAACATGTACTACCGGGACGACATCGGCGAGCGCTGGACCGCGGGCGACGGCGACCGTCTGCAGGCGTGGGGCTATCTGGGCCCGGGCGAGGACTGAGCGGGGGCAGGCCGCGGTCCACAAGGGCTATTGGGCCGATGGCACAACCCACTCCTAATGACCACCGCGCCTGACGGAGCGACGGAGTCGCTGCCGACGCTCCGCGGGTCGATACCCCCGGTTCGCGAATGGGCGAAGACCTTCCTCATCGGACTCTGTATGGGTGCCGCCGACGGCGTCCCCGGCGTCTCGGGCGGGACCATCGCACTCATCGCCGGCATCTACGAGCGTCTCATCGCCGCGGTCACCGCGGTGACTCCCGAACGAGCCGTCGCCCTGCTCCGGGCGCTGACGCCGGTCGACGGTGGCGTCTCAGGACGGCGGGCGCTGGCCGTCTTAGAGGAGTTCGACGTCTGGTTCCTCCTCGCCCTGCTTGCCGGTATCGTCACGGCCGTCGTCGCCGTCACCCGCATCATCCACGTCGCCAACCAGGAGACGCCGGCGCTGTTGTTTGGCTTCTTCTTCGGCCTCATCGCCGCCTCGGCGGTCATCCTGCTTCGCGCGCTCGACGTCGAGAACGGCCTGCAGGTCGTCGCGGGCGTCGTTGGCGTCGTCGTCGCGTTCCTGCTGTCCGGACCCGTGTCCTTCCTCGACGGCGGCGGCCTGCTGGTCGTATTCGTGGCCGGCGCCGTCGGCGTCAGCGCGATGATCCTCCCGGGCATCTCCGGATCGCTCCTGCTGGTCGTCCTCGGCCAGTACACCCGGATGTCGACGACGCTCAGCGAGTTCGTCGACTCGCTGGCCGCGCTCGTGACCGGCGGCACCGTCACCCGGGTCGTCGAGTCGGGCACCGTCGTCGTGACCTTCGTCCTCGGGGGCCTGGTCGGCCTGTTCACCATCTCACGCGTCGTGAGACGCGCGCTCGACCGGAACCGGCGGGCGACGCTGGCGTTCCTGGTCGGCCTGGTCGTGGGGGCGCTCCGCGCGCCGGTCCAGCGCGTGGCCGAGGACCCCGGCTTCTCCCAGGACGTCCTCCTGGCGTTCGCCGGGGCTGGCGTGGTCGGCGCCCTCGTCCTGCTGGCCCTCGAGTGGTATGCCGTCGATCTGGACCTCGACTCGGTGTGAGCAGTCGGCGACTCGCTCAGAACCCGATGGCACGGCGGTACTGTGGCGGCCCCTGGAGTTCGTCGGTGGCGTCGAGCGCCTCGGCCGCGCGAACCGTAAAGTAGGGGTCACGGAGGTGCTCGCGGCCGACGATGGCGAGGTCGGCCCGCCCGTTGGCGACGACGGCCTCGGCCTGTTCTGGCGTAGTGATACCGCCGACGGCACCCACCGCGATATCGGCCTCGGTCTCCGCGCGGATTCGTTCGGCGTACTCGACCTGGTAGTTCGGCCCCGCGTAGTCGGGCCGGGAGTCGGGCAGGATGCCGCCGCCGCTGACGTCGACGAGGTCGGCGCCCACCTCGGCCAGACGGTCCGACAGTCGGACCGAGTCCTCGACGGTCCAGGACTCGCGCTCGGGGAGCCAGTCGGTCGCGGAGATGCGGACGAAGACGGGTCGGTCGTCGGGCCACACCTCGCGGACCGCCGCGGTCACCTCGCGGACGAGGCGGGTCCGGCCCGCGAAGTCGCCGCCGTAGTCGTCCTCGCGGCGGTTGGTGACCGGCGACAGGAACTCGTGGAGGAGGTAGCCGTGGGCGGCGTGGACCTCGGCGACGTCGACGCCGACGTCGCGGGCCCGCTCGGCGGCCGTCCGGAAGGCGTCGACGACGCCCTCGATGCCCGTCTGGTCTACCCGTTCGGTCGCCGGGGGCGCCTCGTCCTCGTACGGCCATGGCTCGTCGGTCGGGCCGACGACGGACCAGCCGCCCGCCTCGGGGCCGAGCGGGGCGTGCCCCTCCCAGGGCCGCCGGGTCGAGGCCTTCCGGCCGGCGTGGGCCAGCTGGACGCCGATCGTGCTCCCCTGCGAGTGGGCGAAGTCGACGATGGGGGCCAGCGCCGCCGCGTGATCGTCGCTCCAGAGCCCGAGGTCCTCGGGCGAGATGCGCCCGCGGGGCTCGACGGCCGTCGCTTCGGTCATCACCAGGCCGGCCCGGCCGACGGCGCGCGAGCCGAGGTGGACGCGGTGCCAGTCGGTCGCGATGCCGTCGCGATCCTCGCAAGAGTACTGGCACATCGGCGAGACCATCACGCGGTTGGGAACCGTCGTCCCGCGCAGCTCCAGCGGGGTGAAGAGTTCGCTCATCGCCACCGCTTGGGAGGGTGGGCTCAAAACCCCGTCGTCCGGCTACCGCAGGACGCTCCGGCCCAGTCGCGACTCCGAGAGGTCGAAGTCGAAGCGGTCGGTCACCAGCAGGCCCGCGCCCAGCAGCGCCGCCAGCGCGACCGGGATCCAGTTGGCGTAGTAGAGGTTGATGGCCCCCCACAGGACGACGAAGCTCACCAGGTCGTCGAGCATGAACTCGCACTCGTCGAGGCGCCGCCGGAGGCCCGCCCGCTCGAAACCGACGTCGAAGAGGACGACGGCGACGGTCCCCGAGAGGAGCCATCCCTGGTAGTTCGACCACGGGACGCCGTAGAACTGCCCGACCTCGTAGGTCCAGAAGCCGAGGCCGACGGCGCCGGGGTCCAACACCAGGTCGACCAGCAGCACCGTCGACAGCGTCGCGAGCAGGCGAATCGGGGTCGACGCCGCGCGCCGGCCCAGCAGGAGGATGACCAGGAGGTAGCTGTTCAGCACCAGCGGGAAGAAGAATACAGGGAGACCCAGCGGCACCTCGCCCAGCAGCATCGGACCGAGGTCCACACCGTAGGCGAAATCGCCGTAGGGCCACCCGGTCCGGACGCCGACCAGTTCGATGCCGTAGGCGTAGGCCGTCAGCGCCAGCAAGGCGAGGCCGGCCCGGCGGGTGACGAGCGGGAAGACGCCGGCGACGAGCGGCAGGCGCATCACGAGCGTCCCGAAGAGGACGAAAAAGGGGTTGAAGGCGAGCGGCGGCGGCAGCAGACCCTCGGCGCTTCCCAGCAGCGTCACCGCGCCCACCAGCGGGAAGACGACCGCGATGGTGAAGCGGTGCTCGCGGACCAGCGCGTCCAGCCGGGCGGTGGCCTCGGCCCGCGTCCGGGGCGGCGACCAGTCCAGGTCAGCCATAGAGCATCACCCACAGACCGCCCAGCGTGAAGACCATGCCCACGAGCGTGTTGATGGCCGGGTACCACCAGTAGGCCTCGTCGATGTCGACGCCGATGGCGAGGATGCCGAAGACGAGTCCCGGGTACAGCAACAGGACGAGACCGAACGCCCAGTGCGTGTAGGTGAACACGAACGCGGCCAGCAGCCACGTCATCACGCAGTAGTAGTACGTGTTGGACTCGCCGAGGAACGTCGCCGTCGTCCGGATGCCCGCCTCGCGGTCGGGTTCGATGTCGGGGATGGCCGAGAAGGTGTGCATCCCCATCGTCCAGAGCCACGCGCCGGCGACGGCGGTGGCGGGCGGTGCGACCCCCTCGATGGCGGCGAAGGCGACGACGCCGGGGAGGATGTACAGGCCGTTCGAGATGGAGTCGAGGAACGGCGTCGTCTTGAACCGGAAGGGTGGGGCCGAGTACTCCACAGAGAGGGCCGCCCACGCGAGCAGTGCGAGGACGCCCAGCGGCGGGAGCCACGGGAGGAAGGCAAGCGCGAGCACCCCCGAGAGGACGATAAGGGCCAGCGCCACCCGGTCGCCCTGGTAGCTGACCTCCCGGCCCTCGTCTTTCTTCGGGTTGTGTTCGTCGACGTCGGCGTCGAAGACGTCGTTGACGCCATAGAGGAAGACGTTCGCCGGGAGCGTGAAATAGAGGAACAGCGCCACGGCGAGCGGCGAGAACAGGTCGGCGGGCCCGTCGGCGGCGTAGGCAACGGCGACGATGACCGGGCCGCCTAAGTAGAGCCAGAAGCGGGGTCGCGAGAGCCGCAGCAGGTAGCCCACACGCGACTCGGCGGAGGGCACGACGTCCGAGAGGCGGTCCGTGACGGTGTCCATACGTTATTCGCAGTCCTCGATGAGCGCCTCGGCCGTGTGCTCACCGCTGATGAGACACATCGGCATCCCGATGCCCGGCGTCGTGAACGACCCGGTGAAGTACAGGCCGTCGACGGCCGACGAGCGGTTGTTCGGCCGGAGCAGGGCCGTCTGCCGGAGCGTGTGGGCCAGGCCGAGGGCGGTACCCTCGCTGGCGTTGTAGCGCTCGCCGAACTCGGAGACGGCGAACTGCTCTTCGAAGACGATGCGGTCGCGCAGATCGACGCCCGTGTTGGCGGCGATGTCCGCGAGAATCTTCTCGCGGTACTCCTCGCGAATCGCGTCGCCGTCGTGCAGGCCCGGCGCGATGGGGACCAGCACGAAGAGGTTCGAGTGGCCGTCGGGCGCGACGGTTTCGTCGGTCTTGGAGGGGACACAGAGGTAGTAGGCCGGGTTCTCGGGCCAGTCGGGGTCGTCGAAGATGGTCTCGAAGTGGGGGCCCCAGTCGGTCGGCAGGACGAGCGTGTGGTGAGCCAGCGGGTCGACGTCGCCCTCGACGCCCATGTACATGAGGAACGCCGACGGGGCGTAGGTCCGTGACTCCCAGTAGTCGTCGTCGTACTGGCGCTCGTGTTCGGGAAGCAGTTCGCGCTCGGCGTGGCCGTAGTCGGCGTTGACGACGACGCGGTCGGGGTGGAACTGCTCGCCGTCGACCGTCTCGACGAGGAAGCCGTCCTTCCGGCGGTCGATCTCGGTCACCTCGGCGTCGGTCTGGTAGGTCACGCCCATCTCCTCGCCCAGTTCGACCAGCGCGTCGACGACGGCACCGATGCCGCCCTCGGGGTAGTAGACGCCGAGGTTGAAGTCGACGTGGCTCATCATGTTATAGAGCGCGGGCGTGTTCTCCGGCGATCCGCCGAGGAACACGAGCGTGTACTGCATTATCTGCTGGAGCTTGGGGTGCTCGAAGTAGTCCTCGACGTGACCCTGCATCGACCCGATGAGCTGGAGGCCGACGGGCGCGGCGGTCATCACGTCCAAGTCGACCCAGTCGCGCAGACTGGAGCGGTCCTGGTAGACGAACTTGTTCATCGCCGTCTCGTAGTGGCGCTCGCTGGTCGCGAGATACTCGTCGAAGGCCTCGCCGGCCCCCGGTTCGTAGGACTCGAACGTCTCGCGCATCTCGGCGTGGTCGCCGTTGACGTCGAGGCGGTCGCCGTCCTTGAAGAAGATGCGGTAGTGCGGGTCCAGTCGCTGCAGGTCGTAGTAGTCGCTGGGCTCGCGCCCGAAGTACGCGAAGAAGCGCTCGAAGACGTCGGGCATCAGGTACCACGAGGGGCCCATGTCGAAGCGGAACCCGTCTGTTTCGAGTCTGGAGGCACGGCCCCCGAGCTGCTCGTTTTTCTCGAGCACGTGGACGTCGGCACCGGCGTCGGCCAGGTAGCACGCGGCGGAGAGCCCGCCGAACCCGCCACCGACGACCAGCACCTCCGTCCCGGACAGATGACTCATTGCGTACATGTCCGCACTGGACCGACAATAAAGGCGCGCCATACTGGGTTGGTGTGAGACCGACAGGCACACGCGACCGGCATCGGGCACCTGTTCGGGCCACGGTCGAATCGACGCGCCGCGCCCGTCCCTGCGGGGGGCCACAGCGCCAGAGGTACTGGCGGGAAAACCCTGAACATGACAGCCGTCCTCACTACCGGTATGGCCGACCGAACCGCCGTCGTCACGGGGGCGAGCCGGGGCATCGGCGAACAGGTAGCACGGACGCTGGCAGCGGCCGGGGTACACGTGATACTCTGTGCCCGGGACGCCGAGGAGATACAGGCCGTCGCGGACGACATCGAGTCCGCGGGCGGGGCAGTGACGGCGCTCCGGGCCGACGTGCGCGACCAGTTCGACGTCGAACGCCTGGTCGAACGGGCGGCCAGGGCAGGCGGACCGATATCGTACCTCGTCCCCAACGCCGGCGTCTACCACGGGTCCCCCGGCGAGACGCCGCTCTCGGCGGAGTCCTACGCCGCCTTCGACGACCACATGCGGACGAACGCGCGGGGCGTGTTCGTCACCGTCCGCGAGGCGATGCCCCACCTGGCCGACGACGCGCGCATCGTCGTCCCCACGGGCGCCGTCGCCCGCGAGGGTATGCCCGGATACGGGTCATACGCCGTCTCGAAGGCCGCGGCGGAGGCCATCGTCCGGGGGTTCGCCGTCGACCTGGACGTGCCCGTCGGCGCCGTCGACCCCGGACAGGTCTCGACGGCGTTGTCCGGCGACGGCGGCCGGGACCCCGAGGCCGTCGCCCGGATGGTCCGATGGGCCCTGGAGGACCGCCCCGGCGAGGACCTGAACGGGAACGTGTTGACCTGGCGCGACTACCGGGACGCAACGCGATAGGGGCACCGACGGATTTATTACTAATAACACCACTTCTCTGAACCAATGGCTAATAATGGAGTTACATTTTTTAATAACACGCGGGAGATATCAGTGGCCGGCGTCGCCAGCGTCGTCGGGCTGGTCGCGCTGACAGCGCTGGCCGTCGCCGGCGGGGCCCAGAAGGTTCTTGTCATCGCCTGGGTGGCCTTCGCGGCGATGGCGCTGGGCGCGTGGCTCGGCGCGAACGCCGACCGGACGAACCCACACCGGCTGGTCTGGGGCTACGGCCTCGCCAGCGGGGCGATGATAACGTCGGCCGCGATGTTCCTCGTGCCACAGGCGATGGGGCTGGGGTCGGCGGCTGGCACCCCGCGCGTCGGCGGCATCGGTATCGCGCTGGGCGTCGTCGCCGGCTACGCCACCCACACCATCGGTCACCGCCTGACCCACCTCGACGCGGGCATCGACACGACGACGGCCGCCATCGCCGCCCACGCGCTCTCCGCGGGGCTCATCATCGGCCTGGTCTACGCCTCGATGCCGTCGCTGGGGCTCTTGCTCGGCCTGGCCATCGTCTCGCACAAGGGGCCCGCCGGCTACGCCGCCGCCCGGCGCCTGGCCCGCAACGACCAGTCTGTCACCGGGCTGTTGCTCCCCGCTGCCGGGGTCGGCCTCACCGCCATCCCCATGGCGCTGGTGACGGTGCCCGACGCGCCCGTCGTCAACGCGCTCGTGTTCGGCTTCGCCGCCGGCATCTTCCTCCACGTCGCGATGGACTTCCTGCCGAGCTGCGAGGCCGGCAGCGAGATCGACGAGGCCTGCTCGCTGCACGAACACTCCCACGACCTGCTGGACGAGCTGCGGACCCACGCCGTCGGGTCCACCGTCGTCGGCGCGGCGGTCGTCGTCGTCGCCTGGACGCTCGTTTGACCGGCAGCCCACCACGGGTCCTCGGACCGGCGCCAGCGGGACGCTACGGGGGCGTCACGTGAGCGCGGTCCCGCCGGGTCGCCGTCCCGGTCGGTTCCCCGGCCGGCTCCATTCGCAGTGTCGCGTCCTGCCGGTCGCCCGGCGCGTCGAGCAGGTAGGTCGTCACCGTCGGTGCGTCGGCATCGTAGGGGCTCTTCGCGTCGAAGGTCCGGCGCACGGACTCGCCAGGACCCAGTTCACCGGCGAGTCGCCGGACGGGGGCGAAGGCGACGCGAGGGCCCGACCGATTCATCGCGAGGACGTACCGGCCCCCGCCGTCGCCGACGTTGGTCACCGAGACCGTTATCTCGGGGTCGTCGTCGGGCCCGACCTCCGTCGGACCGTCCAGCGAGACGGCGAACCCGGGGAGGCGGGCCGTCAGACGCTCGCGGACCCGGTCCGGCGGCGTCCACGACCCGCCGGGCCACTCGAGACCGACGGCGTCGTCGGCACCGACCGCCGAGAGCGGGAAGACGAGCGGGCCTCCCGCCGACCCGTAGCGGACCCGCCAGTTCCCGTCGCGGTAGAGCCCGTTGGTGAACGTCGCGGGCCGGACGACGTCGTCACCGACCCGGAGGGCGAACGCCTCCCGCTCGGGTGCCGGGCCGTCGACGCCGGCGGACACCACGAGGTACCGCTCGGCGTCGTCGAACACCCCGATGGAGTCGGGGCTGTCGGGGCCGACGACCCCCTGCTGGACGGCAGCCGACTCGACGGTGACGGTCCCCACGTCCGTACGCGTCCCCGTCCCGTCGTCCGTGTCGATGTCCGGTGGTGGTGCGGGCGTCAGGGTGTCGGTCCCGTCGAGCGACCCGCCGGTCAGCGACACACAACCGGGCGTCGCAAAGAGGGACCCACAGAGCGCGAGGAGAGCGCGGCGCTTCATACACACGCCTTGGCACGGCCCGTGTAAGAGGGTTCAGGTCGCTTCAAGCGGGTTTTGAGTGACCTCTCACTCGCCCTCGTCGGCCACCTTCCGCGCGGGGACCTCGTGGAGGCGGTCCGGGAGCGTCCCGAACCAGCGCGCCTCGAGCACCCCGTCGGCGCCGGCGGTCACGTCCTCGCTCGTCGCCGCGGCCTCGAACTCGACGGTGAGCATGTGCAACCGCTCTGCGTCGTCGGCGGCCTCGACCACGGTCTTCCAGCGGGCGAAGTAGATGCTCGTGAGGTCGCACTCGACGCCCGTCGTCTCGCGGACCGCGCGCCGGGCGGTGTCCCCGAGGTTCTCGCCGGGGTCGTGGGCCCCGCCGGGCGTCCCCCAGGTGTCCGGCGCGCCTTCGTGCCGGATGAGCAGGACCTCGCCGGCGTCGTTCTCGACCCACGCCCCGGCCTCGCCGAGCCACCCCTCCTCGGCGAGTTCGCGCCCGCCGGAAAACAGGTCGGGCTCGTTGGTGGCCGTCTCGCGTTCGACGGGGACGTCGCCGTACACGTCGACGAGGCGTTCGAGTTCGGCCCTGACGGCCTCGCGGGTCCGGGCTTCGAGTGTCATGGGGGAGAACGGCCCCGCGGGGAGTTAATTGTACTCTCTCCAGCGGTGGCCACAGTCCTGGCACTTGAAGAATCGCGTCGGCGGTTCGTCGGCCGACCCGGTCTGTTTGATCGTGTACCAGGCCTTGCCGTGGCCACACTCGTCGCAGGTCACGTCGTTCGCGGTCGGCTTGCCCTCGAAGTTCGCGCCTTCCTCGGTCTCGATGACGTCGTCGTCGCTCTGTTCGTCCGTCGTGACGAACGCGGCGGCGCGGTCGGTGTCTTTCTCGACGCGGGCGCCACAGGACTGACAGACCATCTCGTCCCCGTCGGCGTGCATCATGGACCCGCAGTCGTCACAGAACTGCATGGCCGGAGTTGCGGGTGCCGGCGGCAAAGTCGTTACTGCTCGGCGGCGCGGGCCCCGACGCGCGGTACATCTTCGGGGACGTCCCTGCCCGTCGACGGCGGCTGGACGACCCGCGTCGGCGCCGACCCGCGGCGGAGACAGCCGGCCGGGACTCACTCCTGGTCGGCGAGTTCGCGCTGTTCGGCGACGACCGGACAGTCCAGCAGCCGGACCTGTTCCATGTCGGTGAACTCCAGAATCTCGGTTCCCTCGTTGGAGCAGTGGACGTCCGGCGGCGCCGAGAAGTGTTCGCACTGCTCGCAGTAGCGGTGTTTCGACACCTCCGCGTAGCGCGACCCGGAGGCGGCGTCCGAGAGGTCGGCGTCGCCGGTTATCTGGGCCCACACGCTGTCGGCGTCGATGGTGCCGACGTCCACGCGCTCGAAGACGCTCTCGTCGCCGAAGGGGTCGCCCTCCCGCCCCGCCATGTCGCTGAACGGGTCGTCGACGTCCGGGGCCGTCTGCTCGACCGAGGCGTCGTCTCCGGGACCCAGGTCGGCGAACGGGTCGCCGGTCGCCGTCGCGTCGGCCTCGCCGTCCCCGTCTTCGTCCGCGTCGTCGTCGGGCCGCTCGAAGGCCTCGAACGGGTCGCCCTCCCGGTCGTCGACCGGGTCGAACGCCTCGAAGGGGTCGTCGTCACTCATCGGTATCGCCCGCCTCGAGCTGTGCGGCGGTCACGAGCCGCGCTTTCTTGCGGAAGATGCCACCTTCGGGGCGGACGTCCGAGACGGTCGACCCGCAGTGGGGACACTCCGGGTCCGTCAGCAGGCTGACGTCGACGCGCTCCGAGCAGTTCTCGCAGGTCGCCGTCGAGATGCCCTCCTGGGCCGCCGCCCGCTTGATGCGCTCGACGGCCTGCTGATGGGCGTCCCGCCCCCCCACGTCGCTCCGGAGGTCGCTGACGACCCACGCGACCCGCTCGAGGCGGTCCTCGGTCTCCTCGAACCGTTCCTCCAGGTCCGAGAGCCCCTCCTCGGTCTCCTCGCGGTGGGACTCGACGTCCGCACGGAGCGACTGGACCGCCGCCGAGAGGTCCCAGATCTCCTCTTCCAGCTCCGGGAGCGTCTCGAGGGCCTCGTGGTCGTGGTCCGCCGGCGCCTTCGTGTCCAGTTCCCGTTTCAGCTGGATGACCCGCTCGCGGACGTCGTCGAGCTTCTCCTGGAAGTCGCTCTCGACGCGCTCGAAGCGGCCGTCGAGGCGACTCTCGACGGCGTCGGCGAGATCCGGGAGTCGGTCGCCGACCGCGGCGTCGAGACGGTCGTCGACGGACGCGGCGGCAGCCGCGTCGATGCGGTCCCCCACGGACTCCTCGACGGCCGCCTCGAGGTCGACGTCGACGAGCGAGGACAGCGGCCGGTCCCCCTCGAGCTCGATGGTGGCGCGGTACGACGCCAGCAGCTGGGTAACGAGAACCTCGCGGGTGACGCCGAGCTCGGCGGCCTGTTCGTCCAGCCACTCGTCGAGTCCGTCGGACAGGTCGACGGTGACCACCCCCTCCTCGGTCGGCTCACTCGCCATTACGCGTTATTTACCTCAGGCACAGTGATAAGCGTTGTCCGCCGATTTCAACGAACGAGACTCGTGACGGCTCGTACGGCGTGCTTACCGTATCTTGCGGACGTCGCTGATGTCGAAGCCAGCGTCGCCCAGCTCCGTCTCGAACTGGACGATGTTCTCGTCTTCGATCTGTGAGAGGACGCCCCGGAACTGCTTGACCACGAGCGTCCGCGCCCGGGTGGACCCGCCGGAGGCCCACGCGAACTCGAGGGTCCCGTGGGCGGCGTCGGAGAGCTGCCCGTGTCTGACGCTCGAGAGCGTCTGGGGGTTGACGTGCAACAGGATGAGACCGCCCCAGTCGAAAGCCGCCTTCTGGAGGCCCGCGACCAGAAAGGAGATGTCGGTCCAGTCGACGTCCTCGCCCAGCGTGCCGACGAGGTCCGACAGCGAGTCGATGACGACGAGGTTGCCCGGGGCGACCTCGCTGAGCGTCATCCCGAACGCCTCGAGCAGGTCGGTCCGCTCGTGGCGCGCCCGCAGGTCCTTGATGTTGGGCGTCTGGTCGGCGTACCACTGGCGGGGCACCGGGCTCATGTGGAAGTACCGCTCCGACAGCTCGTGGAACTCGATCCCGTCCATCCCGGCGGCGACGAGCTCGTCGTCCATCTCCATGCGCAGCTCGGCGCCCAGCTGGGCCTCGCTCGCGGTGAAAGAGAGGTAGTGGATCTCGTCGGGCGGGACGGCGTCGGCCGCCAGCGACCCGTAGTGCAGGTCAAACAGGTCCTCGTCGACGTGACCCAGCGCGTTCATCACCGCGCTCGTGTGCATGAACTCCCGGGACCCGGCGCCGGCCTCGCCCGAGAGCAAGACGACGCTCCCTGCCGGTGCACCACCCTTGATGACCGAGTCCAGCTGCCGGACCCCGAACGGGAGACGGTCCATACACCCACTGGCCCACACGAGTGCATAAACGCTTGGCCTGCGGGGCGGGTGGTGGCTACGGTAGCAGCGGTCGGTGCAGAGAGCCTGGCCGGACGCCGGGCAGACGGGATTGTTCGAAAGACGCGAGGCGTCGTTCGTGTTGCGCGTGGGCTCTCACAGAGTCCCTCGTACCTGCGAACGGACCAACGACCCGTGAGCAGACGCCCAGCGACCGGCGGCGCTCGAACCACGACCTCGGGGCGGAATCGCGACCACGCGTGGCAGAGCCCTCCCGAGTCGCGGGGCGCCACCGCCCGGGCGAGAGCGACGGCCCCGACCCGGTCAGTCCACCGCGTCGCGAATCTGACAGGTCTGGGGACTCAGAGTCGGTCACTCGCGGAGGAGCGCACCGTCGTTCCGCGGCGCGACGACCTGTACCCTCCCGTCGACGCCGGCCGACTCGAGGGCCGCCTGCCCGGCCGCACGGCCCGCGTCGACGTGCTCGGCGGCCGTCAGTCCCCATACCGCCGGCCCCCACGAGGACTGTCCGGCGCCGGTTATCGCGGGTTCGTCGCCGAGTCGCTCGACGAGTTGGCCGGCTGGCGGCCGGTAGACGCCGCCCTGCTCGTCGGCGTACCAGGCCCCGTTGAGTCGGCCGAGGCGGGCCGCCGCCTGGCCGAACCCGCGACGGTCGCCCGTCGCGACGGCGGGGAGCAGCTGGCGGGTCAGCAGGGTCGCGATCTCGTCGGCGATGCCGGGGTCGGCCCGCTCGACGGCCTGGCGCATGCTCCGGTCTTCCTCGGCCCCGCTCTGCCCGGGACCGACGTCGGGCACGACGAGGACGAACCGCCAGTCGGTCGGCAGGTCGTGGTGAGCGACCACCGGTGGCACGTCCCAGTCGCCCTCGGCCGGCGGTTCGGCGGTGAAGCGCTCGGTCGGGTGGCCCCCGTCGGCGACGAACCCGCCGTGTTCGAACGTGGCGACGCCGACGCCGCTGCGACCGCCCCGGCCCAGCGCGGGCGCCAGGCGCCGGACGTCGACCGCTCGGCCGTACGCCCGGCCGACGGCGACGACGGCGGCCAGCGCGAGCTGGGTCCCGCTCCCGAGGCCGACGTGGCGCGGGTAGCGCTCGTCGACGGTGACCGCGGCCCCCTCGACACCGAGTTCCGCGACGGCCCGGCGGACGTACGGTGCCACGTCCTCGTCGGCACACGTCACGCCGTCGGCCCGTTCGGCCTCGAGGACGAGCCGTGGCTCCGCGAGCGCCAGGCCGACCCCGCCGTAGAGTCGCTCGTGTGCCAGCGCGAGGTTCTGGAACCCGAAGTGGAGCCGCGCGGCCGTCGATACCGTCACCATACGCGGCGGTTCGAGACGCCCGGAAATCAAGGTAGCGTCTTGCGGAGCCGCCGTTCCGGTGGTACGTGAGTGGCGACTGTCCGGGAAATATTGTGATTCTGACAGCGGGTCGAGTGACGATACACGGCTGACAGAACCGGCGAAAGGTACATCATCTCCAGCAGAATCTCTCCGGAGGGCATGTCGATTGATGCCTCGCTGCACGCGCTCGCTCGCCTCCTCGAGGACCAACGGGCGGAGGGCGTGGACGTAGAGAGCGTGTCGGCGACGACGGAGGGCGAGGACCCCTCGACCACGATGCGGGTGGCGCTCCCGTTCGACCTCTCGACAGGGGCCGAGACCATCGACGTCGCCGACGCCGAGTACCGCGACGGCCGCGTCTGCGTCGACGTCTCGATGACGTTCGACGTCGCCGAGTTGTCGGAGCAAGCACCGGTGGAACCAGCGGTCGCCGAGCAGTCCGACAGTGGGGACGACGCGCCGAGCGGACCACCGCCGTACAAGGACCCCGAACTGCTCCGGGAGGTCTACGAGACGTACGACTCGTTCGCGGAGATGACCGAGGCGCTCGACGTGGACGTGACCGCCCAGACGGTGCGCCGGAACATGATGAAACACGGTATCCACGAACCCAGCACCTCGAACAGCGAGTCGGATGCCGACGACGCGGCCGACGAGACGCCGGAGAGCGACGAGGCGGCGGCCGAGGGGGACGACGACACGGAGCCGACCCCACTCGCCGAAGCCGACGACGGGACGCCGGAGTTCGAGGGGGTCGACCTCCCCGAAGGCGTCACGCCCGAGTCGGTCCGGGACGCCGTCGCGGCGTCGAGTTCGCTCCACGGCGTCCAGCTCGCGCTGGACCTGGAGATGAAAGCAACCCGGCAGTTGCTCCAGGATCTCGGCGTGCTCACCTACGTCACCGGCCGGCTCGCCGACCGCGAGGACAAACCGGACCCGAGCGAGATCGAGCGCCGGATCTACGACTCGCTGGCTGCCCACGCCGACGGCGGCGAAACCGAGGAGTGAGCGGCGCGGGACCGAACACGATAGTCCGTGTCCTTAAGGTGCCCGGCGGCAACTCCCGAACATGAGCCAGCAGGACGGCCGCGAGCGTCCGGGCAAGGACCCGGACCTCCCGAGCAACGACGTGACAGAGGGGACCGAACGCGCCCCGCACCGAGCGATGTTCCGCGCGATGGGGTACGACGACGAGGACCTCGCATCCCCGATGGTCGGCCTCGCCAACCCGGCGGCCGACATCACTCCCTGTAACGTTCACCTAGACGACGTCGCGGACGCCGCCTACGAGGGCGTCGACGACAACGGCGGGATGCCCATCGAGTTCGGCACCATCACCATCTCCGACGCCATCTCGATGGGGACCGAGGGGATGAAGGCGAGCCTCATCTCCCGGGAGATCATCGCCGACTCCGTGGAACTGGTCGCCTTCGGCGAGCGCATGGACGGCCTGGTCACCGTCGCGGGCTGTGACAAGAACCTCCCGGGGATGATGATGGCCGCCATCCGGACGGACCTCCCGAGCGTCTTCCTCTACGGCGGCTCGATCATGCCCGGCGAACACGACGGGCGCGAGGTCACCATCCAGAACGTCTTCGAGGGCGTCGGCGCCGTCGCCGAGGGCGACATGAGCGAGGACGAACTCGACGAGATGGAGCGCCACGCCTGTCCCGGTGCGGGCTCCTGTGGCGGGATGTTCACCGCCAACACGATGGCATCTATCTCCGAGGCGCTGGGGCTGGCCCCGCTCGGATCGGCCGCCCCGCCCGCGGAACACGAGGAGCGCTACGACGTGGCCGAACGCGCCGGCGACCTCGTGCTGGACGCCATCGAGCACGACCGCAAGCCATCGGACATCCTCACGAAGGAATCGTTCGAGAACGCCATCGCCCTGCAGGTGGCCATCGGCGGCTCGACGAACGCCGTCCTCCACCTGCTCGCACTCGCGGCGGAGGCCGACATCGACCTCTCCATCGAGGAGTTCGACGAGATCTCGCGGCGGACGCCCAAGATCGCGAACCTCCAGCCAGGCGGTACCCGCGTGATGAACGACCTCTTCGAGGTCGGGGGCGTCCCGGTCGTCGTCCGCCGTCTGCTCGAGGCCGACCTGCTCCACGGCGACGCGATGACCGTCACCGGCCGGACCATCGCTGAGGAACTCGCCCACCTCGACGAGCAGGGTAAACTCCCCGACGACGACGCTATCGACGAGGACTACCTCTACACGGTCGACGACCCCTACCAGGCGGAGGGCGCCATCAAGATCCTGACCGGCAACCTCGCGCCCGACGGGGGCGTCCTGAAGGTGACCGGCGACGACAAGTTCCACCACGAGGGCCCGGCCCGCGTCTTCGAGGACGAGGAAGCGGCCATGGAGTACGTCCAGACCGGCGAGATCGAGTCCGGCGACGTCATCGTCATCCGCAACGAGGGGCCACGCGGCGGCCCCGGGATGCGCGAGATGCTCGGCGTCACCGCCGCCGTCGTCGGCGCGGGCCACGAGGACGACGTGGCACTCTTGACCGACGGCCGGTTCTCCGGTGCGACCCGCGGCCCGATGATCGGCCACGTCGCCCCCGAGGCCTACGTCGGCGGCCCCATCGGTGCCCTGCAGGACGGCGACACCGTCACCGTCGACATCCCCGACCGGACGCTCGCGGTCGACCTCTCCGACGAGGAGATCGAACGGCGCCTCGAGGCACGCGGCGAACCGGACCCGCCCTACACGAACGGCGTGCTGGCGAAGTACGAGCAGGCGTTCGGGTCGGCAGCCAACGGCGCGGTAACCAACCCCGGCGCGAAGTGGGACTGAGCTGACCGTCCCGCGCATCCGGCGCGGTTTCCCGCGAATCGCGAGCGATTCGCGCTTTTCCCCAGGTTTTTGCGGAGGGGGTGTGAGCGGCGCAACCACCCCGACGCAAAAAGTGGAACCGGCTCGGTGACCGACCCCGGCGCGGAGTGGGACCGAAGCGGGCCGCCGCCTGGTGGGCAGTCGTTGAGCGTGACGGTGCCTGCTCGTACCGCCGTGGCGCTGCCGCCGGCGCGGTGACCGCGCTCGGGACGACGTTGTGCTGGTTGGTCGTCTACGCGTTCGTGTGGGGACCGCGACTGGTGGCGACTGGCGGCATCCTGATCGCAGTCGTCCTCGTCGTGACCGTGCCGACGGCGGCGCTCGTCATGCTCCCGTTGCTGTACGTGCGCCGGCAGCGGAGCGCGGAACCGGCAGGCGCCAGCACCGCCTCGTAAGGTCCCGACGGGGGCCGGCGACGTCCGCGAGTCACAACACCCGAATAGCAGGGGCACGTAGCTGGGAGTGTGTCAGAGACGTACGTCTGTGCCAGGTGTGAAGCGACCGTCGAGCGAGAGTTCGCCGTCAAGTCGCTCATCCGCACCTGTGCCGAGTGTGGAGAACACGGTCGGTTCGTCCACGAGTCGCTGCTCGAGTCGCTGACCGAGATTCCGGCGGAAGAGCGCCCCGACGAGTGGGAGGAGATGACCCTCGACGACCGGTTCATGGATGCGGTCAAGCGCGGCCTTATCCAGATAACGCGCGGGTGAGCCAGTTCGGCACTGGGGCCAGTTTCGTCGCTGATAGCCGGGGGCCAAGATATTAACCGACCACCCGAGGAGGGCAGCTGGATGAGCTGGCACGGGATGGCGGTGCTCGTCGGGCTGCTCCTGGTGACGTCGGCCGTCGGGCCTGCACTCGCACAGCCGACGGATGGGGTGGGCACGGTGGAACCGGGCGAATCGCGGGCGCTGGCGGCGAGTCAGCCGGTACTCTCGCCGACGTACACGTTCGAGCGGCTTCCGGACGACCCGGGCGTCGTCCGCGTCACCGTCTCTGTCGACCCGCCGGCGACGCTGTCGAAACTGAAACTGTACCTCCCGGCGGACGCCGTGGTGACCGGCGACCGTGGCTTCGCGAGCGAGACGGAAGACGGCCGGACCGTCCTGACGTGGGACGGGCAGCCTTCGGATCCGAGCGTCACGTATCAGGCCTCGGCGATGCACGGTGACGGGTTCGGGCGCTCGGGCTACGGCACCGACGAGTGGGCACAGTTCGGCACTGGGGCGGTGACGCCGTCCGCCAGATGGTGGTATACGGGCCAGCAGCCGGTGTTCGAGCCCGAGTACCGCGTCGCCGACGGGCAACCGGGGGTCGCGACTGACTTCCGGGTTCATCTGGGCCCCCACGAGACGTTCCGCAACGAGACCGACGCCGGGGCCGTCCGTGTCGTCGTTCCGGACCAGGCCGACCTTCGGGAGAACCGGACGGCCATCGAGACGACACTCCTGGCCGGGATGCGTGAGCTCCGCATCGCGCCGCGCACGGACGACCTCACGGTCTTCGTCGCGCCCGATCCGATACGGGGCGGCGGCGCGGCCGGGTCGTCGGGGTCCTACTGGGTGCACGAGGGCAGTCAGACGGGCACGCTCGACAACACCTGGATACACGAGTACGTCCACGAGCGCCAGGCCTACGACGCCAGTCGTGAGATGGCGTGGATCGACGAGGGGAGTGCCGAGTACTACGCGGCGTTCGTCGCCCTGCGCACCGGCGGCGTCACCTACCGGTCGTTCCGCCAGCACGTCACCGACACGACCGACGCCGGGGCGGACCTGACGGCCCCGGAATCGTGGTCCGACGCAGACGTCGAGTACTCGAAGGGGGCCCGCGTCGTGGCACTCCTCGACGCGCGCATCCAGCGGGAGACCGACGGCGAGCAGACCTTCCAGCAGGTCATGTACTGGATGAACAGCCACGACGGCGAGATTACCCGGGCGGTGTTCGCCGACATCGTCGAGCGGGTGGCCGGCCGGAACCTCGATGCGCTCCTCGACCGGGTGATGACCGGGCGCCACGACGAGACGCTGCCCGACGATCCGTGGCTGTACGCCGGCGTGCGCATCGACGACCACGACGACGACGGCCTCACCAACGACGAGGAGCGGGCGGCAGGGACCGGACCGTTCACCCCGGACACCGACGGCGACGGCCTGAGCGACGGCCGCGAACTCGCGGTCGGGACCGACCCCACAGTCGGGGACACCGACGGCGACGGCCTGAGCGATGGCCGCGAACTCGCGGTCGGGACCGACCCGACGGTCGCCGATACGGACGGCGACGGCCTGCGCGACGCCGAGGAGGTGGCCGGTGAGACGGACCCGACGGTCGCCGATACGGACGGCGACGGCCTGCACGACGGCCGCGAGGACGAACTCCGGACCGACCCGACCGACGCCGACACCGACGGGGACGGCACCGACGACGCGGCGGAGGTAAAGGCGGGCACCGACCCGCTGGCCACGCCGACCGCCACCGCCGGCGGCGCGGTCGGCGTGTTCTCGATGTGGGACGCGGCCGAGCGCGCGCTCCCGGTGGTCGGAGTAGTGCTGGCGCTGGTACTGTTCGTCCTGCACCGCGGGTAGTCGGCTCTTAGTTCATCGTCGTTCGTCCGAAAATTTCATCCATTCACCCCTGGATACGGTCGTCGATGAGCGGGCTGTATCATCTGGTCTGTCGGGAGTGTGCGTTCGAGAGCATCTTCCCCGAACACGACGCCGCGCTCGACGAGCAGGACGGCCACGGCGAGACGTACGGCCACAGGACAGCGCTGGTCGACATCGGTGACGGGCCGCCCGAGTAGACGCGCCGGACCGCCAGCGTTTTGCGCTCGCTGGTCCGACAGCGAGGTATGGAGGCAGTGCAGGACGCGGGACACGCACACCGGGCGGTTTCCAGCGGCGCCCGTGGCGTCCGCGAACGGGCCGGGGTCGTCACCGCAGGGCCGGACGGTGAGTCCGGTGGCTGATTCGGACGCGGCGACCGGCGAACGAGAGACCGAGACCGGGACCGACACCGAAGGGTACGTCCATCGCCCGAGCGGGGAACCGCCGAAACAGGCCGGCACGAGCGACGAGTTCGGCTGGCACGGGTGGACGCTCGTCGGGATGGTCGTCGTGGCGTTCCTGATCGTCCCCGGCGCCATCCTCGTGCTCCCGGCCGCCCAGGGTGTCGTCGCGTCGCTCGGCCTGACGCTCAGGGCGGCGTACCTGACGCTCCCGCTGGTGCCCGCGTTCCTGCTGGCGGCCATCGCCGTCTGGTCGGCGCTGCGCTCGCGGGCGGAGTGACGCCGATTTTCAACCCGTGTAATCGCCGAGGAATCCTTATCAGGGCGTCCACGGTAGACCGACCAACATGGCGCTGGCGACTCTCGCGGCCGTCCTGCTCGCGTCCGTCGTCGGTATGGGCGTCGCGTTCCTGGTCTGGCTCCATCGCGACCGGCCCGGCGCCGGCCCGCTCGCGACGTTCGTCGTCGCCGCGAGCCTCTGGACGATCGCCTACGGGCTGGAACTGGCCGTCCACGACCTGGCGACGATGCAGTGGCTCCTCCAGATCCAGCTGACGCTGTCTGTCGTCGTGCCCATCGCCTGGCTCGTCGCCGTCCTCGAGTACACCGGCCACCCACACTGGTTGAGCCGGCGCCGGGTGGGTCTGCTGCTGGTCGAACCGGCCGTCTTCGTCACGCTGGTGTGGTCCAATCCCTCGCACGGCCTGGTCTGGCGCGGGCTCGAGACGGCGAGCCGCGGCGAGTTGAGCGCGCTCGCGCCTGTCTGGGGGCTGGTCCGCTGGGCCCACCTGGCGTACGTCCTGGCGCTGGTGCTGGTCGGGGCTGTCCTCCTCGCGCGGTTGATGATGCGGACGAACCAGCTGTTCCAGACCCAGGGCGTCGCGCTCGTGGCCGTCATCACGGTACCGATGGCCGCCCACTCGCTGCACCTGCTCGCGGTGCTCCCCCCCTCGTTCGATCCGACGAGCCTGGGCTACGTCGTCTCGGGGGTCGTCCTCTCGGCGGCGATCCTCGGCGGGCAGTTGCTCGACGTGGCGCCGGTCACCCGCGATCTGGGACGGGAGGCCATCCTCGAGGAGATGGACGACAGGGTCGTCATCGTCGACGAGGCCGGGCGCATCGTCGACGTCAACGCCGCCGCCGCGGACCTCTTCGGCGCCGACCCGGTCGCCCTGCTGGGCCGCCTGCTCGAGGACGAGCGGCCCGAACTGGCCACAGCCATCCCCGGCCTCGACGAGCACGCCCACACCGAGACGCGCCTCGAACACGACGGCGCGGTCCGCTACTACGACGTCCGCGTGACACCGCTGTACCGGACCTACGGTGCGGTCTCGGGGCACCTCGTCAGCCTGCGGGACGTCACCGAGCGCCGCCAGCGAGAGCAGCGCATCACGGTCCTCAACCGCTTGCTCCGCCACGACATCCGCAACGAGATGAACGTCGTCCGGGGCAACGCCGACCTGCTCGCGGACCACGCCGACGCCGACGGCCACGAGCGCATCGACCGCATCCTCTCGACGGTGGACGAGGTGGTCGACCGGAGCGACAAGATCGGCGCCGTCTCCGAGGCACTCGAATCCGAGACGCCCCGGCCGCTGACCGTGGCGGACCTCGTCGACCCCGTCGTCACCGAGGCGCGTCAGCGCTACCCGGATGCGGAGGTGGTCTGTGACTGCCCGGACGGCCTTCGCGTGCTGGCCGGGCCGTCGCTGACGCTCGCCTTCGAGGAACTGGTCGACAACGCCGTCGAACACAGCGCCGGCCCCGTAACGGTGACCATCGACGTCGAGGCAGGCGACGATGGGGTGAGCGTCCGCGTCCACGACGACGGGCCGGGCATCGCCGACCACGAGCGCGAGGTCATCAACGCCGGGGAGGAGACGCCGCTCCAGCACGGGTCGGGGGTCGGTCTGTGGCTCGTGAAGTGGGTCGTCCGGAACGTCGGCGGGACCATGTCGTTCGCCGACGGGCCGGGGACGACCGTCGAGATCGAGTTGCCCCGGGCCGACCAGGGGTGAGGCGGCGACGAGACCGAGCGCCGCGAGGACGTCCCAGAGGACCCGGCGAACACCGTGCGCTCACGGATTCGGGCCGTGAGATATGGCTAGCGGTCGTCGTCCCGTCGCATGGCGATCTCGAACCAGGGACAGAGGCGCAGTTGCCGGTAGTACTCGGGGTGGTCCTGCAGGCGGTCGTAGGGGACCCACATGAGGCCGTCGACCTCCTCGGGGTTCGGGTCCAGCGTCGTGTCGGTCAGCGTCGCCTGCAGGACCGCACAGACCTCCCACTCGAGGCCGGCGTTCTCGTAGTAGCGCTTGTACTCGAAGCGATCGGTCACCCGGAGGTCGTCGTACTGGTCGGGCGAGATTCCCAGTTCGTCGTCGAGTCGTTCCTTCGTCGCCTCGACCTGGCTCTGGCCCTCGACGGGGTGGGAGGCGACGGTGCCGTCCCAGTGGGTGTCCCACAGGCGCTTGGTCGCGGCCCGCTGGGCGAGCAGCACGTTGTCGTCCTCGTCGAACAGGAGCGCCGTGAACGCCCGGTGACGGATGCCGTCGCCGGTGTGGGCCTCGAGCCGGTTGACCAGTCCCTGCTCGTTGTCGTCGGCGTCCACCGCGATGACGTCCTGCTCGGCGTTCTTGTGTGTGCCGTCGGCGTCGGTGCTCATATGTCAGCACAATCTCGGAGGGGATTCTTACGCGCTTCGACTTCCCGCGCGGGTCAGCGCTCGTCGACGAACTGCTTGATGATCTTCTCCTCGGCCCGGTGGAGCGTCTCGCTACAGGTGGACTTCGCGATGCCGACGGCCTCGGCCAGGTCCGTCAGCGAGCAGTCCCGTGGCGTGTCGTAGTAACCCTGCTCGACGGCGGCTTCGACGAGTTCCAGCTGGCTGTCGGTGAGCAGCTGTTCGGACTCGATACGCTGGTGGAGGCGCTCGACCTGAAACGGGATGCCGAACTCGTCGAGCTGGTCGCCCAGCTGTGAGAGTCGTTCCTGGGGCGCCGTCACCTCCCAGGAGGCCTCGCCGTCCTCGAGCGTGAAGGGCATCTCCAGCGGGATGCCCGAGCCCTGGACGGGAAAGAGCAGCAAGGGCATCGACGTCTCGAACTGTATCAGCGCCGTGTCGTCGCGGTGGGAGAGGATCTTCATCGAGGTCACCACGTCGCGCCGTTCGACGTCGGCAAGCACCGCCGGCAGCTCCGTCGCGGTCACCTCGGCGAGGCCGACGCCAGACTCGTCGCCCGGCAGGGCCGCGAGGATGCGGAAGGTGACGTCGTGGCTCCGCGAGATGTCGCCGATCCAGGTCCCCTCCGGTATCGTAAGCGAGAGTTCTGCGCGTGGCATCGTGTGTCCGAATATATTCCCCTACTATCGAGGGTGTGTTCCCGAACATGTTCGTATTGTCCGCCCGCAGTTATATCACTTGCCCGCCGAAGCCCCCGTAAATGACGGGCCGAACCCGTTCGGGACCGGCCAAGGCTTATCAGCCTCGGCGGCCGGGTTCGACCATGGAACGGGTCACGCTTTCGCGGACGGTCGACGCCGACCCGGAGACGGTCAGGGCCCTGATAACGGACGTCCAGTCGTTCATGGACGCGCTGGGCCTGGATAACGTGACCGTCGACGGCGACCGTATCACCCTGCAAAACCGGATGGGACTGTTCGACATCGAACTGCAACTCGAGGTCGTCGACGTCGAGGGAGCGGTCCTCGCCTACGAGCAACGCGAGGGCGTCTTCGAGACGATGCGAACCGAGTACACCGTCGAGGACGTACCCGAGGGGACCGAGGTGACTGCCACCACCGAGTTCAGCGCCGTCGACTTCGCGGTCATCGGCGAGGTGCTGGACGCGACCATCGTGGAACGGCAGCGTCGCAAGGAACTGACCGCCCAGCTGGACTGGCTCGAGCGCCAGGTCGCGGCGTGACCGGGCCCGGTTAAACACCCGAACATCTGCGGGAGAGGACAGAGGGGGATGGCGGTGCTATCGACGGACATGCCCGAGACAGACGTCCCGCCGGTCACCGAGTCGGTCCACGACAACTCCTGGTCGGCGAACCTCGAACGGCCGGTCCACGCCGGGGACCGCACGCTAGTCGTCGAACAGGCCATCACCGCCGTCGAGCGTACCCGACCCGGGAACCACGTCAATCTCGTGACCCACGCGGACCACGGCCACCCGGAGACCTATCTCTTCGACGCACTGGACGAGGAGTTCGGCGCGGACGTAGCAACCGAGTACGTCAAGCAGTGTGGCTGTGGCGGGCACGTCACCCGCGCTCAGGTCGGTGGCCGATGACTCCGGGAGTCGCCGTCGACGAGCGGCCGCTGGTGCTCATCTGGGAGGTGACCCAGGCCTGTGGGCTGGCCTGCAAGCACTGCCGGGCCGACGCGAAACCACAGCGCCATCCCGAGGAACTCTCCACGGCGGAGGGCGAGACGCTGCTCGAGGACGCGTCCGAGTTCGGCGACGGGCAGCTGGTCGTCCTCTCCGGCGGGGACCCGCTGGCCCGCGACGACGTGGCCGACCTGGTCGAGTACGGCACGGACCGGGGCCTGCGGATGACGCTGACGCCGAGCGGGACGTCGTCGCTCACCCGCGAGCGACTGGCCGACCTGTCGGCGGCCGGCCTCAAGCGGCTGGCGCTCTCGCTGGACGGCGCCAGCGAGGCCGCTCACGACGGGTTCCGGGGCGTCTCGGGCAGTTTCGAGTCGACCATGGCGGCCGCCGAGGCGGCCCGTGACCTCGACATCCCGCTGCAGGTCAACACCACCGTCTGTGCGGAGACGGTGTCGGAACTGCCGGCCATCCGCGACCGGGTCGAAGAACTCGAGGCCGTCCTCTGGTCCGTCTTCTTCCTCGTGCCGGTGGGCCGGGGCCGGGTGCTGACCCCCGTCGACCCGGCCCGGGCCGAGCGGGTGATGGCGTGGCTCCACGAGGTCCGCGAGGCGGCGCCGTTCGGCGTCAAGACGACCGAAGCTCCCCACTTTCGCCGCGTCGGCATCCAGGACCGCGAAGGCGACTCGACCCCGCCGCGCCGGCGGACCGGGGTCCGGGCCGGCAAGGGGTTCGCCTTCGTCAGCCACACGGGCGAGGTGTACCCGTCGGGCTTCCTCCCGCAGTCGGCCGGGAACGTCCGCGAGGCGTCGGTCGTCTCCGTCTACCGCGACTCGTCGCTGTTCCAGCGCCTCCGCGACGACGACGCGCTCACCGGGAAGTGCGGGGCCTGCGAGTACCGGAGCGTCTGTGGCGGGAGCCGGTCGCGGGCCTACGCGACGACGGGCGACCCGCTGGCGGCGGACCCGCTGTGTGCCTACGACCCCGAGGGGTTCGACGGGTCGGTCCCCGACCAGCACCCGGCCGATTGAGGGGATTTTTCAGCCACTGGGAACTGACGCGGAGCGTTTTGTACCGGTGTGTCAAAGGTGCCGGTATGAGCGCATCGGGGATCAGAGTCGAGCTCGCGGTCGACTCCGGCGAGGCCTGTCCCATCGCGAACATCTCGGAGGAGGCCGGGACGGTGGTGACCAACGTCGCCCGGAGCACCGTGGGCAGCGACGGGCGAGAGGTCGAGGAGTTCACCGTGACGGACGACGGGTCCGTCGCGGACCGGACCGACGTCCAGCAGGTGTTCGAGGCCGACCGGGGCGGTCGGTACCGTCTCGAGGAGCAGGCGGTGACCTGTCCCTGCGAGTCAATCGAGGAGTTCGCCTGTCCCGTCTCGGACGTCCAGGCCGAGGACGGCCAGTTGTTGTTGACGTTCTACGCCCCGGACATCGACCGGATTCGAGCCATCGTGACCCGTATGCGCGACCTCTACGAGGATGTCTCCCTGCGCTCGCTCAGACAGAACGGCACCGCCGCCAGCGAGGACTCCGTGCTGATCGACCGCGGCCAGCTCACGGACCGCCAGCGCGAGGTGCTCGAGACGGCCGTCGAGATGGGCTACTTCGAGTACCCGAAGGGCGCCAACGCCGGCGAGGTGGCCGAGGCGCTCGACATCACCGTCTCGACGTTCGCCGAACACCTCGCGGCCGCCGAGACGAAACTGCTTGGCAGCATCGTCGAGGACTGAGCCGGTCAGCCGCGCTGTCGAGCGAACGCCCCGGTGAGCAGCCACGCGTACAGGAGCGCCCCGCCGAGCGCGACGGCCTCGCCCGCCGTCTGGAGCACCGGTACCCCGGCCGGGCCGCCCCCCACCTGCAGCGCCAGGCCACCGGCCAGCAGCGCGATCGAGGCCAGGGCCGTCCGGTCGGACGCGAGCGGTATCTGCCCGACCGTGGGTGGGTAGAACTGGTAGGCCGCGCCGACGACGGTCAGCCCGAGGAACCCCAGCAGCATCGTCCGGTAGTGAGCGGTCACCAGCGCCGGGTCGCGCCCGACGACGAGGGTGGCGAGCGCCAGCGCCACCCCGGCGACGCCCGCGAGGACGGCCAGCAGCACCGCGTAAAAGCCCACCCGCCGGCGGTCCGAGCGGACGAACAGGACGACGTAGGCCAGCGCGAACCCGACGACGGCGAGCGCCTCGAGCGCGCCCCCGACGAGCACGGCACGCGGGTCGAACAGGCCGAAGCCGAGGAGTGCGGGGCCGGCCGCTCCGGCCGGGAGCACGACGGCGACCAGCGAGCGAGGCGGACTCGCCACGAGGAACCGGGGGAACAGCCGAAAGCCCACGCCGAAGACGAACAGCGCCGCCGTGCCGGCCGCGAGGAGGTGTGACGCCTGCATCGTCGCCAGCGGCGCCCCGCCGGTCACCGTCCACAGGTGCCCGCCGGTCCCGACCACGAGGTAGCCCAGCGCGACGGGAACGACGGCGTTGGCCGCCCTGTCGACCGGTTCGCGGTGGGCGTTGGCCCCGCCGGTCCCCGTGGCGGCGCCCGTCAGGTTGTCACGGAGCGTCCACCCGAGCGTCGCGACGAAGACGGCGACGCCGGCGGCCCACAGGCCCACGCCGAGCGGCCCGACCCACCCGGGGCCGACCGGCGAGAGCGCGATGCCGGCGGCCCCGAGCACCGAGAGTGGGAGCTGGACCAGCGGGGCCGACGGGGCCGCGAGCGGCCGGTCGAAGTACGAGGGGACCAGCGCGTAGGCCTTCCCGAACAGCACGTGCAGGACGAAGCCGTAGAGCGCCAGCGGGACGACGACCCGCCGACCGGCGTCCAGCAGCATCGCGACGTGGGTGGCAAGCAGAAAGCCGGCGCTCGCGGCGACGAAGCCCCGGGACCCCTGGGAGACGAGTTGCGAGCGGGTCACCAGTCGTGTGCCTCACTCGTGCTGTATGATGACACGCCACATGTCACTGTCGACTCGCTCCGTCTCGTGAGCGAACCCCCGCGTCTCCAGCACGCCGTAGAGGGGGACCGGTTCGAAGGCGCTGACGAGTCGGAGGGTGTCCTCGGGACCGAGCGTCTCGAGTGCCGAGACGATCTCGGGGAACGGTTCGCCGTCGATGGCTCTGACGTCGAGTTCGGTGACCGTCGTGTCCGCTGCCATGGCGGGATAGTCCGTCCCCAGCGGCCAATCGCTGTCCCCGAACGTGTTCGGTTCGGGTGGCGACTCGTCGCACAGGTCGTCGGGTGGTAGCGACCGGATGAACATGACTCGATGTGCTTGCGGAGCATTACGGCCGGCGTACAGAGCGCCAGAAGGCAGACCAGCGTCAAGACTATTTAGAGGATATTTGAATTCTGATTTGGGAATGATGTCTTAGTTCACGCACCTCAATGCAAAGTTATCAGAATCATTCAGTGCAGATGAAGATAGAAACCGCAACAACAGTTGTCACAGTTCGTTCAAATCGGACCAATCGTTCAAAAGCACCGTCCCATCGTCAAGAAAAGAGAATTTCCAACCCTATTCAATCGTTGAATTTTAGCCAAATCTCCGGGTTTCTTGCGGCCATATCATCTGTCCATGAGATCAATCCGCCACCTGCGGCAACACCCACAAGTGCAAAACCTGTGTATGATGATGGGAACTGAGGGATGATAGCGAGAACCACTAAAAGTACAAAGAAAAGATGACCTGGTATGCTTACAGCCTGAACTTCCCACTTGGATAGAACATCACGATTTCGAAACACAGTACGAGTGGGAAAGACTGGTGCAAGTTTTCCGGCGTACTTAGGATTCGCCCCAAAAAATCGACCTACCCAATAGTGGTATCGTTCATGCATTTGGTTTCCAATCAAAAATGAAATGACAAAGATTGATAAAATGACGGCTGAGTTAGTCATATTATATCTGTAATCTTTTAGAAGTAGAAATATTTTGGTATGTGGTCTAACCAATCTGTGCCCCTTGATTAACGGGACACTTGCGCGCTGTATTTGCCACGAAGATTGACCCAGTTACTGTCGGAAAATTCATTTTACAATCACACTCACCATCCAAGGAGACCGATTTTTTATCATCGGGCGAGATTATCATTCATCAGTGAATAAATAGCGCAATGACAAACGACAATTCCCCTGATTTGAGTGACTGGATAGATTCTCCGGATCTTGAGGGTGAGAAAAAGACATATCTCGACCTCTCGCAGTGGATTCAACGCCACACCGACGCTTCGGTGTATTGGAACGAGTCAAACAATTCGGGATACGGTGTCTTCAAAACGAACTACAGTAGGATTCCTGATTTACTAACTGTCGGTGAGCATAATATTGTATACGAGGTGAAAGATGCAGACGGGACAGAAAATGAGGATGGAGGGAGTGACGCTGTGAATGATGGAATATTACAGTTAATCGAATATTGGACTGATTATGTAGATGAGGACGTAGAATATCTAATTGAGGATGAACAGATTGAGATTGACATATTCTGTCTTGCGACTAATATGTCGCCATTCGGCCGACTGTACATGGCAGACGGGAATAGTGATGTGCTCCGGACAGGGGACAGTGAAGGTCGGCAGGAAGCAGTCCGATATAGCAAGGTCCCTAATAACGAATTCAATGCTACAGAGAGGGCAATTAGACTGATGTGGAGGTTTGCTAAACACAAGCGGGAAGATACAGATATTGGTATTGGTGCATTGCTCTCAACTCGGCTTGATGAAAGAGATCCCGACCCAACGAAAACTCCGAACTCCCCTGTCGCAGATTACAAACCGAAGACCCTGTATAAGGAGCTCGACCCGTACAAACAGTCTTGGTCAAATTTGTAGTCCATCAATTGCCTGTAGAAGGCACCTCGGCTAAGGTTTTCCAGCAACAGCAAGCAGCTGCGCGAGAAGTGCGGTTCAAATCAACGGATATAGAAAGTTATCTTCAAGAGTGAGTTTGCGGAAAGTGATTGGCTGGGGAGTTTTAGGCCCCAATGAGGTCAAATAGAAATCGACCACGATTGGAGTGGGCCAACTCGGATTTGAACCGAGAGCCTCCCGGTTATCAGCCGAGCGCTCAACCTGATTGAGCTATTGGCCCAGGTGAGCGCATCAGAGTGTACCCGAGGGGTATTGAAAAGGGTAACGTTTCGCCCCGCGGTGCGTGGGAAACCACGCCAGGGAGCAGCCAGTCAGTTGTCGCGTTCCTCGAAATCGACGTCGGTGGCCTGGTCAGGGTCGAAACCGCTCGAGCGGTCGTCGGTGCCAGTGGCGCCACCGGAGCCGGAGGCCCCGCCAGGACCGGGACCGGTCGCACCGGAGCCCGTGGGCGCGCCCTCCTCGTCGGGGAAGCCGCCGATGTATATCTGGCCGCTACCGAGGCCGCCGGTCCGGGCGTCGATGTAGGGGACGATGACCCACCGACGGAGGCCCACGCGGATGGGGTAGCGGGTGACCGGCACCGCGAGCAGCAGGCCGACGAAGTCCGTCACCAGGCCGGGCGTGAGGAAGAACGCGCCGGCCGCGATGAGCAGGCCGCCGTCGATGAGCTCGTTCGTCGGGAGTTCGCCGGTCGCGACCTTCTCCTGGATGGCTCGGAGGGTGGCCCGGCCCTCCGCGCGGACCAGCAACATCCCCACGAGCGCGGTCAGCACGACCAGCGCGACGGTCACCAGGGGTCCGAAGAAGGGGATGGCGACCGTCACCAGCAGGACGATGTCGAACAGCGGGATGAGCAACAGCAGCCCGATGACCCGGAGCATACCCGTGATTGTGGGTCCGGCCCCAAACGCCTTTCGAGACTGTCGGTCGGGGCTGTGCGTGGTCTCCCCCCGCTCACTCGCGCTCGTGGACCCGCACGCGGACCGGGTCGGCCGGCGAGAGCGTGATGCGCATCGCGAGGTCCAGCGGGGGTTCGGTGACCGCCTCGAACCGGTAGCGCCGGGCGATGGTCGCGATGGCGAGTTTCGCCTCCACGCGGGCAAAGCGCATCCCGATGCAGTGACGCGGCCCGCCGCCGAAGGGGTAGTAGGCGTAGTCGGGCAGGGCGGCCTCGAACTCGTCGGTCCAGCGCTCGGGCCGGAAGGCGTCGGGGTCGTCGTACCACCGCGCATCGCGGTGGACGAGGTACTGCGGGAGCGTCAGTTGCGCCTCGGGGCCGACGTCGTAGCCGCCCAGCGTCACCGGCGTCGTGGGCTGGCGGAAGACGGTGAACGCGGGCGGGTAGAGCCGCAGGACCTCCGCGAGCACGTCATCGAGGTAGGGCAACTCGAAGAGGTCCGCCGGCGTCGGGTCCGCGCCGTCCAGCGTCGCGTCGAGTTCGGCGTGCAGTTTCCGCTGTGCGTCGGGGTGGTTCGCCAGCAGGAACCAGGCGTAAGTGAGCGTCAGCGCCGTCGTGTCGTGCCCGGCGACGAGGAAGGTGAGCAGCTGGTGAGAGAGACGCTCCCGGTCCATCGTCTCCTCGTCGAGCGACAGCAGCAGGGAGAGCACGTCGTCGCGGGCCTCGCGCGTCGCGGCGTCCTCGCGCTGGCGCGCGGCGACGACCTCGTCGAGCGTCGACTCGAAGGCCGCCCGCGTCCGCCGGACCCGTCGGTTGACGGGCGTGGGCACCGACAGCGGGAGGTACGCAGAGAGCGTCCGGGGGTCGAGTCGGTCACGGAGCGCGTCCAGCAGCGGTTCGAGCGCGGCGGCCGTCGCGTCGACGTCCACGTCGAGCAGCGTCTTCCCGAGGATTCGGAGGGTGAGCGACTGCATCTCGGGCAGGACGGTCGTCGTCTGGCCGTCGGTCCACCCGTCGGCCGTCTCGCTCGCGAAGCCGGTCATCGTCTCGCCGTACGTCTCGATGCGCTCGCGGTAGAACGCGGGCTGGAGCGCCGTCCGCTGTCGCTGCCACTCCTCACCCTCGAGCAGGAACAGGCCCTCGCCGATGAACTGCCCGAGCGTGTCGTAGAGCAGCTGTCCTTTCTCGTAGTCGCTGGCGTCGGTGACCAGCACCTGCTCGACGAGGTCCGGATGCGTGACGAAGTAGCCCCTCGTCCGCGCGACGTGATAGCCGACGACGTCGGCCTCGTGTCGGCCCACGCGGTCGTAGAAACCCAGCGGGTCCCGGAGCATCGCGAGCGTGTTGTCTACCCAGGGGACGCGCCCGAGCGTCGGGGGTCGGTCCCCGGGCGTGACCGGTCCCGAATCGGCGGCGCGGGCCTGTTGGCTGGCCATACCCGAAACTGGGGCGGCCGACAGTTCGGTCTTTCGTCCCCCATGAGAGGGCATTTGTACGCCCGTCACCGACACGACGCCATGGACGAGTTCGCGGCGGACACGAAAGTCGAGTGGCGCGAGTGGGGGCCAGCGGCCTTCGAGCGCGCCGCCGGCGCCGGCAAGCCGGTCTTGCTGTCGCTCTCGGTGCCCTGGAGCGCGGAGTGTCGGGCGATGGACCGGGCGACGTTCGGCGAGCCACGCATCGCGGCCAACATCAACGACGGGTTCGTGCCCGTCCGGGTCGACGCCGACCGGAACCCCCGGGTCCGCGAGCGCTACACGATGGGCGGGTTCCCGTCGACGGTGTTCCTGACGCCCGCCGGCGAGGTCATCACGGGCGCGACGTTTCTCGGCCCCGAGGGGTTCCGGGGCATCCTCGACAGCGTCCGGGAGTCCTGGGACGCCCGGGGCGAGGCCGCGGGGTCGGTCCCCAGACAACTGCAGGACGAAGCGCCACCGGCCGGCGCGCTGCGTCCCCGCATCGAGGAGCACATGATAGAGCAGCTGCTGGGGTCGTTCGACGACGAGTTCGGCGGCTGGGGAGGAGACGTGAAGTTCCCGCTGCCACGGACCATCGAGTTCGCGCTGGTCAGGGCGCGCGACCAGGCGACGCGCACACTCGAGGCGGTCCGGACCCACCTGCTCGACACCTACGACGGCGGCTTCTACCGGTACGCCACCGAGCGCAACTGGGGGAACCCGCGCCGGGAGAAACTGCTGGACGAGAACGCGGCGCTCGTCCGGGCGTTCGCGCTCGGCTACCGGTACACCGGGACCGAGGCCTACCGCGACGCTGCCCACCGGACCGTCGAGTACCTCACGACGGACCTCTGGACGGGCGACGCCTTCGCCGGCAGCCAGGCCGGGGACGACGACTACTACCGGATGAGCGCCGGCGAGCGCGAGGACGCCGACACGCCCCACGTCGACGAGACGGTGTTCGCCGACCGGAACGGCCTGGCCGTCGACGCGCTGTGCTGGTACCACGCCTACACGGACGACGAGCGGGCGGCGTCGTACGCCCGCCGCGCTCGGGACCACGTCTGTGCGACGCTCCTCGACGGCGGCGAGGTGACCCACTACGACGGCGCGGACAGCGAGTCGGGGCTGCTGGGCGACCAGGCCCAGCTGCTCCAGGGGCTGACCACGAGCTGGCAGGTACTGGGCGAGGCCGGCCCCGCCGAAGCCGTCGCCGACTGGACCGTCGAGCACCGCCGGCAGGCGAGTGGCGCGTTCCGCGACGGCCCCGACAGCGGGGCCGGACTCTGTGGCCGGTCGCTGCACCCGCTGGACGCGACGGTCGAACTGGCCGACGCGCTGGTCGACCTCGCGGCCCTGACCGGTGACGACCGGTACCGCGAGACGGCCCGCGAGGCCGTCGAATCGTTCGCCGGCGCGGCCGAGCGCATGGGCGTCGAAGTGGCGGGCTACGCCGCCGTCGCGGCCCGTCTCCAGGACTCCCGCCACGTTACCGTCGGCACCGCGGCCGGGACGGACCTCCACCGGGCGGCGCTGCGCCTGGTCGACCACGAGACCGCCGTCGTCCCCGACCCTGAGGGCGACGGGACCGCCCGGCTGGTCGAGGACGGCGCCGTCGCCGGGTCGGCGTCGACGCCGGCCGACCTGGAGGCCGTCCTCACCGACGGCGAGGGCGACCGGTGAGCAGTCGCAAGCGGCCGGTGAAAACAGTAAACGCCCGATAAGTTTTTGCGACCCGGGTGTCAGGCACGACCATGGCCAGCCTACGCGACCTGGGGCTCTCCGAGTACGAGGCGCGGGCGTACCGCTCGCTGCTCGAGACCGGTCCGACGACGGCGAAAGAGCTGTCCCGGGCGAGCGACGTCCCGATGGGGCGGGTCTACGACGTGCTCAACAGCCTCGAGACGTACAACCTGGTGCGGAGTCAGACGGCGAGTCGCCCCAAGAAGTACGTCGCCGTCGAACCGGACACGGCACTGGACCGGTTGCTCGAGGACAAGAAACGCGAGCTCGACGAGAAGGCCCAGCAGTACGAGGACATCGTCGACGACCTGGGCGACCAGCTGGAGACCGGCGACCCGGTCGAGGAGCCGTTCTGGACGGCGGCGGTCGGGCCCGAGGAGACGCTGGACCTCCTGCTCGAGCGCCTGGCGGCCGCCGACGACCACATCGTCGTCGTGGGGACCGCACCCGCGAGACAGATGGACATCCTCGCGGCGACCGAACGCATCGTCGACCAGCTCGAGGCCGCGCTGGAACGCGGCGTCGAGGTGTCCCTGCTGGTCCGCCCGGACCTCTTCGAGAGCCTCCCGGACGCCGCCAACCGCGAGTACTACGAGCGACTCTCGCCCTACGAGAACTACGCCGCCCGGGCGAGTCAGAACGTCTCGACGACGTTCGAGCTCATCGACGACGTCGAGGTGTGCATCGAGGTTCCCCACCCGCTGGGACGGGAGGAAACGTTCGGCGTCATCGACCTGAAGGACCCGGAGTTCACCCGGGACGTCCGCGACGCCTTCGAGGAACACTGGGAGGACGCGACGCCCATCGGGCCGCCCTGAGCCCCGGCCTCAGTCGTCGGCGAGGCGGTCCGCTTCGACCTCCGTCCGGAGCGTCCCGAACTCGGCGACCCGTTCGGCGTGGGCGTTGTGCTGGTGGATGGACTCGTCGTTGGACTGTTTCATCGTGACGACCGCGTCGTCCGGGAGGTCGGGGAAGTGCTCGACGACCCCCTCGGCCATCGCCCGCACGCAGTCCTCGACGAACTTCGCGTCCCGGTGGGACTCGTAGGTCATGTGGTCCTCGTCGGGCCGCTTCGCGAGGTTGTAGATGCGCGCGCTCATCGAGTCGCGGGCGACTTCGATGAGCTCGTTCAGGTCGACCTCGGGCGCACCCTCGCTCTCGACGGTCAGCGTGGCGTGGCCCCGCTGGGAGTGGCCCGGCTGTGGGACGTTCGCCAGGAACTCCTCGATGACCTCGTCCTCGACGTCCAGCCCCCGCAGGGTCTCGCGGGCGCGGGCCGTCGACATCCCCTGCGAGCAGGGACAGACGGTCATGCCGACGACGCGGGCGCCGATCTCCTCGCTGGTTCCCTCCTCGGTCGCCGACGCCGAGGCGATGATGTCGGCGGTCGACTGTGTCGCCATCCCGGACTCCGGCGTCTTCTCGCGGGTGACGTACTCCGCTTCCATCCTGACCTCGGCCCGGGTCGTGTAGTCGTGCTTCTCGAGCAGGAGTTCGGCGGCGTCCCCACAGACGTCCTCGACGCGGTAGGCCTCCTCGGAGACGGCCGTCTCCAGCGTCTCGTCGATGACCTCCATGTTCCGGGACATGTCGGCCCCCTTGCGCCAGGACGGGAGGTCGACGAACACCTCGAACTCGGCCATGAGCACGATGGGGGCCTGGTTCTTCCGCCCCAGCTTGAGGAGCTTCTCGACGCCGGTCACGCCGACGCGGTTCAGACCGACTGTCACGTCCGGACTCGAGGCCTGCACGTCCGGGAGTTGCTGGCTCATTGACCCGCCGTTAGGACGAGACGCGGTTAGTGCTTTCGGAAGGACAGATCGGGATCCGGGACGGAACGTTCGGCATCGACGAGCCCGGCGACTCACTCGCCGACGATGTCGTCGTAGCGCGCGCCGGTCTGTTTCAGCGTCGCCGTCGAGTAGAGCCGGTCGTGGGCAAAGGGGAGATGGTCGGCGGCGAGTTCGTCGATCTTGGCGTCGACGGCGTCGGCCTCCCGGCCGTGGATCATGGTAAAGAGGTTGTACGGCCAGTCCTGGTCGGGCCGACGCGGGCGGTGATAGCAGAGCGTGACGTACGGGAGTTCGCCGACGGCCTCCCCGCGCGCGTCGAGTTCCCCGTCGGGGACGTCCCAGACGACCATGCAGTTGCTGTCGAACCCCGTCGTGATGTGGTTGACCACGCAGCCGATGCGCTTGATGCAGCCGTCGGCGAGCAGACCCTCGATTGCATCGAGGACGTCTGTCACGTCGGCCTCGACCGCTTCGGCGATGTCCCGATAGGGCGTCGCCGAGAGCGGGAACCCCGCCTGGATCTCCAGCAGGATGCGCCGGTCGAGGGCCGAGAGGTCGGAGGTGGCGTCCTCGCTGATGCGCGTGGCGCTGGCGTCGGTGTGCTCTATCGACTCCCTGGCAAACCGATCCCCGTTGACGACCGGGAACTCCAGGTCGATGTAGTAGTCGGTCAGCATCGGCAAGACGAGCACCGACAGCCCGGTTCGGGCCTCGATGTCGGCCAGGATCTCGTCGCGTGTCTCCCTCGAGCCGGCGGTGACGACGAACCACATGTTCCACTCGTGGTCGCGGGCGTAGTTGTGGTTCACCTGCCGGTAGCCGTTGACGACCTCGGCCACCTCGTCGAAGCGGTCCTCGGGGGCGCTGACGGCCGCCAGCGTCGAGGAGCCGATGACCGGCGGGTTGAGCACCGCGCCGAACCGGCGGAAGACGCCGGCGTCGCGGAGCTGTTCGACGCGTTCCAGTGCGTCCTCGGGCGAGATGCCCAGGTGCGCCCCGACGGCCTCGAAGGGTCGTTCCCGGACGGGGAAGTCGCTCTGGAACTCGTCGATGAGCGCGGCGTCCACGTCGTCGATGTCCTCGCGCCAATCACCCGACTGGAGGCTCATTGCCACCGCTTAGGGGTGAACGAGTGTATCACTTTCGGGCTGGGAAGGCATTCTCGCGAGGTGAGAACGAAGCGACACCGCTTTTGAACTCAAACCCCAACCCCGGCCCATGGCGCAAGCGACGCGGGAGTACGGTGAATGGCCGCTGAAACGACTGATGACGGAAGTCGTCGGCTCCGGGCACAAGTCGGCCGAGGACATGACCCGCGAGCAGGCACGCGAGGCGTTCCAGCGCATCCTCGACGGCGAACCGGAACCGCTCACGCTGGGGGCGTTCTGGCTCGCCAACCGCTGGAAGCGCAACACGCCCGAGGAGCTGGGCGCGTACGTCGACGTCATGCGCGAGGAGTCGGTCGAGACGGCCGAACCGGACGTCGACCCCGTCGACTGCGGCGCGAACTACGACGGCAAGGACCGGTCGGCCATCCTCGGTGTCGCCTCCGGGGTCGTCGCCGCCGCGGCCGGGACGCCGATCGTCACCCACTCCGGCGACCGCATCCCGACACAGAAACACGACGCCTACAAGCACGTGCTCGACGAACTGGGCGTCCGGACGGAGCTGGAGCCCCGGGAGAGCGCCGACATGGTCGACGAGGTCGGCTTCGGCTTCTACTACCAGCCGAACTTCAACCCGGGTATCCACGCTCTCTGGGACCGGCGCGACGAGATGGGCGTCCGCTCGTTCGTCAACACCGTCGAGACGCTGGCCAATCCCGCCGACGCCAGCGTCCACCTGGGGAGTTTCTACCACCTCGCGTTCGCGAAGAAGATGGCCCGCACGCTCGCCGAGTCCGAGCAGAGCACCGTCGAGCGCGCCCTGTTCTTCCAGGGGATGGAGGGCTACGACGACGTGCGCCCGGGCGACACCATCGTCGCCGAGTGGCCCGTCGAGGGTTCGGAGTCCGACGACGACGACATCGCCGACTTCGAGATCCTGACCGCCGAGTACGGCATGGACCTCACGAGCGAGGACCTGCAGGTGGCTGACGTGGCCGCCGAATCGGCGACCGTCACCGAGGCGGTACTGGCGGGCGAGCGCGAGGACGGCTTCGCCGACGCCGTCGCGCTCAACGCCGCGCTGCGCATCTACGCCGGCCAGGACGCCGACACCATCGAGGACGGCCTGGAGCAGGCCCGCGCCGCTATCGACGACGGGAGCGCCGCGGCGGTGCTCGAGGACCTCAAGACGTTCTGAGGGTCAGGCGCGAATCTCCGCCGCGAGCGCCGCGATGGCCTCGCGTTTGAGGACGAGAAAGCCGCTCGCGACGACGAGGAAGCCGACTATCGTCAGCGGCGTCACGGACTCCCGGAGGACGAGGACGCCGGCGACCGTGGCGACCACGGGCACCAGGTACGCCACCAGCGACGTCTCCAGCGCGCCCCGGACGTCCAGCAGCGTGTAGTAGATGAAGAAGGCGACGGCGGTGGCGAACACGCCGAGATAGGCGACGGCGGCCCACGCGACGGGCGTCGCGGGGAGCGCGAACGACTCGCCGACGGTGGGGCTGACGCCGTGGAGGACGAGCGCGCCGACGAGCATCGACCACCCCGACAGCGCCGCGTTCCCCAGCGTCGGCCGGGCGCGCTGGACGAGGACGCCGCCCAGCGAGACAGAGAGCACCTGACAGAGGACGAGCAGGCGGCCGACGACGCCCGTCCCGAGCAGGTTCGTCGGGTTCGGGCGGACGACGAGGGCCACGCCGAGAAAGCCCAGCAGGATACCGACGACCCCCCGTGCCGAGAGGCGTTCCTCGGGGAGCAACCCCAGCGCCCACAGCGACGTGGCGATGGGCACCAGACTCTGGAGGATGGCCGCCACCCCACTCGGGACGGTCTGCTGGCCGACGAAGAGGAAGCCGTTGCCGGCGATGAGAAAGAGGCCGCCGGCCAGTATCGCCACGAGGCTGGCGCGGTCCGTCGGGAGCCACTCGCGCTCGCCGACCAGCGCGTACCCCAGCAGCAACACGGCGGCGACGTCGTACCGGAAGGCGGCAAAGAGGACGGGGTCGAGCGACTCCAGGCCGACGGCTATCGCGAGAAACGAGAAGCCCCAGAGAACGGCGAGCGTGACGAAGAGGGCGACGGTACGGAATCGGTGGTCCACGTCGGCAGTGCCGGCCCGGAGTCCCATAGGGGACTCGGTTCGGCCCCGCTCAGAGGCCCCGTGCCGTGCTGACGTGCATCCCGACGAACCGCCAGTCGCCGGGGCCGTCGCTGGTCGGGGGTCGGCGCTCCAGCGTCCCGCTCCACCGCGTCTCGAGGTCGTACGCGGCGTCGCGTTCCAGGTCGGTCCACCCCAGTCGCACCAGGTCGGCGAACCACGCGTGTCGCTCCCGTTCGGTGACCCGGAGCGCGTCGCTCTCGACGGTCCAGTCGCGCGTGGTGGTCGTCTGGGACCGGAGGCCCTCGCGGACGGCGTCGGTCCCGACGAGGCGCTCGGAGATGCCGAACTTCACCACGGGGTCGTCCTCGGTGCAGGCGTCGGCGAAGAACCGACCCAGCGGGTCGCCGGCCCTGAGCGCCGCGTAGTACACCCGGACCGTCTCGCTGGCGGTCGCCGGCATTTACGACTCCCGTGCCGCACGGACGTGTGCGAGCGCCTCCTCGGGGGTCATGCCACGGACCCCACAGGAGCAGGCGCGCAGTTCGGGGTCAGAGAGGTCGTCGACCCGCTCGGTGCGGTCCCGTTCGAGCGTCTCCGCGTCCTCGTCGTAGGCGAAGTACACGCGGTAGGAGACCTGCGTGACCCCCTCGATGCGGTGGTCCGCGTCGGGGTCCGGGTTCGCGATGGCGTCGGCGTGTTCGCCCTGCATGGCGGCTTTCCACTCCCGGAGCGTATCCTCCGGGTCCCTGTCGTCTGTCACAGGTCGGTGGTCGCGGCGGGCGGTGAAAAATCCGGTGCCGGTTGGCGATACGCTTTCGAGCATGTAGTCTGTATGTCGCGTATGGATATCGGCATCATCGGGACGGGGGCGGTCGGGAGCGCACTGGCGTCGGGGTGGACGGCGGCGGGACACGACGTCGTCCTCGGGTCGCGGACGCCCGACTCGACGGCGGCGGAGGGTCCCCGAGTCCAGGTCAGGGGCCAGCGCGAGGCCGCCGCCTTCGGCGACGCCGTCGTCCTGGCACTCCCGGCAGGTGCGGTGACCGACGTCGCCGCCTACCTCGAGAACGAGCTCGCCGAGAAAGCCGTCGTCGACACCACCAACGAGTACCCCTTCGCGAGCGACGACCGCTCGCTGGCCCTCCGCCTGGCGGAGACGGTGCCACAGTCCCGCGTCGTCAAGGCGTTCAACACCGTCGGGGCCGAGCGGATGGCCGATCCGGTGATCGAGGGCCGCCCCGCGACGATGTTCATTGCCGGCGACGACCCGGAGGCTTGCGACCTCGTCGGGGCGCTGGCGAGGGACCTCGGGTTCGACCCGCTGCGGGCCGGCGACATCGACGCCGCCGAGCACCTGGAGCACCTCGCGCGGTTCTGGATATCGCTCAGTCAGACCTGCGGGCGCGACATCGCCTTCCGGCTGCTCGAGGAGTGAGTCGAGACCGCCGTCACAGTCAGGTGTAGTGAGACGTGGACAGAAACGGCGTGGCGGCGGTGAACAGTCATCCCCCCTCCCGAACCACCTTTGTCGCGTCGGCCCGACGTGCCACCGATGGACGCTCGCCGTCGCTTCCAGGTGACGAACCTCGTGCTGGTCGCACTCGCAGTGGCCCACGCGCTCGTGACGTGGCCGCTTGCCGACGCCGCCGCGCTCTTTGTCGGTGGCGCGGCCCTGGCGTTCGTCCTCGAGGCCGCTGTCGTTCGGCTTGGCCTGCTCGAACACACCATCGAACCACGGGTCGCGGGCGTCCCCGTCACGGTGGTCCTGGTGTGGCCTGCGGTCGTCTACCTGTTCTACCGCCTCGCCCTGCTGGCCATTCCACAGGTGGTGCCAGCGGCCGCACTCGCCGCCGTCCTCGCGACGCTGTCGGACGTGGCGACGGACCCGATCGGCGTCCGCGACGGCCTGTGGCGCTACCCGCCCTCGCGGGTCTCGCGGCCGCGCTTCCACGGCGTCCCCTGGTGGAACTTCGCCGGGTGGCTGGCCATCGTCTTCGTCACGGCGCTGTTGCCAGCGCTGGTCGGGCGGCTCTGAGAGCACCACCGGAGTCGCCCTCAGGAGCGCCGGACGAGGGGTTCGTACCACTCGCGGTTTTCCTCGTACCAGTCGATGAACTTCGAGACGCCCTCGCGGATGGTGTGGCTCGCTTCGTAGCCCAGCAACTCGCCGGCCTTCGACGTGTCGGCGTGGGTGTGCTCGGCGTCGGCGTCGTGGCGCTCCTCGTAGACCAGCTCGAGGTCCGGCGCGATCTGGTCGCGGATCTCCTCGGCGAGCGTCCTGATCTCGATGTTGTCCGTCGAACCGATGTTGACCGCCTCGCCGTCGGCGGCGTCCTCCTCTAAGAGGGTGACGTTCGCCTCGACGACGTCCTCGATGTACGTGAAGTCCCGCGTCTGGGTGCCGTCGCCGTAGATGACGGGCGGTTCGTCGTTCATACAGCGCGAGACGAAATTCGAGATGGCCATGTTCGGGCGCATCCGCGGGCCGTAGACGGTGAAATAGCGCAGCGCGACGACCGGGAAGTCGTACACCTCGCCGTAGGCACAGGCGTAGCGCTCCGCGGCCAGCTTCGACGCACCGTAGGGCGAGACGGGCGTCGTCGGGTGGACCTCGTCGTACGGGAGGTACTGCGGGACGCCGTAGACAGACGACGAGGAGGCCATCACGAACCGTTCGATCCCCTCGTCGCGGCAGGCGTCTACGACGTTCAGCGTCCCGTCGGCGTTCACCGCGTCGTACTTGCGGGGGTTCTCGACGCTCGGGCGGACGCCCGCCTGGGCGGCCTGGTGGTAGACGTACTCCGCGTCGGTCACCAGGTCGGCCACCAGCTCGGCGTCACGGACGTCGCCCTCGATCAGGTCGTAGCTCCCGCCGCCCTCGGTCGCCGCCTCGCGACCTGCCTCGACGTTGTGGCGCTTGATGTCCAGGTCGTAAAACGGGTCCAAGTTGTCCAGCACGACGACGTCGTGGCCGTCGCGGGCGAACCGCTCGGCGAGGTGGCCGCCGATGAAGCCCGCCCCGCCCGTGACGAGAATGTGCATGCCCGGAAGGGGTCAGGCGACGAGCAAAAAACCGTCGGGTCCGCTCCCGTCGACCCCAGTGGGCAGGCTTTTCCCGCCCGCCGTCCTCGGGCCGGGTATGAGTGAGCTGACTGCCACGCTACACACCACCGAGGGCGACATCGAGGTCGAGCTGTACGACGAGAAGGTTCCGAACACGGTCGCGAACTTCGTCGGCCTGGCGGACGGGGCAGACGACTACGAGGGCACCGAGGTCGGCCCCGGCACCGGCGCGTGGGAGGACCCCGACTCTGGCGAGAAGCGCATCGACCCGCTCTACACCGACATCGAGATCCACCGGGTCATCGACGACTTCATGATCCAGATGGGCGACCCGACGGGGACCGGAAAGGGTGGCCCGGGCTACACCTTCGACGACGAGTTCCACGACGACCTGAGCCACGACGGCCCCGGGAAACTGAGCATGGCGAACCGCGGCCCGAACACCAACGGCTCGCAGTTCTTCATCACGCTCTCGGCCACGCCCCACCTCGACGGCAAACACGCCGTCTTCGGCGAAGTCACGGAGGGGATGGACGTCGTCGAGGCCATCGGGAGCACGGAGACGGACCACAGCGACAACCCGACCGCGGACATCCGACTCGAGTCGGTCGAGATCAACCGCTGAGTCACTCCAGGGACTGTATCGTCCGGCCGATGGCGGCGACCTCCTCGCGGGCGGCGTCGAGTTCCGGGTCGGCGAGCATCGGGAGGAACCCGTGGATCATCTCCTCGTAGCGCCGCAGTTCGACCGGGACGCCCGCGTCGCGTAACCGCTCGGCGTACGCGACGTCCTCGTCACGGAGCGGGTCGAACTCGGCGGCGACGACCGTCGCGGGCGGCAGCCCCGAGAGGTCACGGGCCCGCAGGGGCGCGGCGTAGGGATTCGCCGCGTCGAGGGGACTCTCGAGATAGTGGTCCCAGAACCAGCGCATCGCCGACCGCGTGAGGAGGTATCCCTCCGCGTTCTCCCGGTAGGAGTCCGTCGCGAAGTTCCGGTCCAGGACCGGGTAGACGAGCACCTGGTGGGCGATGGCCGGCCCGTCCGCGTCGCGGGCCCGGAGACAGGTCGCGGCCGCGAGGTTGCCGCCGGCGCTGTCCCCGCCGACGACGAGGCGGTCGGGGTCGCCGCCGAGGGCGTCCGGGTGGGCGGCGACCCACTCCGTCGCCGCGTAGCAGTCCGCCAGCGGCGCGGGGAACGGGTGATCCGGCGCCAGGCGGTAGTCGACGGAGACGACGGTGCACTCGCCCGCGTTCGCGATGGCCCGCGCGAGGTGGTCGTGGCCGTCGGCGGTGTCGAAGACCCAGCCGCCGCCGTGGACGTAGACGAACAGCGGGCGGGGCCCGGACGTGGCCGGTTCGTAGATGCGGAGGCCGACCGGGCCATTCGGGCCCGGTACCTCGACGTTTCGAACGCGGGCCACCGGGTCGCGGTCGTCGTTCGGAACCGCCAGGAGGTCGTCGTGGACCCGCCGTGCGCTCTCGACGGCCAGGTCGGCGATATCGGGCCTGCCGGACGCGGCCAGGTCGTCCAGTAACGCCGCGACGTCCTCGTGCAGCGATCGAGTCACGACTCGAGAGACAGGCGAGGAGGGCTTAAGCCTGTGTGCCGGGCGACGCGTCAGCCCCAGTCGGGGCTCCCGCCGCGCTTGGACCCCTTGCGCGAGAACCGCTTTCTGAGGTACCGCGTGATCGGGAACAGCCGTTCCGTCAGGCGGTCCGACAGCGGCGTCTGGCTGGCGTACACCAGCACGGGGACGCCCCGTTCGGCGGCGAGTGCGACCACCTCGTCGGGCGTGTTGCCGAAGATGGCCTGGCGGAGCCAGCGGTCCCTGGAAGCCCCGATGACCAGCACGCCGCCGTTCTCGGCGGCCGTCTCGACGAGGCCGTCCGCGACCGAGCTCGCCCGGACGTTGTGGACCTGCGTGGTCTCGACGCCCTCCAGCGCGTCCAGCGTCGTCCCGGGCGTCTCGTCGGCCCCGGCCTCGCCGGAGGAGACGTTGATGAGGTGGAGCACGCTGCCCCGCTGGCCCAGCGCGTTCACCAGCGGGAGGACGGCCTGGTGGTGGGGACCCCCGCCCGCGCCGATGTTGATGACCTCGAGGTCCGACTCGTCGACGGTCTCGTCGGCGAAGAAGACGTCACAGGGCGCCTCGCGCTCGACCGTCTCGGTGACTTCCTGGTGGCGCTCGGGGTAGCCCATCAGGATGAGGTCGGCCTCGTCGTCACGGGCGGTCTGGAGGATGTCGAAGGCGATGTCACGGCAGGTGTGGCCCTCGACGGTGTAGTCGACGTCGAGGTTGGCGCCGTCGACCTCCTCCTGGATTATCTCGGTGCGCTTCGAGGCCGTCTCGACGACCGTCTCCCACGGCGTCTGGTCGGGGACCTGGGTGACGTTCAGCACGTGGACGATGGCGTCCTTGTCGGAGACGTTCGCGAGCGCGGCGGCGAGTTTCACGTACCGCAGCGTCCGGTCGGGGCGGGCGATGGGGACAAGCACGCGGAACTGTTCGCCGGGTGCGGCGGCCTCGGCTTCGGTGACACCGGGGCTCGGCGTCTCGGGGACGACCTCGTGGAACATCTCCTCGGTGTCGGGCTTGCCGCCCCAGGCGAGGTAAGCGACGACGAGCGCGCCGGTGAGGACCAGACCGGTGACGACCCCTCGGTCCGGAAGGTTGTAGATGAGTCCCAGGTTCGCGAGCACGCCGATGACCGGGACCACGGGGACGCCGGGGACCCGGAAGCCACGGTCGATGTCGGGGTACTTCCGCCGGGAGTAGATGAGCGCGACGTTGACCACCGCCAGCGGCAGGAGGAGGTTCAGCGTCGCGAATCCGGTGAGCGCGGTCAGGCCCAGGTTGAGGCCGATGGCGTCCCCGAGACCACCCTCGGTCGGGAAGACGCCGATGAAGACGACGATGAGCACCATGATCGTCACCGTCGCAGTGGTGACGCTCCAGAACGGCGTCCCGTACTCGCGGTGGATGCGCGAGAAGCGCCGCGGAGCCTGACCCTGCCGGCCCATCAGCGAGCCGATGGAACTGGCCGCCAGCACGGAGGCGTTCGACGCCGACACCATCGAGAAGATGGCGCCGGCGACGATGAGCGACTCGCCGATGCTGCCGAGGAAGCCCGCAGCGACCCGCCCCATCGCCGTCTCGCCCTCCTGAGCGATGACCTCGGCGGGGACCGGCGAGTTCACCATCGCGATGATGACCAGCGCGTAGAGGACGGTCACCGTGACGATGCTGGCCGCGATGGCCCGGGGGACGGTCCGCTGTGGTTCGATGATCTCGCCCGCGCTGGCGGCGATGGCGGAGAACCCGAAGAAGGTGATGAACGCGAGCGCGGAGATAGCGAGGATGCTGATGGCGTCACCGCCGAAACTCGTCGCGAAGTTGCCGACGGCGGTGCCGGGGCCACGAAACGTGAACGCGCCGGCGATGAAGGCGATGAGGACGGCCACCTTCGCGCCGGTGACGATGAGCTGGAACCCCCCGCTCTCCTCGGTCCCACGGGCGTTGAGCACGCCCAGCAGGAGTGCGGTCACGACACCCGTGGTCCCGTGGGGCAGGAAGTGGAGCCACTCGGGGAGGACGAAGCGGAAGAACCACTCGTCCATCGTCGCCAGGTAGAAGGCAGTCGTCCCGGTGTAGCCCAAGAACAGCGACATCCCGATGGCGTAGGTCAGGAGGTCACGGTCCTCGAACGTCTGTGAGCAGAAGAGATAGCCGCCGCCGTTCTCCGAATAGATGGAGGCGAACTCGGAGTAGGCGGCGGCGGTGACACCCGCGATGGCCGCGGCGATGACGAACGCGATGACGGCGCTGGACCCGATGGCGGCGACGGCGGTCCCCGACAGCGAGAAGATGCCCGCCGCGATCATGGTCCCGAGGCCGATCGCGAACGCGATCTTGAAATCGAGCGTCCGTGTGTGCTGTACCATTGGGCGAGTATATTCAGGAGGATACAATAAAACGTCCCGAATCGGCGCTCGGGGCCACAGCCCTCAATAGCACGGCCGACTTCGGTCTCGCAATGGCACACGTCGAGCGGCTCACGGTCTACCCGGTGAAGGGATTCGACGGCGTCGACCGCGAGGTCGCGCGCCTGATCGGCGGCGGCACGCTGGCCCACGACCGCGAGTTCGCGCTGTTCGACGGGGACGGCGACGTCGTCAACGGAAAACGGACCGACCGGGTCCACGACGTGGCGACGGACTACGACCCCGAGACCGGGCGGCTCTCGGTCTCGGCGCCCGGCCACGGCGCCGCGACGTTCGACGTCGGCGACGAGACCGGCCGCCAGCGAGCGGCCGCGTGGTTCGGGTCGGTCTTCGGCCTCGACCTCTCGCTCGAGCGCGACGCCGAGCTGGGCTTCGTCGACCGCCGCGAACTGGGGCCGTCGGTCGTCAGCACGGCCACGCTGGAGACCGTCGCCTCGTGGTTCGAGGAGGTCACCGTCGAGAGCGTGCGGCGACGGCTCCGGGCCAACGTCGAGGTCGGTGGCGTCCCGGCGTTCTGGGAGGACCGTTTCGTCGGGACGGACGCCCCGTCTTTCCGGGTCGGCGACGTCCGCTTCGAGGGGGGCACCCCCTGTGGCCGCTGTGTCGTCCCCGAGCGGGACCCCGACACCGGCGACCCGACGCCGGAGTTCCGCGAACGGTTCGTCCAGCGCCGCGAGGCCACGTTCCCCGACTTCGCCGACCGGGCCGCCTTCGACCACTACTACACCGTGATGCTCATCGCGAGGGTCACCCCGGCCGACCGCGGCGGGACCGTCCGCGTCGGCGACGAGGTCGCGCTCGTCGACTGAGCGCTCGCGGGAACCGACAATCGAAAGACCGTCGACGCCGAACGGACACCGATGACCGAGGCCGACGACACCGTCGACCCAAGCGAGTTCGGCGAACAGGACGCCCCGCCCGTCGAGGCAAAGCCCTACAAGATCATCTTCGAGGCCAACAAGTGCTTCGGCGCCGGGAAGTGCGCCGAGGTCTCGCGGAACTGGAACCTCGACCTCGACACCGGCATCGCAACCCCGCGGGCCTACTTCATCGGCGAGGAGGACCTGGACCACAACGTCGCGGCCGCAGAGGCCTGCCCCGCGAAGAAGGGACGTGGCATCATCCACGTCGTCGACCGCCGAACGAACGAGGAGGTCGCGCCCGACCCCCACGGCGACGGCACCCTCTCGGTCGACTGGTAACCGAAACCCGTTTTCCCCCTCGGTGTGCATGACCGAGTGCGCGAGGGTCGCCTAGGCTGGCCAATGGCGGTGGGCTTAAGACCCGCTCCCGTAGGGGTCCATGGGTTCGAATCCCATCCCTCGCATTCTCTGCCTCGAACGGATGTGAGAGGCGTGAAAATCTAACAGATGGCGATTCGAAGCCTATCAGTCGCGCGCAGCGATGCGAGCACGTCTGATTTCGGTTCGAATCCCATCCCTCGGGTTCTCTGCCTCGAACGGATGTGAGAGGCGTGAATGTGCACCGGATGGATTCGAACTACGGCAGGCCGAGCGAAGCGAGATCTGGCATCGGGTTCGAATCCCATCCCTCGGGTTCTCTGCCTCGAACGGGGCCGCGGAGTGAAGCCAGTAGCCCGTTGCGAGCCAGGGATGAGAACCTGAACAAATAATCAAACCCCCCGTCAGAGTAGCGAACGGTGAGGACGCCGGTGTCGCTCAGTCCAGAACTCCTCGTTGCGGGCCGGATTCTCGCGATTCTGCCCTCGGTGGGGTTCCTCGCGCTCCCGATCAGGAACCGTGACAAGCCCGGGAGCCTGGGGTTCGCGCTGTTCGTCGCCGGGACGGCGCTCTGGGCGTTCGCCGCGACGGTCGACATCGCGACGAGCGACGGCCGTCGAGAACGGCGTGCTCGTCCCCGAGTACAATCCCGGGTTCTGGGTACACGCGGGGGTCTCGTACCTGTTCGTCGCGGTCGGGACGGGTATGCTGGCGCTGGAGGCGACGCAGTCGAGGGGGGTGCGACGGACACAGACGACCCTGCTCGCGCTCGCGGTCGTCCCGTCGGTCGGCGCGACCCTCGTCTCGCTGTTCGACATCGCGTTCGGGGAGTAGCCACAGACGACGCGTTTTTCCGCTCGAGACGCCAATACCGTCCCGATGACCGAGGTACCAGCGGACGTCGGGGCCGCCTTCGACCGGCACGAGGCGTTCGTCCCGGCGGGGACGGGCTACGCCGTCGAGACGACGAGTTTCACGGGTCACGTCACCGCGAGCGAGGGCGAGCAGTGGCGGACGGACATCGAGGTGACGGTCCGGGCGCCGTCGCTCCAGGCCGCGACCAGCGACGAGGTCGGCGAGGCGGTCCGCGAGGGCTGGTTCGAGACGTTCGAGCGCCGACTCGAGGACGCCCCGAAGGCGACCCGGGCGTCGGTCGACGTCGACGAGTACGTCGTCGAGCGCGACGGCGACGAGGTGGTGGTCACCTACCGGTTCAGTCTCGGGAACGCGAATCAGGCCGCCGACGTCGCGAAGGCCTTCGCCGAGTACGTCCAGGGGACCTACGTCGAGGGAATCATCCCGGGCTACGACTACGTGGGGACCGTCGCGGACCTCATGGACACGGCGAGCACGGGCGGGAGCGAGGGTCGTCGCGGCGGGACGCCGCTGTGAGTGGCGCGTGCGCTCTCGAGTGCAGGTGAGCCCGCAGGCAGTGGTGATTGCCGTCCCGAAGCCACGACGGTCGACGGGCGTCGTGTGGACCGAGCACCCATCGATACCGACAGGGTCCTCGCCCACAGGGGCCGGCAGTGACGGGCGAGGACCTCCGAGTGGTCGATTCCCACGCACGGTTCGGGAGCCGTCGTCGCGACTCCCCGGTCGTAAAGCGAGCCCAGCTCGGCGCCGGTGTCGGGTCGCCCTCGGTCGGACCGGGACGCTCGCCCGGGGCTGGTGCCAGCTGGTCACGAGACCCCGTTGCTGTGCCGACGACGGGTGGCGGGCGGGCGACGGCGTGGGGTCTCCGCGGGGTCCGAATCGTGGCGACCCGGGTACCTCGACCGGCAAAAGCGGTTTTTCCGAGCAGTGCTATTGGTCGGTACGAGCGCATGCCCGGTGTCCGCGCGGAACTCGCCTTCGACGACCCGACCGGTTGTCCAGTCGCCGACCTCACCGACGGGCAGGGGGGCACGGCCCGGTCCGTGACCTGGAGTGACGGCGACAGGACCGTCACCGAGCAGTTCGAGTACGACGGGGACGTCGACGCCTCGAGCGGGAGCGAGACAGCGCCCGAGGGCGACGTGAACCGGGTGTTCGACTACGACGACGCAGCAGTCTACGAGCTGGAGCGAGAGAGCGAGGACTGCGTCTGTCAGACCATCGCCGAGTTCGACTGTCCGCTGTCGGACGTCGATGTCGCCGACGGCACGCTCTACGTGAGCCTCCACCTGCGGGACGCCACCGAACTCAGGGCGTTGCTCGAGCGACTGCGGGGGGCGTACGACGACGTCCGGGTCCGCTATCTGGTGCAGTCCGGCGACGGTGACAGCAGCGGCGACGTCGTCCCCGTCGACCGGGACCGACTCACCGACCGTCAGCGCGAGGCGGTCGCCACGGCCTACCGGATGGGCTACTTCGATTACCCCAGGCAGTCGAACGCGTCCGAGGTGGCCGAGGCACTCGACATCGCCCCGTCGACGTTCACTGAACACCTCACGGCGGCCCAGTCAGAGCTGCTCCGCGCGGTGCTCGACGACGACAGCCCGGGGCCGCGGTAAACCGCGTCTCTCGACGGCACCGGACCACGCCGACCCCGACCGGCACGGGCGTGGCCCGCCGGCGACCGATGGCTGACCGCCGGTGGTCCACCTGGAGTTATAAAGACCCCTGGAACCGGGGTCGACAATCCATCCAGCTTCAGCCGTCAGATACGTATACAGCGGCGGGCGTGCCCCGACGGGCGCGAACCCGCCCGGAACAGCCCACAATGGCGACCAGAACCCCGACCACGGACGATGCAGGCCCGCGAGTCGACCGGCGACCGGACTTCCTCGAGCTCTGTCACCACAACGACGGAGGCGACGTCGTCGAACAGTACGCCGCCGACATCCGGGCGTCGCTCTCGACGGTGACGACCGGTGCGATCGACGTCGCCTGGGTGCAGGGACAGAGCTGTACCGGGTGCACCATGTCGATGCTGCAAAACGAGTTCCCCGCCATCGAGGGGGTGCTCAGCGAGTTCCGCGAGACGGTCAGTTTCCACCCCACGCTGATGGACGAGGCCGGCGAGACGGCGATGGGTTCACTCGGGGCCGGTCCGGACGTCCTCGTGGTCGAGGGCGCGGTTCCCGTCGAGATACCGCGGGCGGCCACGCTCGGCCGCGACGAGCGAGGGAACCCGAAACCGCTCGTGGACTGGGTGATAGAGCTCGGTGAGGCCGCGGACCTCGTCATCGCCGTCGGGAGCTGTGCCGCCTACGGCGGGCTGCCCGCGGCCGGTCGACACGACAGCGACGATGTCGGCGCGGACCCGACCGGCGCGCGCGGCCTCCAGTTCGACGGCAGGGACCCCGGTGGCGTCTTCGGTCCGGCCTTCCGGACCGGGCGGGACCTGCCCGTCGTCAACGTCCCCGGCTGTCCGGCCCACCCCGAACACGTCCTACTCACCCTCGCGACCGTGTTGCACGGCCACGACCCGGTCCTCGATGAGTTCAACCGGCCGCTCCCGATATTCGGCCCGCTCGTCCACGACGACTGCTCCCTGCGCGAGGAGTACGAGAGCGGCAACTTCGCCGACCATCCCGGCGACGACGGCTGCCTCTACGAGGCAGGCTGTGCCGGCGTCTACGCGTACTGTGACGACTCCAAGCGGCTGCGAAACGGCGGGACGACCATCTGCCGTGACGTCGGCGCACCCTGCATCGGATGCGTCGAGCCGGCGTTCTGGGACCGGTTCACCCCGTTCTACGAACCGGGGCTCGACCGGGGAGACGCAGGCCGTGACGGCCACTCGAAGCGTGACTACCGCGACGCCGCCGCCGACCCCGACGAGACCACCGGCGTCCGCGAGGCTGTCGCGGACGCGAGTCCGGTGACGAACCCCGTCGGGGCCCTCATCGGAGCGGTGGTGAGTCTCCTCCTGGTACCGCTGTTGCCCGGTGCCGCGGCCGCCGCCGCCCTCGTTCGCTGGCTCGACATCTGTCAGCGGCGTCCCGAGGGCCCGGTCGCGCTGACCGGGCCCGACGACAGAGCAACGCGCGATAGCTGACAGACAATGCCCGAGATAGAGATCGACCCCACGACCCGCATCGAGGGCCACCACTCGACGACGCTGCACGTCGAGGACGGCCACGTCGTTCGAGCAGAGAGCGAGATGAACATGTTCCGCGGCGTCGAGTCCATCACCCTCGGTCGGCAGCCGTCGGACGTCCCGCAGGTGACCCAGATGGTCTGTGGCGTCTGTTTCACGTGCCACCGACAGGCCTCCATCCTGGCCATGGAAGACGCCGCCGGGCGGGCCGGCGTGTTCGACGGCGTGCCGCCCAACGGCCGGCTGCTCCGGGACATCATGGAGGGGATGTTCCTCCTGTGGAACCACGCCGTCCACCTGTTCGTCCTCGCCGGACCGGACTACTCGAACGCGGTCGCGGACACCGGCTTCGACCGGCTCGACCCGGTCGACGGAGCGGGGTACCAGGACGCGCTGGCCCACCAGCGTGACCTCCTCCAGGCCTTCACGGAGTTCGGTGGGCGGGCGCCGCACCCGCTCACGTACGCACCCGGCGGCGTGACCGCCGACCCCGACCCGGAGACGCTTGCGGAGATTCGCGAGACCGTCGCGGCCATAGACGAGTGGCTCGGGCCGACCGACGCGGTTCCGGAGCTGGTCGAGCGGGCGCGCGACGACGAACGCGGCGAGCCGACCGACGGCGGTGCCGGCGGCTACGACCTCTGTTCGATACTCGTCGCCGCCGCCGAGGCCGGCGCCGCCGACTTCGGCGTCGGGCCGGGCCGCTTCTACGCCAACGGGATGTTCTTCGGGCCGGGCGGGAGCGCCGACGACCCGGCCGAGTCGCTGGTGTTCCCACGCGGCATCTACGAGGACGGCAACCTCCGACGGCCGACGCGGACCGACCTCGTCGAGGGCATCACCGAGGACGTCGGCCACGCGTGGTACACGGACGCGTCGGGCGGTCGGCCCGCGGAGGCGCCCGCACCTGACCCCGACCCCGAGAAGGCGGGTGCCTACTCGTGGGGAAAGGCCCCGAAGTACCGCGGGCGGACGATGGAGACCGGACCGCTGGCGCGACTCGTCGCCGCCGAGCGCGACCCGGCCGACCTCCGGGCGACGCTCGGCAACGGCGCGGCCGCCAGTAGCACGTTCAACCGGCTGGCCGCTCGCGTCCAAGAGACGCTGCTGGTCCGCGACCGCCTCGTCGAGTGGCTGGACGCCGTCGACCCCGACGCCCCGACGAAGGCCGAGTGGACCGACGACTTCAGCGGCGCCGGCGTCGGCTTCTGGGGCGCCTCGCGCGGGGCGCTTTCCCACTGGGTCCAGGTCGACAGCGGTACGGTCAACCAGTACCAGATCGTCACGCCGACGACCTGGAACCTCGGCCCGCGTGACGACGACGGTGTTCCCGGCGTCTTCGAGTCGGCCGTCGAGGGGATGGCGGTCCCCGACGTCTCGGACCCGACCGACGTGATGCGTACCGTCCGGTCGTTCGACCCCTGTCTGGGGTGTGCGGTCCACGTCGAGAGCCCCGAGGGGCGCTTCGAGACCGAAGTCGAACCACACGCGCCCGGAGGGGGCCGGTGACCGGCGCCCACGACGCCGTGGCCATCGTCGGGGTCGGCAACCCGACGATGGGCGACGATGGCCTGGGGCGCGCGGTGCTCGACCGCCTCGTCGCCGACGCCGATGTGGTGGGGGCCGGAGGCGGACAGGACGGGCCCGTTCGAGCGGCCTTCGCCGGGACGACCGGGTTCTTCGCGCTCGAGGCGATGGACGGCGTCGACCGGGCAGTCGTCGTCGACGCCGTCGACGCGGACGGGCCACCCGGGACGGTCCACCGGGTCCGACTGGACCGGCCCCGCGCTGGGTCCGGGGCGGCCGGCGGCGACCCGGCGCTCACCGGCGGCGTCCCGGAGGTGACGCTGCACGACATCACCTTCCGCGACGCGCTCCGAACCTGTCGGTCGGCGTACGACCTCCCCGACTGGGTGGTCCTCGTCGGGGTGGTGCCGGCGGTGGTCGAGGGCGGGATCGGACTCAGCGACCCGGTGACGGCAGCGGTACCGACGGCGGCGGCCGCCGTCCGGGCCGAACTGGACCGGCGGCCGCGACACGGGACCGACGGAGGTGACCCGAGCATGGACACGACCTGGTACTGTCACGACTGCGACAGACGGATCGACTCGGCGGCGGTCGACGAACACGAGGCCCGAGGCCACAGCGTCAGGGGTCGGCTTCGGCCCGACCGCTTGCTCGCACAGGACCCCTGGGAGACGGACGGCACGCTGGACGAGGACGGCGAATCGGGCCCGGACGACGCGTCGGAGGTGACCGAGTGATGTGTCTCGGCATCCCCGGCGAGGTGCTCGAGATCGACGGCGATGAGGCCCGCGCGGCGTTTCGCGGCGCCGAAAAGTGGGTCCGAATCGACGTCGTCGGCGACGACCTCTCCGTCGGCGACTACGTGCTCAACCACGCCGGCTTCGCGATTCGGAAGATTCCCGAAGAGCAGGTCGAACGGACGGTCGAACTGTACGAACAGGCCGCCGCGGGCGACACCGGACGGGGTGAGGTCAGTGACTGAAGCGCTGGAGTTTCGCGACCCCGAGCGAGCGACGGAACTGACGGACCGTCTCCGGGCGCTCGTCGACGGCGTCGACCGGCACCTCCGCGTGATGCACGTCTGTGGGTCACACGAGGAGGCCATCGCGGAGTTCGGGCTCCGGAGCGTCCTGCCGGACGGCCTGACGGTGGCGATGGGACCGGGCTGTCCGGTCTGTGTCACCGACCTGCCGGAGGTCGACGAGGCGGTGGCGCTGGCCGAGACGGGCCACACCGTGGCCACCTACGGCGACATGGTCCGCGTGCCCGGCAGCGACGGGAGCCTCGCCGACGCCCGGTCGGCCGGGGCGGACGTCAGGACGGTCTACAGCGCCGCGGAAGCGGTCGACGTCGCGACGGAGACCGACGGCGAGGTGGTGTTCTTCGCGACCGGGTTCGAGACCACCGCCGCGCCGACAGCGACCGTGCTCCGGGACGGGCCGCCGGAGAACTTCTCGGTGCTGTCGGCCCACAAGTACGTCCCGCCGGCGATGGACGTCGTGGCCGCTCACCCCGACACGCAGGTCGACGGGTTCCTCGCCGCCGGGCACGCCGCGACGATAACCGGCGTGGACGTCTTCGAGAGCGTCGTCGAGAACCACGGCCTGCCGGTCGTCGTCGGGGGGTTCGAACCGCTCGACATCCTCGCGGGGTTGGTCATCCTGGTCGAGGAAATCAGCGCGGGCGAGGCCTCGGTGACCAACGCGTACCCCCGGTGTGTCGACGACGCCGGCAACCGGGCTGCCCGCGAGGCGCTGTGGGAGGTCTTCGAGCGGGTCCCCGGCAAGTGGCGCGGCGTCGCGGAGGTGCCCGACGCAACGCTCGAGCTCCGGGAGTCGTACGCGGAGTACGACGCCCGCCGGCAGTTCGACATCGACCGCCCGACCGTCGACGACCGGACGACCGAGTGCATCTGTGGCGACATCATGGGCGGTCGCGCCAGCCCGACCGACTGCGACCTGTTCGGGACGGCGTGTACGCCGACGGACCCCGTCGGCGCCTGCATGGTGAGCGACGAGGGGCCCTGCCACATCCAGCACGCCTACGGCGGGAGGCGACAGCCGTGACCAGGACCGAGGCCGAGCCCGACGCCGTGGAAGAAACCGGCGAGTCGGCGGGCGACGCAACCGTCACCGCCGCCCACGGGGCGGGCACCGAGCGCACCCGCGACCTGCTCGACGCCGTCGTGACCGACCGCTTTGGCGACCCGGCGACGGCCGACGTCGGGCTGGGGGCGCTCGACGACGGCGCGGTCGTCCCTGACAGTGCGGTCAGAGACGTGGACCCACCGGCGGCCGACGGCGACCGTTCCCCCGAGGGCTCGACCGTCGTCACGACCGACGCCCACGTCGTACACCCCCGGGAGTTTCCCGGCGGCGACCTCGGTCGCCTCGCGGTCTGTGGGACCGTCAACGACCTCGCGGCGATGGGCGCGACCGCCCCGCTCGCGCTGTCGAGCGCCCTCGTCGTCGAGGCCGGCACGCCGGTCGCGGCCGTCGACCGGCTGACGTCGTCGATGGCGGCGGCCTGCGAGGAGGCGGGCTGTCAGCTCCGCACCGGCGACACGAAGGTGATGGGAAGCGGGGACGTCGACGGCATCGTCGTCACGACCACCGGCGTCGGTCGGATCGAACGCGGCGCCGAACTGGCCGCCACCGGCGTCTCGCCCGGCGACGCGTTGCTCGTGACCGGCCCGGTCGGCGACCACGGCGTCGCCCTGCTGGCGGCCCGCGAGGGCTTCGAGTTCGCCTCTCCGCTCAGGAGCGACGTGCGACCCGTCAACGACCTGGTCGCCGCCGCCCGGGAAGCCGGCCGGGTGACCGCGGCGACGGACCCGACCCGAGGGGGGGTGGCGAACGCCGTCAACGAACTCGCCGCCGCCAGCGAGGTCGGACTGGTCCTCGACGAGCAGTCGATACCCGTCGCCGACGCGACCCGCGGCGCGGCCGAGGTGCTCGGCCTCGACCCGCTGACCGTCGCCTGCGAGGGGCGGATGGTGCTCGCAGTCGACGCCGCCGACGCCGACGCCGTCCGTGACCGGCTCAGAGAACTGCCCGGCGGTGAGAGGGCGGCGGTCGTCGGCCGTGCGGTCGACGACCACCCCGGCGACGTCGTCCTCGACACCGGCTTCGGGGAGCGCTACCTCGACGTCCCGACCGGCGAACGGGTCCCCCGAATCTGTTGAACCATGCACGAACTCGCCATCGCGGACCGGCTGCTCGACCGCGCCGTATCGGCCGCTCGCGACGCCGGCGCGGAGCGGGTCGACGGACTGACAGTCGAACTCGGTACCGCGACGCACCTCGTCCCCGAACAGGTGGCGTTCTGCCTCGACGCGGTCGCCGAGGACACCCCCGCGGAGGGTGCCACAGTCACCTTCGAGCGCGTGTCGGCCCGTGGCGAGTGTTCGTGCGGGTGGCACGGCGAGCTGGAGACGCTCGCCGAGACGGTCGCCGGGGTCCCGGACAGGCGCTGTCCGGACTGCGGAGCCGAGGTCGAACTCACCGCCGGGCGCGAGTGCCGGCTGAAGACCGTCGAGATTCCCGAGGCACCGACCACTCGAAAGACCGACCAGACGGACCAGACGTGAGCGAACGTCCACGATGACCTACCACGCAACCCACGACGTCGACCGACTCCTCGCATCGCTCGCTCGAACGATAACGCGCCTGCAACCCCGCCAGCCGCTCCCTCCAGACCGCCGCCGTGGGCCACTCCGGACGCACCGCTTCGGGCACGAGAGCGACCCCGAGGCAGGTGGTAGCGGTGACACCGCCGAGGCCGACGTCCTCGCTGCGGTCCGCGAGACGGCCGGCGACGTCCACGAGCGACTCGGGCACGACCACGACGTCTTCGCCGTCGAGCTGCTCGGCGCGACCGGCGCCGGGAAGACGGCCCTGCTCGAGTCGTTGCTGGGGGACGAGGGGCCGACGCCGTTCGCCGGCGAACGCGTCGGGGTCGTCACCGGCGACGTGGCCGGCACCGACGACGCCGACCGCCTGCGGGCCCTCGACGTCCCCGTGGTGAACGTGACGACCGGGCGGGACTGTCACCTCGACCCGGAGCGCGTCGACAGCGCACTGGACGACTTCGACCTCGACCGTCTCGACGTGCTGGTCGTCGAGAACGTCGGCAACATGGTCTGCCCGGCCGACTTCCCGCTCGGGACCGACGTCCGCGCCGTCGTCGTCAGCCCCACCGAGGGGGACGACGTCGTCCGGAAACATCCGCTGTTGTTCCAGGTCTGTGACGTCGCGGTCCTCAACAAGGGAGACGTCGCCGCCGCCGTCGGGGCCGACGTACAGCGGATGGCCGACGACGTCGACCACGTCGCTCCCGAGACCCCGGTCGTCCGGACCAGCGCCGAGACGGGCGCGGGCATCGACGAACTGTCGGCGTGGCTCGTCGACCGACGCCGCGAGCGAGTCCACTCCCATGGCTGAACGCGCCGACCGTCGGGCGGACGCGGCCGAACCGGATCGCGACGAAGGTCCCGCGAGCGAGGGCGAGTCCGACGGCGCCCGTGACGCCGACGCCGGTCCCAGCGCCGTCGCGGTGGGGGTGACCGGGACGGTCCAGGGCGTCGGCTTTCGCCCGTTCGTCGCCCGGACGGCCGGGGAACACGGGGTGGCCGGCAGGGTGAAAAATGCCGACGACGGGGTCCGGATCGTCTTCGAGGGAGCGCCCGGAGCGGTCGAGGAAGCCGTCGAGACGGTCCGGACGGACCCACCGCCGCTCGCGACCGTCGACGACGTGACGGTCGCCGACTGTGACCCGGCCGGCCACGAGCAGTTCGAGATCGTCCCGTCGACGGCCGCCGGAGAGCGGGCGACGCTCGTCCCGCCGGACACCGGGATCTGTGCCGACTGCCGGGCGGACATCCGCGCCCCGGACTCCCGGTACCACGGTTACTGGGCGACAGCCTGCGTGAACTGTGGCCCGCGCTTTGCCATCACCGAGGGTCTGCCGTACGACCGCAAGCGGACCGCGATGAGTGACTTTCGACGCTGCCCGGACTGCCAGGCCGCCTACGAGTCCCCGACCGACAGGCGGTTCCACGCACAGACCGTCGCCTGTCCGGCGTGTGGACCGACGCTGACGCTGGTCGACGGCGACGGAACCGACCTGACTGCCGGGACGGCGGCGCTGTCACACCTCGCCGACCGCCTCGCGGAGGGCGAAGTTGCCGGACTCAAAGGCGCCGGCGGGTGCCACCTGTGCTGTCGCGCGACCGACGCCGACGCCGTCGGGTGTCTCCGCGAGCGGACCGGCCGCGACGAAAAGCCCTTCGCCGTCATGGCCCCGTCCGTGGAACGCGTCGAGGCGTTCGCCCGGGTCGACGCTGCCGAGCGCGAGTCCCTCACCGACGCGCGTCGCCCCATCGTCGTGCTGGACCGACGGACGCCGGCCGGCGACGACGCCCGCTGGCTAGAGGCCGTCGCCCCGGGACTGCACACCGTCGGCGTGATGCTGCCCTACAGCGGCGTCCACCACCTCCTGTTCGACCGGGTGACCGACCCGCTCGTGATGACGAGCGCCAACCGCCCTGGCGAGCCGATGTGTACCACCCGGACGGAGCTGCTCGACCTGTCGGCGGTCGACTGTGTGCTCGTCCACGACCGGGACGTGACCAACCGCTGTGACGACAGCGTCGTCCGCCACGTCGACGGCGACCGGCGCTTTCTCCGGCGCTCCCGTGGCTGGGTTCCCGACCCCCTTCCCCGACCCGTCGTCCCCGACCTGGAGGTGCTGGGCGCCGGCGGTCGGTCCGACGTCACCGTGGCCCTGACCGACGGCGACCGCGTGGTGCCCAGCCAGCACGTGGGGACGGTCACCGACCCGGCGACGGCACGCTTTCACCGCCGGGCGGCCGCGCACCTTTCGACGCTGCTCGACGTGGACCCCGACGTCGTCGCCCACGACCTGCACCCGGAGTTCCGGACGAGGGCGGTCGCTGAAACGGTCGACGCCCGGTCCGTCGGGGTGTGGCACCACCACGCGCACGCCGCCGCGTTGCTCGCCGAACACGACCGGTCCCGGGCGGTGGTAATCGCCGCGGACGGGACCGGATACGGCCCGGACGGTGTCGTCCGCGGCGGGGAGGTACTAGACAGTCGGCTCGCCCGGAGCGACCGGGTCGGCGGCCTCTCGGAGTTCCGACTCCCCGGCGGCGAGCGGGCGGTGCGCGAGCCGGCGCGGGTCCTCGCCGATCTCCTCGACGACGAGCGCCGCGTCACGGACCTGCTCGTCGAGCACGGTATCGTCGACGACCGGACGGCCGCGGCCACCATCCACCGGCAGGCGGCTCGCAAGCTGAACAGCCCGGTGACGACCAGTGCCGGGCGGTTCCTCGACGCGACCAGCGCGCTACTTGGGCTCTGTACGGAGCGGTCGTACCGCGGACAGCCGGCGCGCAGGCTGGAAGCGGTCGCCGCCCGCGGCGACCCGCACGACGTCGACCCACCCGTCGACCGGACCGGTGTGGCACCCACCGTCCGGGCTGACCGCGCACTCGAGCATCTCGCGGCCCTGTCGGACCGACACGCGCCCGCCGACGTCGCCGCCACCGCACAGCGGCTTCTCGCCGACGGCCTCGCGGAGATTGCCGTGGACGCCGCGCAGCGCCGAGGGCTGCAAGCGGTGGGGTTCACCGGTGGCGTCGCGTACAACCCGGCCATCTCGGCCCGCATCCGGGAGGCCGTCACCGACGCTGGGCTGGCGTTCCTGGGCCACGCGGCGGTACCGCCCGGCGACGGCGGCCTCTCGTACGGACAGGCGGTGGCGGTCAGTGCTCGCGCCGAGCGGGGGGACCTCGAATAGTCGACGGACCACACCGGGGGCGACGAGGCCACCGACGACAGGACCAGACTCGGGGGACGGCCCCCGCTCCGTAGCACGGCTTCCGACGACGACCGGCCAGCGGGAGTGACAACCGGACCATCGAGAGACGGTCCGGCGAGCGAAGCGAGCCAGTGGCCCGCAGTGCGAGGAACCGGGCGCCAGGGCTCTAGATATCTGCGAACGGGGGTCCCGGCGGACTCCCCGACGGGAACACGTAGTCGCTAGTCCATCGCGATGTAGGTCTGCGTGTTCTCGACGCCCTGGATGTCCTGGATGTGGGTGGCAGCCACGTCCTTGACCGCGGCGGGCGTGTCGACCGACACCTTCGCGATGAGGTCGACGTCGCCGGCGACGATGTGGGCCTCGCCGACCCCGTCGATGGCTTCGATTTCGTCCCGCAGGCGGTCCGCGTCTCCAGTGTGGGCTTTGACCATGACGTACGCAGTGACCATCTCAGGCACCTCCGAGTGCGGTCGCCGTTTCGGAGTCGCCGACGACGATGCTCCGGACGTCCGCGAGGTTGTTGAAGTCCGCGAGTACGACGACCTTGTCGCCGGCCTCGAGCGTCTCGTCGGCGTTCGGCAGGCCGAGCGGCGAGTCGTCCTTCGCGTGGGCCATCAGCTGCGAATCCGCCGGGAGTTCCAGTTCCGACAGCGAGTACCCCTCCATCGGTGAGCCCTTCGAGATGGTGAACTCGACGAGCTGGAGGTTCTGTGCGATGTCGGCGACGGCGCGGATGTTGCCGCCCAGCAGCGCGTTCTTGGCGGCGATGGCGCCCAGCCGTTCGGGGTAGATGACCTCGTCGACCTCCGAGGCGTAGCGGCGGTAGATCTCCTCGCGGTAGTCCTCGTCGATGCGCATGACCGTCCGGCAGCCGTGTTCCTTGGCCACCATACAGGCGACGAAGTTGGTGTTGAGGTCGCCGGTGAGCGCGCCCAGCGCCTCGGCGTCGTCCAGATCGGCCTGCGCGATGGTGTCTTCCATCCCGGCGTCGCCGGCGACGACCTCGAAGCCGGCGTCCCGGGCGCGCTCGATGGTCGTCTCGTTTACCTCCACGAGGACGACCTCGTGTCCACTCTCATTGAGGACGCGCGCGGTCCGGAGGCCGACGCGACCTGCACCCACGATAACGAATCTCATGTGGGGCCGTACGAGACGGGGGTGAATAAAAGTACCCCGGAGAATCGACGGACTGGCACGGGACGGACCGCCCCGCGGGAAACCTTTTGGTGGGCTGGTACGTCATAGCATAGTATGGTAAACGCCTTCATCATGATCAAGACCGTCGCCGGGAAGTCCGAGGAGCTGCTGAACGCCGTCAAAGAGTCCGACGGCATCGGCGAGGCCCACATCGTCGCCGGGCAGTACGACATCATCGCGGAGGCGTCGGGAACGGAGGTGTACGACGTCATGCACTCGGTGTCCTCCCAGATACGGAACCTCGAAGGCGTCGCGGACACGCGGACCTACATCTGTCTGGAGTGAGGCGTCACTCCGATACCGAAAAGAGGACTGACCCCGTAGCGGGAGCATGGTCAGCGTCCTCGGTATCGTCGGACTGCTCGTCATCGTCCTGCTCAACAGCGCGATGACGGCGCTGATGACGCGGTTCTTCCGCGTCAGACTGAAGACGCGATGGGGCAGCCTCCTCTATTCGCTCTTGCTCTGTCCGGTCGCCATGTTCGTCGTCCTGCTCGTGTTGAGCGGTCCGCTCCCGCTTGGTGACGGCCTGAACCTCGGACCCGGGTCGACGCTGTTTCTCACCATCGCCGTCCCGCTGGCGGTCGGGATGACCTTCGACTACGTCTGGATGCCCGCGCCCGACGAGGTGGAGCTGCCGGCCTCGCTGAACTAGCAGCGGGCGAGAATCGCCTCGCGGACCCGTTCGTACACGGCGTCCGGTGACCGGGTGGCGTCGACGCGGACGAACCGCTCGGAGTCGGCCGCGAGGAGTCGTTCGTAGTTCTCTCGCACGTCCGCGAGGTAGTCGGCCGCCTCGAACTTGTTGGTCGCGCCGCTGCGCCGGGCGGCCGTCCCGGGGTCGACGTCGAGGTAGACGGTGAGGTCAGGCGGCCGCGTCCAGGGTTCGTGGACCCGCCGGACGTACGCCAGAGCGTCCTCGAACGCGTCGGCGTCCGAAAGCGTCGCGCCCTGATAAGCGTACCGCGAGTCCGAGTAGCGGTCGGAGACGACGAGTCGCCCGTCCGCCAGCGCCGGTTCGACGGTCTCTGCGAGGTGGGCGGCGTGGTCTGCGGTGTAGAGGAACAGCTCCGCCAGCGAGTCGGCACCGTCGTCGTCGATAGAGCGCTGGACGCAGTCGCCGTACCAGGTGTCCGTGGGTTCCCGGGTGAAGACGGCGTCGGCCGGCAGGGCGTCGTCGGTCGCGAGACGGTCCCAGACCGTCGACTTCCCGCTGCCGTCGAGGCCTTCGAGCGTGACGAGCATATCCGGGTGTCGGCCCGCGGGTACGTAAGCACCCCGACGTCGTCCGGCGTGCTATCGGGTCACGGACCATACCAGTTGCGCCGTACCTTTACAGTATAGCCGGTCGATGTGTCAGGTATGAACGTACTCGTAGTCGGTGGGACGGGCTTCATCGGACAGTACCTGTGTCGAGAGCTTGACGAACGAGGGCACGACGTCACGGCGCTCTCGCGGGACCCGCACGACGCCGACCTCCCGACGGGCGTCACGCGAAAGACGGGTGACGTGACCGACTACGAGAGCATCGAGGGGACCTTCGAGGACAAGGACGCGGCCGTCTTCCTTCCCGCGCTGACGCCGCTGTTCAAACCGGAGGGCGGCAACGAGATGCACGAGCGGGTCCACCTCGAGGGCACGAAACACTGCGTGCAGGCCGCCGAAGCACACGGTGTCGACCGGTACCTCCAGATGAGCGCGCTGGGCGCGGCCCCGCACGCGGCGACGCACTACCTCCGCGCGAAGGGGAAAGCCGAGGAGGTGGTCCGGGACTCGGACCTCGAGTGGGTGATCTTCCAGCCCTCCATCGTCTTCGGCGAGGGCGACGAGTTCGTCTACTTCACCAAACGCCTGAAACAGATATTCGCGCCCGGCGTCCCGCTCTACCCGCTGCCCGGGGGCGGCAAGAAGGCCACCTTCCAGCTCATCTGGGTCGAGGACCTCGTCCCGATGCTGGCCGACGCCCTGGCGGGCGACGAGCACGTCGGCGAGACCTACGAGGTCGGCGGCCCGGAGGTGCTGACCCTGCGCGAGGCCACGGAGCTGGTCTTCGACGCCGAGGGGAAACCCGTCACCATCGTCCCGCTCCCGATGCCGCTCGCGAAGATCGGGCTGCCGGTGCTCGGCGCGCTCGGGTTCCCGATGGGGAGCGACCAGTACGAGGGGCTCGATTTCGTCAACGCCCCGGCGACCAACGACGTGGACGCCTTCGACGTCGACCCCGCCGAGATGAAGACGTTCGGGTCGTACCTCGGCGTCGAGGGGTGACTCCACCCGCCCGGCCGTTTCCAATCGGCGCGATCGAAATTAACCGGCATTGAGAACTCGCGGGGAGTTTATTCGCGTCAGTTGGAACAGATTACCGGGTTCGACGGCCGATACACGGGATATCGCGTTGAAGAACGATCTCCCCTGCCGTTTATTCGTATTGCCGAATTGGGGTCTCACGAATGAGATTTGGGCATAAAGCTTATCCGTACCATCCGCATTGCCCTTTTTAACCGGAGAACAAAAGTATGAAACTCGCGATGATCGGCTTCGGGCAGGCCGGCGGCAAGATCGTGGACAAGTTCCTCGAGTACGACGAGAAGACGAACTCGGGAATCGTCCGCGCGGCTGTCGCGGTAAACACAGCGAAGGCCGACCTGCTCGGTCTGAACCAGGTACCGGAAGAGAACCGCGTGCTCATCGGGCAGGCACGCGTGAAAGGCCACGGCGTCGGTGCCGACAACGAGCTCGGCGCGGAGATCGCCGAGGAGGACGTCGACGAGATCCAGGGCGCCATCGACAACATCCCCGTCCACGAGGTGGACGCGTTCCTCATCGTCGCCGGGCTGGGGGGCGGGACCGGGTCCGGCGGCTCGCCGGTCGTCGCGAAGCACCTCAAACGGATCTACACCGAACCCGTCTACGGTCTCGGTGTGCTGCCGGGCAGCGACGAGGGTGGCATCTACACCCTGAACGCCGCACGCTCGTTCCAGACGTTCGTCCGCGAGGTGGACAACCTGATGGTGTTCGACAACGACGCCTGGCGACAGACCGGCGAGTCCGTCGAGGGCGGCTACGACCACATCAACGAGGAGATCGTCCGTCGCTTCGGCGTCCTCTTCGGTGCGGGCGAGGTGGAGGCCGGCGACAACGTCGCCGAGAGCGTCGTCGACTCCTCGGAGATCATCAACACGCTCGACGGCGGCGGCGTCTCGACGGTCGGGTACGCCTCGGAGGACGTCGAGATATCCTCGAACGGCGGGGGCCTCCTCTCGCGGTTCAAGGGCGGCGACGACAGCACCGACGACGGCATGGACACTGCCAACACGACCAACCGGATCACGTCGCTGGTTCGCAAGGCCGCCCTCGGTCGCCTCACGCTGCCGTGTGAGATAGAGGGCGCAGAGCGTGCGCTGCTAGTGATGGCCGGCCCGCCCGAGCACCTGAACCGTAAGGGCATCGAGCGCGGGCGCAAGTGGCTCGAGGAGCAGACCGGGTCCATGGAGGTCCGGGGCGGGGACTACCCGACGAACTCCCCGAAAGTCGCGGCCTCGATACTGCTGGCCGGCGTCCACAACGTGCCACGGATCAAGGAGCTCCAGCAGGTCGCCATCGAAGCCCAGGACAACATCGACGACATCAGGCGCCAAAGCGAAGATAACTTAGAGGAGTTAGTCGAAGACGACGAAGATGAACTCGATCCGCTGTTCTAAGGGAACAATCGCTCTGCTTTGTGTGGTCGGCCTGCTCGCGTTCGCGGGGACGGCCACCGCGTTTTCCGTCGCTGCAGACGGCGTTCCGTCCGAAGTGGCAGTTGATGAGGAGGTAACGGTCACGTACACCATCGACGACCCGTTCACCGACGCGCCCAACCAGTGGACGCTCCGGGGAACGACTGAACTGGAGAGTGTCAGCTGGCAGGTGTCGGTGTTCCGTGCCGGGAACCAGATAAGCGAGGACACCTACGGGAGCCAGAACATCTCCCAGGACCTGGATATCGACGACAACGGTGACGAGGTCCAAATCGAACTGTCGGGGACCGTCCCGAGCGTCGAGAACTACACGTACGCGCCGGAAGAACGGTTCACGGTCGCGACGCTCTCGCGCCAGACCGGCAACAACACCGAGGAGTTCCAGAACGACACGGCCCACCACTTCACCGAGGACAGCAAGGAGGCCCGTGAGGCCATCGACGCCGCCCAGGCGAGCATCGAGGCGGCCGGCGGCAACGAGGAGGCCGAGAGCCTCGTCGACAGCGCCGTCTCCTCCTACGAGAACGGGAACTTCCAGAACGCCATCGACCTGGCAGATCAGGCCCGGGACACCGCCGAGAGCGCCCAGCAAAGCCAGCAGACGACCCGGACGCTGCTCATCGTCGGCGGCGCGCTCGTCGTCCTCCTCCTGCTCGCCGGCGGGGGCTATTACCTGTACTCCCAGCAGGGAGACGACTACAGCAAGCTGTAGATGCGCGTCGTCGTCCCCGTCTCGGGGTCGAATCCCAAGACTCGCCTCGCACCCGTGCTCGACGCCGACGAGCGACTGGCCTTCACCGAAGCGATGCTCACAGACGTTCTCGCGGCGCTCGACGGGGCTGGACACGACCCGGCGGTGGTGACGACGGCGCCGATAGATTGCCCGGCGCCCACGACCGTCGACGACCGGGGGCTCGACGCCCTGGTCAACGACTGCCTCTCGCGGGGCGACCTCGCCGTCGTCATGGCCGACCTGCCGCTGGCGACGCCCGAGGCGATAGCCCGCCTGTTCGCGCCCGACGCGGACGTCGTGCTGGCGCCGGGCCTTGGCGGCGGGACCAACGCCTTCGTCAGCCGCCATCCCGACTTCCGCGTGGACTACCACGGCGCCTCGATACGGGACCACAGACGCATCGCCCGCGACGTCGGCGCGACCCTCGCGGAGGTCGACTCCCGGCGCCTGGCCACCGACGTCGACGAACCGGCGGACCTCGCGGAGGTCCTGCTCCACGGCGAGGGGGCCGCCGCGGACTGGCTCCGGGACGCCGGCTTCTCGGTCGGGGTCACCGACGGCCGTGCCGTCGCCGAGCGGTAGGTCCACCGTGCGGACAGCGCCCGCCAATTTTTGTGAGTGATAACTGTGTGAAAGTGTTTATGCTGATTTCGGCCAACGTCCAAATATGGTACTGTCCGTCATCAAGCAACGGTACGGCGCCAAGCTCGGGCTTGGTTACGTCGCGGCGGCGGCGCTGCTGGTCGCCGTCGGCGTCCTGACACAGGACGTCGCCTCGACCATCGTCGCGGGCATCGCCGGTCTGCTGACGCTCGGGTCGATAAACGCGGCCGAGACCGTCGCGAGCGTCACCGAGCTGTCGGCACAGACGAGACAGGTTGCCGACGGCCACTTAGACACCCAGATACGCTCCACCCGGACAGACGAGTTCGGGGACCTCGCCGGGTCGATAGAGGAGATGCGGGTCTCGCTGCGGGACCGCCTCGAGGAGATGGAGACCGCCCGCGCCGAGCTGGAGACCGCCCGCGAGAACGCCGACCAGGCGCGCGACGAGGCGGAGGCGGCCGAGCGCGAAGCGCGCGAGATGGCCGAGGCCTACCGCGACATCGCCACGGACTACGGGGCGGTGATGGAGCGGGCGGCCGACGGGGACCTCACGCAGCGAGTCGACGTGACCACCGAGTACGACGCGATGGAGACCATCGGTCGGTCGTTCAACCAGATGATGGACGACCTCCAGGGGACCATCGAGACGGTGACGGACGTCACCGACCGCATCGCCACGGAGACCGAGGAGATGACCGACATGAGCCGGCGGATAGAGCAAGGGGTAGCGGAGGCCGTCGACACGGCGGTGGGCATCCAGGAGCGTGCGACCCACCAGCAGCACGAGCTGGAGACGGCCGCCGCCGACGTCCAGGACGTGAGCGCCTCGGCGGAGGAGATAGCGGCCACCGTCGACGACCTGGCCGCCCGCAGTACCGAGGTCGAGGAGGCAAGCGTCGACGCCAAGTCGGCCTCCGAGACGGCACTCTCCGAGATGGAGAGCATCGAGGGTGACGTCGAGAGCGCGGTCGCACAGGTCGAGACGCTCCGCGAGCGCATGACCGAGATCACCGACATCGCGGACATCATCTCCGACATCGCCGAGCAGACGAACATGCTCGCGCTGAACGCCTCCATCGAGGCGGCCCGCGCCGGCGGCGACGGGGGCGGCGCCGACGGCGACGGCTTCAGCGTCGTCGCCGACGAGGTCAAGTCCCTCGCCGAGGAGACCCAGGACCGCGCCGACGAGATCGCGACGCTCATCGAGGAGGTCTCTACCCAGACGGAGGAGGTGACAGACTCCATCCAGCAGACCGAGAGCAGAGTCGAGACAGGGACCGAGACGGTCGAGTCCACGCTCGAGGAGATCGCCACCATCGCGGGGGCCGTCGACGACATCTCGGCCTCCATCGAGGAGATACGCGACACGACAGCCGACCAGGCCGACACCGTGCAGACGACCGCCGAGTCCATCGGTGACGTCACCGACGCCAGCGCGGAGACGGCGACGACCGCCGAGGAGATGTCGACCCAGATTCGCCAGCAACAGGACGTGGTCGAGTCCATCTCGGAGTCGCTGACCGCGTTCCGCGAGCGTGCCGTCGACAGTCTGGAGTCGCAGGTCCAGGTCTTCACCGTCGACGGCGCGGCCGGCCGCGAACACGCCGTGGCCACGGGGGGTGACGACTGATGGACGCCGTCACCGCCGCCTACTGGATGACCGGCGCGGGGTTCCTGGTGGGCGTCGCCATCGTCTGGTGGCTGTACGCCTCGCTCGAGGGGGCCGAGGAGCGGTCGGTCCTCGCGGCACTCGCCATCATCCCCGGGTTCGCCGGCGTCTCGTACGCCCTGATGGCGCTGGGGGTCGGCACAGTGTCGGTCGGCGGGACCACCCTGGTCGGCTTCCGGTACGTCGACTGGCTCGTGACGACGCCACTGCTGGTCGGGTTCGTCGGCTACGTCGCCGGCGCGTCCCGTCGGGCCATCCTCGGCGTGATGGCCGCCGATGCGCTGATGATACTGGCAGGCGTCGGCGCGACGGCGACCGAGGGGAGGCTGAAGTGGGCGCTGTTTGCCGTCTCCGCGGCGTTCCACCTCTCGCTGTTTGCCTACCTCTACCTGGTCTTCCCGAGGGCCGTCCCGGACGACCCGGAGCGCCTGGGGCTGTTCAGCCTCCTGAAGAACCACATCGGCCTGCTGTGGCTGGCGTACCCCCTGGTGTGGTTGGCCGGGCCGGCCGGCCTCGGAATCGGTACCTTCGTCGGGACCAGCCTCACCTACGCGTTCCTCGACCTGCTGGCGAAGGTCCCCTACGTCTACTTCTTCTACGCCCGGCGACAGGTCTTCATCGAGGGCGTCGTCGACAAGACGACCGGACGGACGGGGCCCACGACGGCGGACTGACGCGGCCGGGGAACAACCCCGCCGTTTTTGCGCCCGGAGCGCAGAGAAGGTGACGTGATACCGGGCGCCGCCGACCACGACGTGGACGTCTCGATAGCGGACGCGGCCGTCGAGCGCCTGCTATCGGTCACGCCTGCCGACGTGGACCCGGCAACCGAGCTCAGTTACTGTCGGAACGTGTTCGTCCCGCTGACGACCGCCTGCCGGTACACCTGCACCTACTGTACGTACTACGACCCGCCGGGCCAGGCCGACCTCCTCTCGCCAGCGGAGATACGCGACATCTGTCACCGCGGGGCCGACGCCGGCTGTACGGAGGCGCTCTTTACCTTTGGCGACGACCCCGACGACCGCTACACCGAGATATACGACCAGCTGGGAAGAGCTGGGCCACGAGAGCGTCCACGAGTACCTGCGGGAAGCCTGCAAGATCGCCCTCGAGGAGGGACTGCTCCCCCACGCGAACCCCGGCGACCAGACCCGCGAGCAGATGGCGACCGTCGCCGACCTGAACGCCTCGATGGGCGTGATGCTGGAGACGACAGCCGAGGTACAGGCCCACGGCGGCCCCCGGTCGAAGTCGCCGGGTCAGCGCCTCGCCACGCTCCGGACGGCGGGGGAACTGGGCGTGCCCTTTACCACTGGGATTCTCGTCGGCATCGGCGAGGACTGGCGGGCCCGCGCCGAGAGCATCCTGGCCATCGCCGAGCTCCACGACCGGTACGGCCACATCCAGGAGGTCATCGTCCAGCCGGTCGTCGAGAACGAGCGCTGGCGTGACGGGTCGCCGGACCTGGCGACGATGCGACGCGTCACCGCGATGGCGCGGGCGGGTCTGCCCGACGAGGTGGCCGTCCAGGTCCCGCCGAACCTGGCGCCGGCCCGGGACCTCACTGACTGCGGCGTCGACGACCTGGGCGGTGTCTCGCCGGTCACCGTCGACCACATCAACCCCGAGTACGAGTGGCCGGCGCTGCGCGAACTGGAGGCCGTCGCCGAGGCGGCCGGGGTCCCGCTCACCGAACGCCTGCCCGTCTACGAGCGGTTCGTCGAGTCGGGGTGGCTCTCGTCGCGGGTCGAGGCCGCTATCGACGCCGACACCGCGGCCGGCGAGCGGTTCCGCGCGGTGCTCGCCGGAGAGCAGTCGCCGGCCGACCCCTGAACCGTGGCGAGATGGGTCGAGGCGGGCCGGGATGAGACGAGAGGAGACACGAGCGCCGCGTCCGAAACGATGCCCACGGGCCCAGAGGCGACGTGCGCTCGTGTCAGGTATCGATCAAACCTAGTCGACTAGGCCAGACATATATACCGGTCCCACACTCTGTTTTCAGTGGCCCGGGTCTGCCTCTGACAATTTCCCGGGTTTCAAACCGTTTCCCGTACAGAGTGACAACAGATAGAGAGGTTCGCGTCTCCCGTCCGGGAGGGTGCCCCGTCGAGCTGTGGGCTCACTCGAGCAGCGGCGTCCCGTCCGCCTCCGGCCCCAGTCGCGGGCCGACCACGTCGGCGTCCGGGTCGACGACCCGGCGCTCGGTGTAGTCGGTCGACCGTTCGACCGGCGTCCGACCGATGGCCCGGATCATGTCGGCGTACTCCCGGACCGAGCGGAACTCGCCGTAGTCGCCGCCGGCCCGCTTTGTTATCTCCTCCGAGAGGATGGTCCCCATGAAGTCGTCGGCCCCGCAGGTGAGCATCTTCAGCCCCTGTGTGTCGCCGTATTTCACCCAGGAGGACTGAATGTGGTCGACGTTGTCCAGGAAGAGCCGCGAGACGGCGATCATCAGCTCGTCCTCGGCGGTGCTGGCGCCGCCCTCGACCATGCCACGCTCGTACAGCGGCGTCGCCTCGTGGACGAAGGACAGGGGAACGAACTCCGTGATGGCACCGGTCCGGTCCTGCAGGTCGCGGACCCGTTCGAGGTGCATGACCCGGTGCATCTCGTTCTCGACGTGGCCGTACATGATGGTCGCCGTGGTGCCCAGGCCGACGCTCGCGGCGGCCTCCATCGCCTCGAGCCACTCCGCAGTGCCGATCTTCCCCGGGCAGATGACCTCGCGGACCTCGTCGACGAGGATCTCGGCGGCCGTCCCCGGCACGCTGTCAAGTCCCGCGGCCTGCAACCGCCGGAACACCTCCTCGTAGGACCAGTCGGTCCCGCGCCGGGCGTGATACGCCTCCTCGGGCGTCATCGAGTGGACGTGGACGCCGCCGACGTCCATCGCCCGGATCTGTGCGCAGTAGGTGCCCGGGTCGACGTCGTACTCGCCCGGCGAGCGGTAGTTCAGGTCGCCCCGGTCGCTTCCCTCGAGTATCTCGCGGTGCTCGTCGTCGAGGGCGAGCGCCGGATGCAGGCCCGACACCGAGCAGACCTCGTAGATGCCCCGGTCAACGGCGTCGGCGACGATGTCGCGCGACTCCGCGGGCGTCTTCGTGAACCCGCCGTGAGACCCCTGGTACTCGGTCCGGAACTGCTCGGAGCGGTCCTTGAAGTTGCAGAACAGACAGCCCGTGTTGCAGGCCGTCGTCACGTTGTTGTTGAGGTTCGCGACGAAGGTGACCTCGTCGCCGACCACCTCGGCCCGGCGCCGGTCGGCCGCCTCGAGGACCCGTTCTTTCCGTCGTGGGTCGATCCCCTCGGTGTCGGTGCCGGTCGTGAGCAGTTCCACCCCGTCGGCCACTGAGAGGCGGACGCCGTCGCGAGCCTTCGCCAGCGCGTTCTCGAAGGACTGGTCGGTCACCGGTCGGTGCCTGAACTCCACGGTGTCGACCGGACGGCGCGGGGACTCGGAGGCGTCGGACATTGTACAACGGAAGGGGAGTAGCGGAGAAAAAGGTTGGTGACTGGCACGGTGTCGAAGTGCAAACCTCTTTGCCACGGCCCGAAAAGGCAGTCCCAATGACGAGCGTCAAGGACTTCCGCGTGGACGAGCCCGCGACGGCCGACGAGCTGGGCCGTGGCTCGTTCGTGTTCACGGACGACTACTCGGTGTTCGACTGGGGGAAGATGCCCGACCAGATACCGGACAAGGGCGCCTCGCTGTGTACGATGGGCGCGTTCAACTTCCAGCTGCTAGCGGAGAACCACGTCCCGACCCACTACGAGGGGGTCCGCGTCGAGGGTCACGACGAGGTGCTGGACCTCGGCGATGCGCTCTCGGTGGGCCAGCCGCCGACGGAGATGGTCATCTCGCTCACGCAGGTCCCCGACCTGCCCTTCGGCGACGGCACCTACGACTACGACGCCTACCACGACGAGGCGGGCGAGAACTTCCTCGTCCCCCTCGAGATCGTCTTCCGCAACCGCGTCCCGGTCGGGTCGTCGCTGCGCTCGCGGACCGACCCGGCCGACCACGGCCTCGACTTCGAGGAGTGGCCCGACGAGCCGGTCGACCTCGAGACGCCGGTCGTCGAGTTCTCCACGAAGTACGAGGAACAGGACCGCTACCTCGACCGCGAGGAAGCCGACCGCATCGCGGGCGCCGCCAGCATCGACCGGCTCGAGGAACTCGCGCTCGCGGTCAACCACATCCTCACCCGCCAGGCCGAGCAGGCCGACCTGGTCCACGAGGACGGGAAGATAGAGTGTCTCTACGACGACGGCCAGATCCGCATCGCCGACGTGGTCGGGACCTTCGACGAGAACCGCTTCTCCTACGACGGCCAGCAGGTCTCGAAGGAGGTCATCCGCCAGTACCACAAGCGCACACAGCCCGAGTGGGTCGCGGCCGTCTCCGAGGCGAAACAGCGAGCGACCGAGGAGGGCATCGCCGACTGGAAGGGCCTCTGTGAGGTCGACCCGGAACCGCTGGACGAGCGGGTCGTCCGGGTCGCCCGCGACCTCTACTGTGCCGGGACGAACGCCTACGTCGGCGGCGACGTGTTCGACGCGCCGTCGCTCGCCGAGGCCGTCGACGCGGCCGCAGAGCTCTAAGCCGGCGGCGTCACTCCTCGAAGTCGCCGATCTCCTCGTCGGGGAACGAGATGAGGTTCTCCCGGCCGATGCGGAGTTTGTCGATTCGGCCGTCCTCGTCCATCGACGAGAGCAGCTGCGAGACCTTCGCGTTCGACCATCCGGTCTCCTTGACGATGCGGGCCTGTTTCATCCGGCCGCCGCTCTGCTCTAACAGGCGTTCGACACGCTCCTCGTCGCTGAGCAGTTCCACGTCGACGTCGGCGTCGTCGGTCGAGTCCGTCGCGTCGGCCACCACGTCGTCGCTCTGCCCGGCCCCGTCGTCGCCGTCAGCGTCGTCCGTCCCTGCGGGCTGTGGGACAGCTCCCTGCCGGGCCATGTAGCCGACGGCCACGACGAGGCCGAGGATGAGCACCGCGGCGCCGCCCAGCCAGAGCGACCCGCCGCCGAACGGGGGGCCGTCGTCGGGCGTCTCGGGTGCGGTGGTCGTGGTGGGGGCCTCGCCTGCGTAGACGATCTGCAGGTAGCCCGGTTCGAACGTCCGGGGGCCCTCGAACCGGAGTTCCCCGCCCTCGACGGCCGTGGGAACGCTGCGGACGCCGTAGTTCGTCGGCGGGGAGATGACGAGTCGCTGTTCCTCGGTCAGGCGGCCCAGCCAGGTGCCGTCGGTGGTGTTGAACGCGTCACCGACGACCAGGCGGTCGCCCTCGACGGTCGCGAAGTTCGTCCAGGTGAACTCGAGGACGATGGTCCCTTTCCCCTCGCTGACGACGTAATCTCGCCGCACGTCGGTGACGTTCATCTGCCGGCCGGTGGCCTCGCTCGCGGCGGTGCTGGCCCGCCGGAACGACTGCTCCCACCCGACGTCCCTCTCGCCCTCGACGTAGGCGGTGGCGAGGTCTTCGAAGGCCCGGGTGTCGTTCTCGTCTTCGAGGGCGTACGTGTCGGTTATCGTCCACCGCGCGTCACCGTTCGCCCGTATCTGGAGGTAGAACGTGGTGTTCTCGGTGACCGACGTCGTGGGCGTCGTCTGTGCGACGGAGCCGTCGCCACCCAGCGTCGCACCGACGACAGGGGTCGCGGCCGGAACGAGGAGGAGGAGAGCGAGGAGGGCGGCCAGTACCCGCGGGGACATTTCACCTCGAGACTGCACGGTCCGGAGCAAAAACCCTTTCCATCCGAGAATAAAACGTCTCCGGACGTTTTGAAACGTCTTGAGCACTCTACGCCGTCTATCCGGGGTCGGGAATGCAGGGATTTTTGTACTGGCGGACTGTACGCCGTGGTGATGCGCCCATCCCCCGCCCTCCTCGTCGCCATCCTCGTGGTGGTGACGGCACCTCCTGCCGCGGTTGCGACGCCCGCGCTCGCCGCCGGGGACGGCGGCACGTACCAGATCACGCCCGTCAACGGGACGACCAACCAGCTGTCGATTCCCGAAAGCGAGGTCCGGACGGCGGCATTTACCTCGCCGGACGTCGAGGTCGGGACGGCCGTCGCGGCCGGGTCCCGGCAGCTCCACCAGGAACACGAGACCCAGGCCTTCGAGGAGCGGTTCATCCGCGCCGACTCCCAGCGGGCCCGTGCGGTGCTCGTCGATGACCGCCTCGACGCCATCGAGGAGCGCCGGCTCGAACTCGAACGCCAGCAGCGCGATGCGCTCGCGGCCGCCAGCGACTCGAGGTCGGTCGCCGAGTTCGTGACGGTGCGCGCACTGGTCGACGCCGAGGCCCGGTCGCTCGCCGACGGCCTGCGGCGAATCGAACGCACCGATCGCAACAACCCCGATTTCTCGCTGGGGCGCGAGCGACGGACCGAGCTCGAGAACACCAAGGGGAACCTCCGGATGCTCACCGGACCGGTGGCCACACAGCTGGGCCGGTCGCTGTCAGGGCAGTCGACGAGCGGTCCCGTCTACTTCGAGACGGCGACGGACGGCTACACGCTCGCGTTCGTGACCGAAAGCGAGTACGTCCGCGAGACCCACCTCGACGACCAGCGGTCCCCCGGGGCCACCGACCAGTTCGCCGAGAGCGAGGGCGACCGCCTGCGTAACGCCGCCGACCGCGCCGAGTCGCTGTACCCGTGGCTCTACGACCGTCAGCTGCCCAGCGTCCAGAGCTTCGGGGGGACGAACATCTACCAGCTGACCGCCGACCACTCCGACGGCCGGTTGACGGCGTACCTCGATGGCGGGTCGACCCAGGTGTTCCGCGAGATACAGTACCGCCAGCTCTCGACGGTCGAACCGACGGCCTCGGAGACGACCGTCGAGGAGTCCGTCCGCCTCACCGTGAACCGGGCCTACGAGACGGGCCCGCTTCGCGTGGTCGTCGCAAGCAACGAGACCGGCGCCCCGATCGAGGGGACCGTCGCGGTGAGTGGCCAGCGCGTCGGTGAGACCGGGGCCGACGGGACCCTGTGGACGGTCGAACCCCGCGGCGCGTACAACGTGACCGTGACTACCGCCGACGGGACCGAACTCGAGGTCGAGCGGACCGAGCTCGACGTGGACTCGTCGGTCCAGTGAGCCGTCGTTACTCGGGGACGTCCGCGACGGTCGTGATGGCGCGTGGACTCCCCGGCCGGGACTGCTGGATGTGGTGCTCGAAGGAGTCGAAGCCGGCGTCGGCGAACATCCGGTCGGCCTCCGCCTCGTCGTAGAAGAGCATGATGGCGTCGGCCATCTTCTGGAAGACCGTCGACCGGGGGTAGTCGGGGCCGACGATGAGCACCCTCCCGCCCGGTTTCGCGACGCGGCGACACTCAACGAGGGCGTCGACGGGGTTGGGCCAGTACTCGATCGAACCCGAGGACCAGACCACGTCGAACGTGTCGTCCGCAAACGGGAGGCGCTCGGCGTCGCCGAGGTGAAAGCGGACGTCGCCGTGCTTGCCGAACTTCTCGTAGGCCTTCGAGAGCTGGTGGGGGCTCTGGTCGAGGCCGTAGACGACGTCGACGTGGCGGAGCAGGCCCTCCGTGGCGAAGCCGGTGCCACACCCCACGTCAAGCACCCGGTCGTCGGAGTCGAGTCCGAGCATGTCGATCGCCTCGTCGCGCATGCGTTCGTCCCAGATGAAGGGGTTTACCTGGTCGTAGACCTTCGAGAGGTACTTGTAGAACAGCCGCGCGCGCGATTTGTTCTCGAGGACACCCATTGGCAGTACTTGGGACGAGACGGTCATAATTCCCCGGATTTCGGACCGCGGGGCTGGCCCGCTGTGGCGGCGCTACGGTGCGCTCGCGGCGCGCAAGTTTCGCAACTACCAAATAGGCGCTCTGGCAACGTCCGTACGATTAGAGAATGCCACGGCCAGAAGTTCTCGACAAGATAAAAGAGGCCGAGCAGGAGGCCGACGAGATCGTCGCCGAAGCCGAGGAAGACCGCGAGCAGCGGATCCAGGAGGCTCGCGAGGAGGCCGAGGAAATCCGCCAGGAGGCCCGCGAGGAGGCCGAGGCGGCGGCCGAAGAACGACTCGCCGAAGCCCGATCGGAGATCGAGGCCGAGCGCGAGGAGATTCTCGCCGACGGCGAGGCGGCCCGCGACGAGCTCGAGGCAGCGGCCGAAGACCGCGTCGACGAGGTGGTCGACTACGTGACAGAGCTCTTCGAGGAGGCGGTACATGCTCAGACCTGAGAAGATGTGCCGCGTCTCGGTGACCGGGTCGAAACGGTCCATGCGGGACACCGTGGAGGCGGTCCACGACCTCGACATGCTCCACGTCACCGAGTACGACGGCGCGTGGGACGGGTTCGAGCCGGGCGACCCCGTCGAAGGCGCCGACGAGGCCTCGGAGAAACTGGTCACCGTCCGGTCGCTGGAGTCGATTCTGGACGTCGGCGCGGACGATGCGGGCCCGACCCGCGTGGTGACCGACGAGGCCATCGACGAGGAGCTGGCGTCCGTCCGCGAGCAGGTCAACGAGCTCGACGACCGGCGTGACGACCTTCGCGGCGAACTCCGCCAGGTCGAAGAGCGCATCAACGCGATGGAACCGTTCGTCACGCTGGGCATCGACCTCGACCTCCTCCGTGGCTACGAGTCGCTGTCGGTCGTCGTCGGCGAGGCCGACCCCGACGAGGTGAAGGTCGCTCTCGCCGACAGTCCCGTCGACAGGTTCCGCGTCGACGCCGTGGACGGTGTCGTCGCCATCTTCGCCAAGGCCGAGGAGAGCGAGGTCCAGGACGCCCTGGTCGGGGCGACGTTCACCGGGCTGGAGATCCCCGACGGCGACGGCGACCCCTCGTCGTACCTCGAGGAACTCCAGCACCGCAAACAGAAACTCGAGTCGAAGCTCACGACGGTCCAGGACGAACTGGACGACCTCCGACTCGACTACGCCGGCTTCCTGCTGGCCGCCGAGGAGAAACTCTCCATCGAGGTCCAGAAGGCCGAAGCACCCCTGACCTTCGCGACGACCGAGAACGCCTTCATCGCCGAGGGCTGGCTCCCGAACGACCGCTACGAGGAGTTCCAGAGCGCGGTCCGCAGCGAGGTCGGCGAGGCCGTCGACATCGAGAAGCTCGAAGTCGCCGAGTACGACTCCGACGGGCACGCACACGCCGCCGAGGAGGTCGAACACGAGGCGTCGGCACCCGCCGCAGACGAGGGCGCCGCCACCGCCGACGAGGAGGGCGAGACCCGCGAGGCCGCTGCCGACGGCGGGACGGTGCGCTCCGACGGTGGCATCGTCACGATGGGCAGCGACGCCCCGCCGGTCGTCCAGGACAACCCGGCGACGGTCAAGCCCTTCGAGGCGCTGGTCGAGGTCATCAACCGACCGAAGTACAGCGAGTTCGACCCGACCGTCGCCTTCTTCCTGACCTTCCCGGCCTTCTTCGGGTTCATGATCGGCGACCTGGGATACGGGACCATCTACCTGCTGCTGGGTTACACGCTGTACAGCCGCGTCGACAGTGACGTCCTGAAGAGCCTCGGCGGCGTCGCGATGTGGGCCGGTGGCTTCACGATGCTGTTTGGCGTCCTCTACGGCGAGATATTCGGGTTACACCAGCTCGGTGAGATCGTCTGGGGCGGCAACCCGCCGATCCACAAGGGCCTCCAGCCCCACTACGGCGAGTACGCGCTCGGCTGGCTCGTCCTGAGCCTCTTTGCCGGGATGCTCCACCTCGCGGTCGGCTGGATCTTCGACTTCATCGAGAACCTCAGCCACGGCCTCAAGGACGCGGTCCTCGAGAGTGGCTCCTGGCTCATGATGCTGTTTGGCTTCTGGGGCTGGATCCTCGCCGACGCGCCGCCGACCGGCGCCGCACCGCCGCTGCTCGTCGGCTCTGCCGAACAGAGCGTCTTCGCCGGGAACCCGTTCCCGTTCGGCTTCACCGTCCTGCCGGAAGTAGTCGGCTTCCTGGCGTTCGCGGTCTTCGCCGTCGGCCTGGTCCTGCTGGTCGTCGGTGAGCCCATCGAGGGCGTCGAGTTCCTCAACGTGCTCGTCAACGTGCTCTCGTACACCCGACTCGCCGCCGTGCTGCTCGCCAAGGCGGGGATGGCCTTCGTGGTCAACCTCCTCTTTTTCGGCGTGTGGGTCACGGGCTCGGGCGCCGACGCCGAGTGGCACTTCGGCATCAACCACGCCCCCGCGTACTACCTCGAACAGGGGACCTACCACGGTGCCGAGGTCACCGAAGTGATGTTCGGCGGCCTGATGCACTCGGGCATCGCCGGCGTCATCGGCGGCCTGCTCGTGCTGGTCATCGGCCACCTGCTCGTGCTGGTGCTGGGTATCACCAGTGCCGGCCTGCAGGGGGTTCGTCTCGAGTACGTCGAGTTCTTCGGGAAGTTCTACGAGGGTGGCGGCAAGCCCTACACCCCGTTCGGCTACGAGCGCAACTACACGACCGAGGACTGAGGCTCGGTCCAGCGGATCGCTTTCTGCGTTCACACAGGTCCTGAGCGACGCGTCCCGGGCGGAGTGCGTCGGGGCGTGGCTGTTATCAGTCCACACCCCCGGCCCAGCGAGAGCGTAAATCGCCGGAACAGCGTCCCGCTGAAGCAGTTTGGGAAGTTTTATGAAGTACGTCGCGCCACATACGCCTGTTCGGACACGAGCAACCTCAGAGAGGACTTCAAACAATGATTGAATCCATCGCACCCGTTGTCAACGCTGTACTGCAGGGATCGAGCGCACCAGCAATTCCGCCGGCCGCCGGCGCAGCACTCGCCGTCGGTCTGGCCGCTCTCGGCGCCGGTATCGCCGAGCGTGGTATCGGTGCTGCCGCGGTCGGTGCCGTCGCCGAAGACGAGAGCATGTTCGGGCGTGGCCTCATCCTCACGGTCCTCCCGGAGACACTCGTCATCCTCGCGCTGGTCGTCGTCTTCGTCGTCTAAACGCACCCCCCTTTTCCAACAATGAGCCTTGAAACAGTCGTAGAGGACATTCGAGACGAAGCCCGCGCGCGTGCAGACGAGATTCGCGACGAGGCCGACGAGCGCGCCCAGGAGATCACCGACGAGGCACGAGCCGACGCCGAGCAGATCCGCGAGGACCGCGAGGCCGAAGTCGAGAGCGATATCTCCCAGGAGCGCGAGCAGCGCCTCTCCTCGGCGAAGCTGCAGGCCAAGCAGGCCCGACTGGGCGCCCGTCGTGACGTCCTCGAGGACGTCCGCGCCGACGTCGAGGCGGCACTCGCCGACCTCGGAGCCGACCGTCGCGAAGAGCTCACCCGGGCCCTCCTGGACGCCGCCGTCGCGGAGTTCGACGACGGCGCCGACCTGGCCGTCTACGGCCGGGCCGACGACCAGGACCTGCTCGAAGACGTCCTCACAGACTACGACGGTGCAACGTTCGCCGGAGAGCGAGACTGCCTCGGTGGTGTCGTCGTCGAGAGCGAGGCCTCCCGAGTCCGCGTGAACAACACGTTTGACTCGCTGCTCGAGACGGTCTGGGAGGACAACCTGCGAGACATCAGCGACCGCCTCTTCGACCCACAATGAGCCTGCGAACGGACGCAAAGCGCGGTCAAGGAAGTAACTACGAGTACGTCGTCGCCCGCGTGCGGTCGCGCCGCGCGTCGCTGTTCGACGACGACGACTACCGGAAGCTGGTCCGCATGGGGACGGGCGAGATCGCCCGCTTCATGGAGGAGACCGAGTACGAGACCGAGATGAACGCACTCGGCGCCCGATACAGCGGTATCGACCTCGTCGAGTACGCGCTGAATCGCAACCTGGCCAAGCACTTCGACGACCTGCTGAACTGGGCCGAAGGGCAGCTGTACGACTACATCGCCCGGTACCTCCGGAAGTTCGACGCCTGGAACATCAAGACCATCATCCGGGGAATCTACTCCGGGGCCTCCCGGACAGATGTCGAAGACAACCTCATCGACGCCGGGGAGTTCGACGAGCGACTGCTCGAGCAGCTGCTGGCCACCGAGAGCATCGAGGAGGTCGTCGAGACCCTCGAGACCACCATCTTCGGCGACGCCCTCGCGATTGCCTACGGCGAATTCGAGGACAGCGGCGTCCTCGTGCCGCTGGAGAACGCCGTCGACCGCGCGTTCTACGAGATGCTCCTGTCGGGGCTCCCGACGGGACCGGAGGTCGACAGCCCGACGGGGCTGTACATCGAGTTCCTCCAGGCCGAGGTCGACTTCCGGAACCTCCGGAACGCCCTCCGACTCGCTCGGAGCGGGGCCGACATGGACCCGGCCGAGTACTTCATCGAGGGCGGTCGGCTGTTCAAAGAGCGCCAGCTCGCCCAGCTTGCGACCGACACCGACCAGCTCGTCAACGCCGTCCGGGAGAGCCCATACGGCGACGACTTAGAGGACGCGCTGGAGACGCTCGAGGGCGCCGACAACCTCATCGACTTCGAGCGCGCCCTCGACGTCGCCTTGCTCGAGTACGCGGAACAGCTCTCGAACCGGTATCCGCTGTCGGTCTGTCCCGTCCTCTCGTATATCCTCTCGAAGGAGCGGGAGGTCGACAACATCCGCGCCATCTCGCGCGGCCGGGAGGCCGGGCTGGATGCCGACGAGATAGAACAGGAACTGGTGATACTATGAGCCAGGAGATAGCCGTGATCGGGAGCCCGGAGTTCACGACGGGGTTCCGGCTGGCGGGCGTCCGCAAGTTCGCGGACATCCCGAACGAGGAGAAAGACGAACGGTTGGACGACGCCGTCGAGGAGATGCTCACCGACGACGACGTCGGCATCGTCGTGATGCACGACGACGACATGGAGCGTCTCTCCCGTGGCGTCAGGAAGGACGCAGAGACCAGCGTCGAACCGGTGCTGGTGACCCTCGGCGCGAGCGGCGCCGGGAGCGGCGGACTGCGTGAACAGATCAAGCGAGCCATCGGAATCGACCTGATGGACGAAGACTAATCATGAGCCAAGCAACAGAAACAGACGTCCGCGAGGACGGTATCATCGAAAGCGTCTCGGGACCGGTCGTATCGGCTCGGGACCTCGAAGCCCGGATGAACGACGTCGTGTACGTCGGTTCGGAAGGGCTGATGGGCGAGGTCATCGAGATCGAAGGAAACATCACCACCATCCAGGTCTACGAGGAGACCTCCGGGGTCTCCCCGGGCGAACCCGTCGAGGGGACGGGCTCGCCGCTCTCCGTGGACCTCGGGCCGGGCATGCTCGACGCCATCTACGACGGCGTCCAGCGCCCGCTCGACGTCCTCGAAGAGAAGATGGGCTCCCCGTACCTCGACCGCGGTGTCGACGCACCCGGTATCGACCTGGAGAAGACCTGGGAGTTCACGCCCGAGGTCTCTGCGGGTGACGAGGTCGAACCCGGTGACATCGTCGGGACCGTCCCGGAGACGCCCAGCATCGACCACAAAGTGATGGTCCCGCCCGAATCCGAGGGCGGCGAGGTCGTCTCGGCGAACTCCGGCTCGTTCGACGTCCAGGAGACGGTCGTCGAGCTGGACACCGGCGAGGAGATCTCGATGCACCAGGAGTGGCCCGTCCGCAGTCAGCGGCCGGCCGACGAGAAGCAGACCCCGACCGAACCGCTCGTGTCGGGCCAGCGCATCCTCGACGGCCTGTTCCCCATCGCGAAAGGTGGGACCGCCGCCATCCCCGGTCCGTTCGGCTCGGGGAAGACGGTCACCCAGCACCAGCTCGCGAAGTGGGCCGACGCGGACATCGTCGTCTACGTCGGCTGTGGCGAGCGTGGCAACGAGATGACGGAAGTCATCGAGGACTTCCCGGAACTCGAGGACCCGACCACCGGGAACGCCCTGATGGACCGGACCTGCCTCATCGCCAATACGTCGAACATGCCCGTGGCGGCCCGGGAGTCCTGTGTCTACACCGGCATCACCATCGCGGAGTACTTCCGCGACATGGGCTACGACGTCGCGCTGATGGCCGACTCCACCTCGCGGTGGGCCGAGGCCATGCGCGAGATATCCTCGCGGCTGGAGGAGATGCCCGGTGAGGAGGGGTACCCCGCGTACCTCTCGGCTCGCCTCAGCGAGTTCTACGAGCGCGCCGGCTACTTCGAGAACATCAACGACACCGAGGGGTCGGTCTCGGTCATCGGGGCCGTCTCCCCGCCCGGCGGGGACTTCTCGGAACCGGTCACCCAGAACACGCTGCGCATCGTCAAGACGTTCTGGGCGCTGGACGCCGACCTCGCCGAGCGCCGGCACTTCCCCTCGATCAACTGGAACGAGTCGTACTCCCTGTACCGCGACCAGCTCGACGACTGGTTCGTCGAGAACGTCCGCGAAGAGTGGCCCGAGACGCGACAGTGGGCCATCGACGTGCTCGACGAGGAGGCGGAGCTCCAAGAGATCGTCCAGCTCGTCGGGAAGGACGCACTGCCGGAAGACCAGCAGCTCACGCTCGAGGTCGCTCGCTACCTGCGTGAGGCCTGGCTCCAGCAGAACGCGTTCCACGACGTCGACACCTACTGCGAGCCCGAGAAGACCTACCGCATCGTGAACGCCATCCAAACGTTCAACGACGAGGCCTTCGACGCGCTCGAGGCGGGCGTCCCCGTCGAGGAGATCACGGACATCGACGCCGCACCGCGGCTCAACCGCATCGGCGTCCAGGAGGACTACGGGGCGTACGTCGACGACTTAGAAGAGGACCTCGCTGCGGAACTCCAGGAGAAGTACTAACGATGAAAGAGTACCAGACAATCACGGAAATCAGCGGACCGCTGGTCTTCGTCGAGACCGACGAACCGGTCGGCTACGACGAGATCGTCGAGATCGAGACGAGCGACGGCGAGACCCGCCGTGGCCAGGTGCTGGAGTCGACCAGCGACTACGTCGCCATCCAGGTGTTCGAGGGCACCTCCGGTATCGACCGGAAGGCGTCCGTTCGCTTCCTCGGCGAGACCATGAAGATGCCCGTCACCGAGGACCTGCTGGGACGGGTCATGGACGGGACCGGCCAGCCCATCGACGGCGGGCCCGAGATCGTCCCCGACGAGCGCCAGGACATCGTCGGCGCGGCCATCAACCCCTTCTCGCGGGAGTACCCCGAGGAGTTCATCCAGACCGGGGTCTCGGCCATCGACGGCATGAACACCCTGGTCCGTGGCCAGAAGTTGCCCATCTTCTCGGCCTCGGGGCTGCCCCACAACGATCTGGCGCTCCAGATCGCCCGCCAGGCGACCGTCCCCGAAGAGGAGGAAGGCGGCGACGACGAGGAGGGGTCCGAGTTCGCAGTCATCTTCGGCGCGATGGGCATCACGGCCGAAGAGGCCAACGAGTTCATGGACGACTTCGAGCGCACCGGCGCGCTGGAGCGGTCGGTCGTCTTCATGAACCTCGCGGACGACCCCGCCGTCGAGCGGACGATCACGCCGCGACTCGCGCTCACCACGGCCGAGTACCTCGCCTTCGAGAAGGACTACCACGTGCTGGTCATCCTGACGGACATGACCAACTACTGTGAGGCGCTCCGAGAGATCGGTGCCGCACGTGAGGAGGTCCCCGGCCGGCGTGGGTACCCCGGGTACATGTACACCGACCTGGCCCAGCTCTACGAGCGGGCCGGTCGTATCGAGGGCCGCGAAGGGTCTGTGACCCAGCTGCCCATCCTCACGATGCCCGGCGACGACGACACCCACCCCATCCCGGACCTAACTGGTTACATCACCGAGGGCCAGATCTACATCGACCGGGACCTGAACAGCCAGGGCATCCAGCCGCCGATCAACGTCCTGCCGTCGCTGTCGCGCCTGATGGACGACGGTATCGGCGAGGGCCTGACTCGTGGCGACCACGCGGACGTCAAGGACCAGCTGTTCGCCGCGTACGCGGAGGGGGAAGACCTGCGCGACCTGGTGAACATCGTCGGTCGCGAGGCCCTGTCGGACCTGGACAACAAGTACCTGGACTTCGCCGACCGGTTCGAGTCCGAGTTCGTCGATCAGGGCTTCGATACGGCTCGTGACATCGACGAGACGCTCGAACTCGGCTGGGACCTCCTCTCGATGCTGCCAAAAGAGGCGCTCAACCGCATCGACGAGGAACTCATCGAGGAGAACTACCGCGAGGACGAGGACGCCGCGGCCGAGGCCGTCGAAGCCGAAGCCTAGCGTCGGCGAGCGGTTCGCCGTCGCGGCGTTACCCCGTCCCTAACCATTTTGGTATGATAGATATTGGCAGTTACTTCTTAGTGAGTGATGCACTATGCCTGCACCAGGTGGCGAATCGATATGGCTATGGCTCGGTACTGCCGGGATGTTCCTCGGCATGTTGTACTTCATCGGTCGCGGTTGGGGAGAAACCGATGAACGAAGACAGAAGTTCTACATCGCAACGATACTGATAACGGCGATCGCCTTCGTGAATTACCTCGCGATGGCGCTCGGGTTCGGACTGACGATAATCGAGTTGGGCGGAGAGGAGGTGCCCATCTACTGGGCCCGGTACACGGACTGGTTGTTCACCACCCCGCTGTTGCTCTACGACCTCGGGTTGCTCGCGGGTGCCGATCGCAACACCATCGCCTCACTGGTGAGCCTCGACGTCCTGATGATCGGCACCGGTGTCGTCGCGACGCTCAGCGCGGGGAGCGGCGTCCTCTCGGCCGGCGCGGAGCGACTCGTCTGGTGGGGTATCAGCACGGCGTTCCTGCTCGTGCTGCTGTACTTCCTGTTCAGTTCGCTCTCCGGCCGGGTCGCCGACTTGCCGAGCGATACCCAAAGCACGTTCCGCACGTTGCGGAACCTCGTGCTGGTCGTCTGGCTCATCTACCCGGTCTGGTGGCTCGTCGGAACGGAGGGTCTCGGCCTGGTGACGCTGGGTATCGAGACCGCCGGCTTCATGGTCATCGACCTCACCGCGAAGGTCGGCTTCGGGTTCATCCTCCTGCGCAGTCACAGCGTCCTCGACGGCGCTGCGCAGGCGACTGCGAGCGGCGCGGCCCCGGCCGACGACTGACGACCGACGCGGCGTCCATTTTTTCGTGCGCCGACCGCCAGTCCCGACTGAAAACGGTTAACTGACTCCGCCCTGAAAGAGTCGGTAATGGCGAAGGACGTCAAACCCACGCGGAAGAACTTGATGCAGATCGAGGACCGCATCGAGCTCTCCGAGCGTGGGCACGACACGCTGGAGAAGAAGCGTGACGGCCTCATCATGGAGTTCATGGACATCCTGGACCAGGCTCAGGACGTCCGCGAGGACCTGGGCGAGGACTACCAGCGGGCCCAGCGGGCCATCAACATGGCGCGAGCGATGGAGGGGGACGTCGCCGTGCGAGGCGCCGCCGCCGCGCTGAAAGAACACCCCGAGCTGACGACCCAGTCGAAGAACATCATGGGCGTGGTCGTCCCCCAGATCGAGTCCAGCAAGGTCAGGAAGTCCCTGGACGAGCGTGGCTACGGCGTGATGGGGACATCGGCGCGCATCGACGAGGCCGCAGAGGCCTACGAGGAGCTGCTCGAGACCATCATCCTCGCCGCCGAGGTGGAGACGGCGATGAAGAAGATGTTAGAGGAGATCGAGACCACCAAGCGTCGCGTCAACGCCCTGGAGTTCAAGCTCCTGCCGGACCTCTATGACAACCAGGAGTACATCGAGCAAAAGCTCGAGGAACAGGAGCGCGAGGAGATCTTCCGCATGAAGAAGATCAAGGCCAAGAAGGAGGCCGAGGAGGACGCGATCGCGGCCGAGGAGGCCGCCGAAGAGGAAGTCGAGCCCGTCTCCGCCGACGACTGAACCCCGTTCGATTCGCTCTCGTTCTCGCACCGACCGCTGGTTCGGGGGTGCCAGCCGTCACGCTCTTCCTGCCGCCCCACGGACTACCGGCATGGCCTGTTCGAACTGTGGTGGCGACACCGTCGCGGTCCCGGTGGCCGAGGAGTTGCGCCAGTACCTCCCAGAGGGGACTGTCGGGGTGAGTCTCTGCCGGTCGTGTCTCACGATGGACCCCGTCGAGGACCCCCCGGAGACGGTGCCCGACCTCACCGCGCTCGACGACAGCTTCCCGTCGAACCCCGAGGCGGCGGTGCCATTGGCGTTGCTCGTCGGGTTGCTCGACTCGCTCGCGCTCAACCGCCAGGAGATCACGGCGTTGCTCGAACGGGTCGAGCGAGCGGGGACGGACCCGCTGCTGGTGGTCGACCGACTGGACGATTCGTTCGGGGGCGACGCCTTCGTGGACCTCGGGGCGCGTCGCCACCAGCTGGCGCAGTTGCTCTAGGGGGGGCGGACCGCACTGACGTCGTCGGCGTCCAGCACGGTCTTTCGCGAGACGACGTCGATGGTCGTGTCCGCGCCGATGCCGGTGCCGCCCTCGACGCGCTCGACGCGCAGTATCACGTCCTCGGGACTCGCACAGCCACAGTTGACGAACTCGTCCCACTCGTCGCCGACGGCGACGGGGCCGGCGTGGGCCCACCGGAGGTACCGGAGGTAGGTCGGTTCGGTCATGTTCTCCTCGAGCCAGGCGCTGTCGGCGACGAACCAGCCCTCGTTCTCGTCGGGGTCGGTCTCGGGCGACCGGAAGGAGACGAGGACCCGGTCTGCCTGGTCCGACACCGTCGACGGGTCTGTCCTGTTGACGCGCTCGCTGTCGGTGGTCATTGCTACGTCTACGCGGGACGACGGGTTAAGAGTTTTGTCCACATAGTGCAATACTACCGTAACCGAACCCGTGTCGCCGTCGTCTGCGAACGTTCCCACGAACCGACAGGGTCCGCCGGACGGACCGAAGACGACGGCTCCCGTACGGGACTGCCACGTCTGGTGTCCATCCTGATACGTTTGGCTTCCCGGTCAACCGATAGAACTTACGTAAACGTCACCGAATGGGTCGCGCATGGACCTCTTCGGGATCGCCGTGGAGAACGTTGTCGTCGGTATCGGGGCGGCGTTGCTGGTCGGGGGCGTGATGCGGGCGAAGGACGTTGCCTACAACAAGTATCTCGAGCGACAGTATCCGATCGCGGGCGAGTACATCACCATCTGGGAGCAGGAGGTCGACGGCGAGCTCGTCACCGAGTCGGCGGCGGCGACCCTGACACAGCGTGGGACGGAGATAGAGGGCGTCTCGGAGATGCCCGATTCCGACATCGAGTGGAAGTTCGAGGGACAGGTGTCCGAGACCGGCTACCTGAACGGCATCTACTACTCGACCAATCCCCACGACACTTCCATCGGGAACTTCTTCTTCCACATCAACTACGACGGGGAGCTCGAGGGGCTGTGGTCGGGGTACCAGGAGCGAAACGACACGTTGAACTCCGGTCGCTACCGATTCGTCCCGGTCCTCGATGCGTACAACATCCACCCGGTCCACAGGTCCCACGTCCCCGCGGCAGTCGACATCGCCGAGCAACGGCTGGGACCGGAGGACGCCTCGGCCGAGTTACTGACGCGGGCACTCGACGCCGACGACGCGCACTTCGGGCACGTCGCACAGATCGACACCGGCTTCGAGACGGAGACGTCGCTCGGGGCGAACCTGACCGACTCGTTGCTCGGCGAACCGTCGATAACCGACCAGACCGGGCCGGGAGACCCCGTGCCGAGCGACGTGATCGGGTTCTGCGTGGGTGCGGTCCTCGACCAGGACACGTTCCGGTCGTCGCTGAACGTCCCGGAGACGGAGCTCTCGAAGGCGTTGCAGCACGCAGACCGCGTGGGCGTCATCGAGGTGGTCGCGGTGAAAGACGGCTTCGAGAAACGCGGCATCGGGACCGAACTGGTCGAGCGCTGCCTGGCGGCCTGTGCCGACAACGGCGCGACGGCGCTGTTCGCGCTCGGGCGTGAGCACGACGACGACGTCGCCATCGCCGGGATTCTGGAGTACTTCGGCTTCCGGGCGGTCGCTCGTATCGACGATTACTGGCGCGAGGAGCGGACCGCCTGTCTCGACTGCGAGGCCTCTCCGTGTACGTGTACGGCCGTGCTCTACGCCCGCTACCAGTCGCCCGAAGAGATAGCGTGAGGGGGGCTGCCGTCGCTTACACGCCCGTCGAGTACCGCAGGAGGCCGGCGACGCCGCCGAAGGCGTTGAGCAGCTGTTCGCCTTTCTCGAAGTCGGTGGAGATGAACACCGTCTCGGTGCCCCGCTGGTCGGCCAGTTCCATCAGGTGGTCGATGGCGTCCTCTCGCTCGCCCTCCTCGGCCGGGACCGTCGCGTTACAGCGGGTGCAGTCGTGGTCGCCGGTGCTCGCGTTCGCATCGACGAGTTCGAACTCCTCGTGGCCGTTCTCGCAGGTGTAGGCGACGACGTCCTTCCGGAGGTCCTCGGAGATGAGCAGCTGTTCGACGGCACCCATGTTGAGGTTCTTCCGGGTCTGGTCGAACCCGTAGGTGGCCTTCTCGCCGTCGTGGAGCTGCTTGAAGAACTCCTCCATGACCTGCTTGTCCTGGAGCATCTCGTGTTCGGCCAGGACGTCCTCGGCGGCGTCGACCAGGTCATAGAGGCCGGACTCGTCGGTGTAGGCCACGTCGAACTTCCCGAGCACCATGTCCTGGAGCTCGTGATGGAGGTAGTCGCCGTCGAGGAACTCGTCTTTCGTCGGCGAGGGGCCACCGACGAGCACGCCGTCCATCTCGTGGCGCTCGGGGACGAACAGCTCGTTTGCCATCCCCGCGACCTCCTGGTAGAAGTTGTCGATGGCCTCCAGGCGCAGACGGGCGAACCGCTGTGCGGACTGGCCACCTTTGCGCTGCTTGCCGGGGACCAGCGAGGAGGCCGACTTGACGGCCTCGACGCGCTTGCCCTTGAGCCACCCGACGTTGGCCTCGCGGCGGTCGAGGACGACGAGGCCGAACAGGCCCTTGTCGGCCAGCATCTCTTCTAAGGGTTCGGTGAGGAACTCCGAGTCACAGTGGTACCGGAACGACTCGATGGGGTCCGGCGGGTTCTCGAGGGACTTGGTGACCATGTCCGTCCGGCCGCCGCCGGTGTCGATGGCGCCCGAGAACAGGACCATGCCGTTCTCCGGCGGGTTGTCGTAGTACCGAAGCCGGTCCTTGATCGAGGTCAGCGCGTCCTGGACGGCCGTCCGGGTGTCCTTGGACTTGATGTTCGACGCCTCGGAGTGTTCCTGCGTGACGTGGGCGACCACGTCGCTCAGCTGCTTGTCCTCGGGGACGTAGATAGAGACCAGCTGGGTGCCCGAGCCGCTGTATCCCTTGAGCTCCTCGATGACCTTGCGGAACTCGTATTTCTGTTTGTCCGACTGCTCCTGTTCCTGCTCACTCATTGTCCCCGTTTGGCTAGTGGTGGGTAAGAAACTGTTGAAGGTAGCGAGGGGCGCGAACGAGCCGTGCGAGTGAGCGGCCCTCGAAGCGGAACGGCGAGCGAAGCGAGCCGTGGAGCAGAAGCGAGGCGCTACGCGCCTCGAAACGTCGAGCGGTGAAACCGCGAGACAGGTAGCGAGGGGCTGAGCGAAGCGAAGTCCCTCGATGTGAAGCGGTGAGCAAAGCGAACCGCGGAACAGATCTCCAAGAGCGTAGCGAGGGGCGCGACCGAGCCGTACGAGTGAGTGGCCCTCGAAGCGGAACGGCGAGCGAAGCGAGCCGTGGAGCAGGAGCGAGGGCGGCCCGTAGAGCACGGACGGGCCGACCGCCAGACGAACGGTTCCAGCGCGCCGATGCACCCGTTCAGGGCGGATACAGACACACACACCGGCGAACTGCCGACAGCACGCGTCCGGCCGACAGCCGGATTTATATGCCCCACTACCCTGAAGACAAGCAATCAGAACATGGCGGGCTACGTCTGTACAATCGCGGGCGGGAAAGGCGGCGTCGGGAAGACGACGACCGCGGTCAACCTCGGGGCCGGACTCCAGGAGCTGGGGTACGACGTGGCGGTCGTCGACGCCGATCTCGGGATGGCGAACCTGGGTGCGATGCTCGACGTCGAGCCCGACCGGAGCCTGCATGACGTCCTCGCCGGTGACGGCCCCGTGAGCGAGGCGCTCACCGACGCGCCCGGCGGCCTGACGGTCATCCCCGGCGACCAGTCGCTCGACGCCTTCGCCGACGCGGACCCCGCCAACCTCCGGCGGGTCGTCAAGACGCTGCGCAACGCCTACGACGTGGTGCTGGTCGACACCGGCGCGGGCCTGAGCGACGCGGTGGCGGTCCCGCTGGGACTGGCCGACGGCATCGTCCTGGTGACGACGCCGGACGACGTGGCCGTTGGCGATACGATAAAGACCGCGGAACTGGCCGACCGCATCGACGGGGCCGTCGTCGGCGCGATACTCAACCGGGTGACCCGCGAGACGGACGTAGCCGCCATCGCGGACCGATTTTCGTTCCCGCTGCTCGCGGTCGTCCCGGACGACAGGGAAGCGACGGCCGACGAACCGCTCTTGTTCAACGCCCCGGAGGCCCCCGCCTCGGACGCCTTCATGCGACTGGCCGAGGCGCTCGAGGGCGTGTTCTTCGACGGCGAGACGGCTACCGAGGACGTCGAGACCATCGTCGACGAGGAGTGGTTCGTCGACGAATCCTCCGACGCAGACGACGAGGAGGAGAGTTCCGGCGGCGTCTTCGGCCTGTTCAACTGAGTCGCCGGCCCTACATCGAGTCCGGCGCGGCGACGCCCAGCACGTCCAGCGCGTTCGCGACGGCGTGGCGCGTCCCGGCGACCAGCGCCAGGCGTGCGGCGCGGGTCTCGGGTTCGGCGTCGAGGACCGGGCACTCGCGGTAGAAGGCGTTGAACGTCTCCGCGAGGTCACGGGTATAGGTGGCGACCGTGTGTGGCTGGAGGTCGTCGGCGGCCGTCTCGACCACGGCCGGGAAGCGGGCGAGGACCCGCAGGAGGTCGCGTTCCTCGGGTTCGTCGAGAGCGTCGGCGTCCGGCGCGGCCGGCACCTCGGCTTCGACCTCGTCGTCTCGCGGTTCCACCGCTCGACTGTCCGAGGCGCGGTTCCGCGCCTCGCTAAGGATTCCGCAACACCGTGCGTGGACGTACTGGACGTACGGTGCGGACTGGGCCTCGAAGTCGAGCGCGCGGTCCCACTCGAAGGTGATACCCTTCGTCGGTTGCTTGGAGACGATGTCGTAGCGGACCGCCCCGATGCCGACCTGGTGGGCGATGCGCTCGACGTCCTCGTCGTCGAGGTCGTTGCGGGTCCGGTCCTCCAGCCGCGACTCGACCTCCTCGCGGGCGCGGTCGATGGCCTCGTCGAGCAGGTCGTCTAAGTCGATGCCGGTCCCCTCGCGGGTGCTCATCCCGCCGTCGGGGAGGTTGACCCACGAATAAAAGACCTGCCGGAGGGCGTCGGTGTCGTTGCCAAGCAGGTCCAGCGCCGCGGAGAGCTGGTCGGCCTGGAGCTTGTGGTCCTCCCCCAGCACCGTCACGGCACGGTCGTAGTTCTCGAACTTCCACTCGTGGTGGGCCAGGTCCCGCGTGGTGTACAGGGAGGTGCCGTCCGAGCGCAGGAAGACGAGGTGCTTCTCGAAGTCCGGCAGGTCCAGCTGCCAGGCGTCGTCCTCGTAGACCGCACAGTCCAGTTCCTTCAGGCGGCCCACCAGGTCGTCGGTGGAGCCGTCGCGCATGAATCGGGTCTCCTTGACGAACTCGTCGAACTCTGCGGGGAGGCGTTCGAGGGTGCCGCGCATCCCGCCCAGCACAGTATCGACAACCTCGGCGACTCGTTCGTAGGTGTCCTCGTCGCCCGCCTCGAGGCCCTGCAGGATGGCCTGGACCTCGGCCTCGGCCGACTCGACGCGCTCCGGGTCGGCCTCCTCCAGGAACTGGTTGCCCTTGCGGTAGTAGCGGACCATCTCGTACTCGGGGGAGTCCCGTTCCGGTTCGGGCAGGTCGCTCTCGTCGAATGTCTCGTAGGCCCACGTGAACACCGCGATCTGGCGGCCCGCGTCGTTGACGTAGTAGTGGCGGTCGACGTCGTAGCCGGCGTAATCGAGCACGCGTGCGACGGCGTCCCCGATGATGGGGTTGCGCGCCCGACCGACGTGGACCGGGCCGGTGGGGTTGGCCGAGGTGTGTTCGACGACGACGCTCTCGTGTCTGGCGGGCAGGCGACCGTAGTCGGCGTCGGTCGCGGCGTCGAGCGTGTCCGCGAAGTACGCGTCGCTGGGCAGAAAGTTGACGTAGGGGCCCTGAGTCGCGACCGTGCTGACGTAGGGCAGGGCCGCGGCGTCTATCTCGTCGGCGACCCGGGCGGCGACCTCCGGCGGCGGGGCGCCGACCTCACCGGCGAGGCGGAAGGCCACGCTCGAGGCGAGGACGGCGTCGACGTCCGCCGGCGGCTCCTCGATACCGAGGTCGTCGGTCGGCAGGTCGAGACGCGTGAGCGCGGACTCGAGGGCGTCCTCGACCTCCGCGCGGAGCTGCAGGAACATACGCCCGGCTTTCGCGGCGGGGGGTAAATGGGTAACGAAAGGCCCGATCGGTCAGGTAAGCAGCCGGGGGCCAAAGACCATCAGGACGAGCCCGCCGATCATCGACAGGGTGACCGTCAGCGTGACAGCCGTGGTCAGGCGCCGCCGGTCCGGGATCGGCAGCCGGGAGACGAACGACTCCGTCGTCGTCCGGAGGATGTGCCCGCCGTCGAGCGGGAACGTCGGCACGCAGTTGAACTGCCCGATGACGACGTTTATCCACCCGGTCCAGAACAGCGCGTTAGCCAGGACGAAGACGCCGCCGGTACCGAGGGCGGAAAGCGGTCCCTGGACGGTATAGAAGCTCGTCGCGATGCCGGTGAAGCCGGCGAAGTTGTAGCCGAAGCCGCCGGCGACCCCGATAAAGGGCAGGATGAGCACGCCGAAGACTCGCTGGGCGAACGAAAAGCCCCGGTCGGCCGTCGGGTCGTCCGTCTCGCCGCCGATGAAAGAGAGGAAGGTGGCGGCGGGGTACTCGTCGATGCCGAAGTCGTCGACGGAGACGCCGCTGACCCCCGCCAGCGCGTTGATACCGAGGATGCCGTTGTCGGACCCTGCGGTCGACCCGAGCGTGACGTCGTACGTCCGGCGCTCGCCGTCGACGTAGCCGGTGACGGTCACCCGGTCGCCCGGGCTGGTCCGATCGAGCGCGGTCAGGAGTGCCTGGGAGTCGTGAATCCGCTGGCCGTCGAGCTCGGTGACGACCATGGACCCGCCGGCGGGGCCACCCGCGTCGGCCAGCGCACCGCCCTCGGCCACGAGGACGTAACTGCCAAGCGGCATGGTCACCGTCCGGCCGCCCTCGGTCTGGAGCGTCGCGACAGTGGTGTTGCGCGCGGCCCGTTCGAACTCGCTGCGGGTGCTCACCGCCGTCCCGTTGACCGCGGTGATGGTGTCCCCGTTGCGCAGTTGCGAGCTCTGGACGGCGCTGGCGACGACGACGGCCCGCTCGACGGGGACGGCCTCGCCGTCGCGCCGCGAGACGGTCACGGTCTGGTTGTCGGTCGCCGCGAGGACTGCCTCGAGGTCGCGCCCGTTCGCGACGGGGTCGCCGTCGACGGCCGTGATGACGTCGCCGGACTCGAGGCCGGCGTCGGCGGCTGGCGTCCCTTCCAGCGTCCCCCCGACCGGGACGCCGTCGACGACGGCGATGGCGCCCGCGACGGGTCCAAACAGGAGGACGAGCGCGACCAGGGCCAGCGCGAAGTTGTTCGTCACGCCCGCGGCGTACATCCGGGTCTGTGCGCCCCGGTCCGACTTCAGGAGCGCCTCCTCGTCGGGTTCGACGAAGGCTCCGACGGGGACCACGGTCAGCATCGCCAGCCCCATCGACTCGATGTCGATGTCCTCGACCCGGCAGAGCAGTCCGTGGCCGCCCTCGTGGACGACCAGGCCAAGCACCAGGCCCAGGACGATCTCGGGCGCCACCGAGAGCGGGAGGAAGTCGTTGACGCCGGGGATCGCCAGCGCGTTGCGCGGTTCGTTCAGCGCGGAGGGCTGTGGGTCGAGGATCGCCTGGACGGCCCCGACGGCGACCAGCAGGAAGGACCCGACCATCACGACGATGGCGATGCCGACACCCAGGTTCCCCCAGGCCCGCCAGAACCGCTTCGGGCGGGCCAGCCAGGTCAGGAACGCCTTTCCGCGCTGGGTGTGTATCGTCGTGATCGGGCCGCTGAACCGGACGTACTCGGGTACCACGCCACGGGCACGGAGGACCATCGCCACGAAACTGTAGGCGACGAGGCCCGCGAGGACCCACGTCAGCGTGCTCACCATCTACCGCTATGGAAGGGGCACCGATTCAAGAGGGTTTGGTTCCACGCAGTCGGCCAGTCAGTGGGCGTCACGACAGCGAGCGATGGTCCCGCAGACGACGGTCGGGACCGACCACCCGGCCATGGACGCGGCGACCGTCGCCCCGGCGAGGTGGAGGGCACTGCGGCGGTCCATCCGTGCCGACCGGCCGGGCGACAGATCAGTGTACCGACCGGCCTACGCCTCGCGGCGGAGCCGGTCGACGACGAACTCGCGGTCGAGTTTCGCGATGAACGGGCCCAGTTGCGGGCCCTGCGTGTCGTCGAACAGCAGGCGGTAGCCCGCCGCGAAGAACTCGCCGATGTCGATGTCGTGGCGTTTCGCCGTCTCGTATATCTCGCCCTGGATCTCGTCGCCGTCGTGGCCCTCCGCCACGAAATCGGCCAGTTCGTCCAGCGCGGCCTGGGTCGCCACGTCGAACTCGGCGTCCGGCATCGCGGTTCGCTTGAGCTCGTAGTCGAACTCGTTGCCGGTCCGGCGGGCCCAGTTGCGGGCGCGCTCGACCCGCGCCAGGGCACTCTCGACGGCCCACTCGGGGGCGTCGTCGGGGATGTGGCCCTCGTTTCGTGCGATCTCCTCGCGCAGGTCGGGGTCGTCGGTCATCCCCAGCACGGCGGCGAAGGTGTAGGGGATACGCAGACGCTCCTGGCGGGGGTCGTCGACGACCATCGGGTAGGCGCGCTCGGCCAGTTCCCGCTCGTCGTCCTCGCGGGGCTCCACTTCGCCGAAGTACACCCGCTCGAACGCGTCGAACTCGTCGACGAGCTGGTCGACGTGCTCGACCGAGAAGTCCCGCTGCTTGCGGGGGTTCTTCACGAAGAAGTACCGGAAGACCTCCGGTTCCAGCAGGTCGAGCACCTCGTCGACCGTGACGACGTTGCCCGACGACGAGGAGAGCGGTTCGCCGTCGAGCGTGAACCACTCGTAGACCATCGGGACGGGCGGCCGGATGTCCAAGACGTTCTCGGCGACGTCCTCGCCGGAGGGCCAGGAGCCCTCGGCGTGGTCCTTGCCGAACGGCTCGAAGTCCACGCCCAGAATCTCCCACTGGGCGGGCCACTCGAAGCGCCACGGGAGCTTGCCGTCCCGGAGCGAGGCGACGCCCTCGTGGCCACAGCCCTCGATCGTCTGGTCGCCGGCCTCGACGTCCGTACAGACGTAGTGGACCTCGCCGGCGTCCAGGTCGACGTCCGTGACGCCCTCGGTGAGTTTTCCGCATTCCTCACACTGGGGGACGAACGGGACGTACTCCTCGTCGACCTTGTTCTGGTAGTCGGCGAGCACCTCGCGGGCCCGGTCGGCGCGGTCGAGCACCCGCCGGGTGACCGCCTCGAACTCCCCTTCGGCGTACAGCCGGGTGTTCGAGACGAACTCGACGTCGACGCCGACGAGGTCGGCGCTCTTTTTCAGCAGGTTCGTGAAGTGCGCGCCGTAGGAGTCACAGCAGCCGAAGGGGTCGGGGATGTCGGTGTAGGGCTTGCCGAGGTTCCGGCCGAGCGCGCCCGCGTCGACCTCACCTAGGCCGACGACGTTCCACTCCAGGTCGGCGAGTTGCCGGGGGACCTTCCGCAGGCGGTCCTTGTCGTCGGCGGTGAAGACCTGCCGGACCTCGTGGCCGCGGTCGCGCAGCGCTTCGGCGACGAAGTAGCCTCGCATTATCTCGTTGAAGTGGCCAATGTGGGGCACGCCCGAGGGAGAGACGCCGCCCTTGACGACGATGGGGTCCTCGGGGTCGCGAGCCTCGACGGCGTCGGCGACAGAGTCGGCCCAGAACGCCCGCCGGCCGCCGCGACCGACCTCGTACGGGTCTTCGGCCATCTCAGGCCCCCGGAACGATGGCGGTACCGTCGACGTCGTCGTCCTGGACGGCCTGCCGGACGCGGTCGGGGTCAGTCCCGTCGAGGACGACCGTCTCGATGCCCGAGCGCTGGATGACCTTCGCGGCCAGCAGGTCGACGGGCGCGTTGCTCCCGGCGTTCATCTCGTTGCCGACGACGATGTCGACGAGTTCGTCGGCAGTGAGCTCGTCGAAGCGTGTCGCGTCGGGGTCCTCGTTCGGATCGGCGTCGTAGACGCCGGGGACCGAGGTGGCATAGACGAGCAGGTCGGCGTCGACGTACTCGGCGAACGAGGCGGCGACGGCGTCGGTGGTCTGAGCGGCGACGATACCCCCCAGGACCGGCACCTCGCCCCGGCGCATGGTCGCCCGGCCCTCGTCGTAACTCTCGGCCGGCGCGGGCGCGGCCAGGTCATCGAGCGCGGCCGTCAGCAGGCGCCCGTTCAGGCGCGTGACGGCGATGCCCAGCTGGTCGAGTTCGATCTCGTTTGCGCCCAGTTCGCGGGCGGCACCGATGTACTTCCGTGCGGTGGGCCCGCCGCCCACCACGGCGCCGAGGCGGTGACCCGCGTCCACGAGCGCCTGGACGACGTCCGCGTAGGCTTCGACTCGGTCTGATTCCAGGTCGGGGGCCAGGACGCTCCCGCCGACTGAGACGACGACTTTCATTGGCCCGGCGTAGCCACGATGCGGTCTTAAGGGTTGTCAAGCCCACTGACCAACCGGCCGCCTCGACCGGCAGACGCCACACTATATCCGGCAACATGCTCCGTTAAATGCGCCACTGGGTACGTGAGAAATCGGTTTTACACAGGCTATATAGCAACGACATCCGGACTCGATTTTACCGACGCTAAAGCGTTCGTAAAATGTCTAAGCGCCTCTCGAACCGTCGTAAAAGGACGATTTTTCGTTGATTTCGGCTGAAAGTGACCGAAGAGACTCGAAGGTTCCTTCCTTTATATACTCGTCCCGCAGCAAGGGGGTAGTGAGGTGACACAGATGAGCGCGACAGTTTCCCCTGCTACGAAAGAAGAGCCCTCCAAAGAAGAACGCCTGCAGTCCTTCCTCACCAAGAAGGCGGCCGACGGCGAGATGTACTTCAAGAGCAAGTTCATCGCGGACGAAGTCGGCCTCTCCCCGAAGGAGATCGGCGCGCTGATGGTCAAGCTGAAAGACAGCGCGTCCGAGCTCGAGGTCGAGAAGTGGTCCTACACCAGCGCGACCACCTGGCGCGTCGAACCCGCGTAACCGCCCCAGCCGGTCCCCTCTACCGTCGAGTGTTCGCGCTTTCGGACCCACCCGGTCGGCCCGACCCGGCGGGTCCACCGAACGCTATGCCATCACGCGCCCGGATAGCCGACCTTACCCGGGTAGTACGGTCCTTCGGCCCGGTATGGCCGACAGTATATTAGTAGCCAGCGCCCATATCGAGTGACGATGAGCCGCTCCGCCGACGACCCACCCGCGCCGGCCGAGTTCTCGGACGTGTTCTTCGTGACGGCCGTGCGGCGCGACGGGGAGGCGGTCAGGTACGTCGGTGACTCGCTGGTCCCGCCGGAGGCGCTCCTCGCCGAGCTCCGCCCCCGGTTCCGCGAGCGGGGCTATACGCTCTCCCTCCAGCGGCGGTCGGCCGCCACGGGGCCGACGGACGGGGGGACGACGCTCGACAGTCCGTCGGGAGGCCGGACCGCCCCGTACGAACTCGTCGCCGAACCCACCGGGACCGACACGGGCGGCGTACCGTGGCTGAACGTGGTCCTCTTGCTCGTGACTGTCGCCTCGACGCTGTACGTCGGCGCCAGCCGGTGGTACTACATCCCGGTCTTCGAACAGCCCTGGCGCGTCATCGAGGCCTGGCCGTTCGTCGTCGCGATGCTGGGCGTGCTGGGCATCCACGAGCTGGGCCACTACGCGGCCGCGCGGTACCACGGCGTCGACGTGACGCTTCCCTACTTCATCCCGTTCCCGTCGCTGCTGGGGACGATGGGTGCGGTCATCAACATCCGCGGCCGCATCCCGGACCGGACGGTCCTGTTCGACATCGGCGTCGCCGGCCCGCTTGCGGGCCTGGTCGCGACGGCCGTCGTGACAGTCGTCGGCCTCTCGCTCGACCCCATCACCGTCCCCGAGCGGGTCGCAGAGGGGGGCGCGAACTTCGTCATCACCTTCCAGGACCCGCTGCTCCTGCAGGCGCTCGAGTTCATGGTGCGGTCGGCCGGGCTCGGCGCGGAGTACGGGCCCGGCACGGCCGTCCACCCCATCGTCTTCGCCGGGTGGGCCGGGATGTTCTTCACCTTCCTGAACCTGCTGCCGGTCGGGCAACTCGACGGCGGGCACATCGTCCGCGCGATTCTGGGCCCGCGCCAGGAGACGGTCGCCGCGGCCGTCCCGGGTGGCCTGTTCGCGCTCGCCGGCTTCCTCTATTTCACCCGCGATCCGCCGCCCGTCGGCTTCGGCGTCTGGACGCTGTGGGTGTTCTGGGGGCTGTTCGCGACCGGCCTGGCGTACGCCGGCCCGGCGAGGCCCACCGTCGACGACACGCTCGACCGCCGGCGGGTCGCCATCGGCGTGGTGACCTTCGCGCTGGGCCTGGCCTGTTTCACGCCGGTCCCGTTCGAGATCGTTGCTGCCTGACCCGAGAGTCAGTGCGAGTAGCCCCGGTCCGGCAACGGATCGCCGTCGAGCATCACGCCCGACTGGGTGACCCTGCCGATGCGATGGAGCGGGCAGGGGACCGCCTGGCGGGCATCGTCGAAGTCCGGTTCCGGCACCGTACAGACGAGTTCGAAGTCCTCGCCGAGAAAGAGGCCCAGTTCGCGGCGCTCCGCGGCGTCCGCTGCCACCCCATCGACGCGCTCGTCGATGGGCAGGGGCGACTCGATAGCGGCCCCACAGTCGCTGGCCGCCGTCAGCTGGTGGAGCGATCGGGCCAACCCGTCGCTGGAGTCCAGCATCGCCGTCGCGTGTGGGCGAAGCGCGGTCCCGGCGGCCACTCGCGGTTGGAAGCGAAAGAGGGCGTTCGCGCGCTCGATTTCGCCCCGCTCGAACAGTTCGAGGGCGACCCCGGTCCGGCCCAGCGTCCCGGTGACACAGACCGCCTCGCCCGGCGAGGCCCCGGAGCGCAGGACGGGGTCGTCGACCTCGCCCAGCGCCGTCGTCGCGACGGTGAACTCCTCGTGGCCGTCGAGGTCGCCACCGACGTACTCGGCGCCGACGGCGTCACAGACGTCGCTCGCCCCGTCGACGAACGACAGGAGGTCCTCTGCGTCGAACGCTGGCACCCCGTAGACGGCCACCGCGGCCGTCGCCCGAGCGCCCATCGCCGCCACGTCCGAGAGCGAGGCACCGACGGCCCGCCAGCCGGCCGTGTAGCGGGTCGTCCCGTCCGGGAAGTCGGTTCGGTCGTGGAGCATGTCCGTCGTGAGGACCTGGCCGTCGACGACGGCACAGTCGTCGCCGGCCGCCGACAACCGATCGCCGATGAGCGCGAGTGCGGCCTGTTCGTCCATACCGTCCAGTGGTGACCGGCGGGCAAAACGGTCGGGGATTGCGGTGCCTTCATACCCACGACGCCCGACGGCACCGATATGGACGAGAGCCGGTGGGCGACGGTCCTTGGCTTCGCTGGCACGCTGGTCGTGCTCTCGGCGCTCGTGGTGGTCGTCGGCGTCGACGACACCGTCCGGGCGCTGACCCGTGCCGACCCGGGGGCGGTGGTGGTGGTGGTCGCCATCGCCGTCGTCTGGCTCACCTCGTGGGGCCTGGCGCTGTGGACCATCCTCCGCGCGCTGAACGCACCCATCGCGGCGCACCGCGCAGTACTGCTCTTTGCGGGTGCCGTCTTCTCGAACAACGTCACGCCCTTCGGCCAGGCGGGCGGGGAACCGCTCAGCGCCCTGCTCATCTCGACGGCCGCTGACAGCGAGTACGAGACCGGCCTGGCGGCCATCGCCAGCGTCGACACCATCCACTTCGTCCCCTCGGTGGGCTACGCCATCGTCGGGTTCACCTTCGTCGCGGCCGGCGCGGTCCGGCTCGGGCGGAACCTCATCTTCGCCGCCGCCGCCGTGGCCGTCCTGGCCGTCGGCCTCCCCGTCGGCGCGTACCTGGGCTGGCGGTACCGATACGAGCTCGAGGCCGCCGTCGTCAGGCTCTTCACCCCCGTCATCCGCTTCCTCGGTCGCATCGCACCCCGTCGCTCGCCGCCCACCGCCCGGATGATCGAGGACCGCATCGAGAGCTTCTTCCAGGCCATCGACCGCGTCGCGACCGACCGGTGGACGCTGCTCCAGACGCTCGGGTTCTCGGCGCTCGGGTGGGCCTGTCTGGCCGCCTCGCTGTGGACGTCGCTGTACGCCGTCGGGTACAGCGTCCCGCCGTCGACGGTGCTACTCGTGGTCCCGGTCGGCAGCATCGCCAGTCTCGCCCCGCTTCCCGGCGGATCCGGCGCCATCGAGGCCGTCCTGGTGACGCTGCTCGTCTCGACGGCACCGGTGCCGGCGGCGGCGGCCACCTCCGCCGTCCTCGTCCACCGCGGTGCGACCTACCTGCTCCCGACGATCGTCGGCAGCGGCGTCGCGACGGCGCTGGGCGTCGACCGCGCCGTCGAGTTGAACCGCGAGGACGAGTGAGCCGACGGTCCCCGGCGAGGGAGCACGTGAACGGTTCACTCTCCGGACCAGGGAACGATGCGCTTAAATGACGGCGACGGAAAGAAAGCGGCAATGACGACACTCTACGACGTTCCCGCCGAGGACCTCATCGAGGCCCTCACGGAGACGCTCGCCGAGGAGGACGCCATCGAAGCACCGGAGTGGGCCGCGTTCACCAAGACCGGCGTCGACAAGGAACTACCCCCGGAACAGGAGGACTTCTGGCAGCGACGCGCCGCCAGCCTGCTCCGCAAGGTCGCCGTCGACGGCCCCGTCGGGGTCAACCGCCTGAAGACCGAGTACGGCAGTTCCAAGCAGGGCACGACCCGCTATCGGGTCCGACCACACCAGAAGGTCGACGGGTCGGGGAACATCGTCCGGACCGCCCTCCAGCAGCTCGAAGAGGCCGGCTACGTCGAGACCAGCGAGAACGACGGCCGCCGCGTCACCGGCGAGGGCCGGAGCCTCCTCGACGACACCGCCAGCGAGGTGCTCGAGTCCCTCGACCGTCCGGACCTCGAACGCTACGCCTGACCACCGCTCTCTAGTTCTTCCGTCACTCACGACCGCCTCGAGCCGCTGGTGGGTCGCTGGCGCTCCCCGCTCGAGTCACCGAGGGTCTTCGCTCCGCTCAGACTGCAACGTCCCGACAGCACCGTCGGCTCTCGCGGGTCGCTGGCGCTCCCCGCTCGAGTCACCGAGGGGCTTCGCTTCGCTCAGACTGCAACGTCCCGACAGCACCGCCGGCTCTCGCGGGTCGCTGGCGCTCCCCGCTCGAGTCACCGAGGGGCTTCGCTTCGCTCAGACCCTCGCTACTCCCGAAATTGTTTTCCGCCCGACTCCAGTACATCTAACCAGTCATGAGTGGCGACCCAAGCGAGGAAGAGCTCGAGGAACTCCGCCAGAAGAAGATGGAACAGCTCAAAGAGCAACAGAGCGAGGAGGGGGACGCCGAGGCCCAGCAGGCCGCCCAGGAGCAGGCCGAGGCCCAGAAGAAGGCCATCCTTCGCCAGCACCTCTCGGATGGCGCTCGGAAGCGACTGAACACCGTCAAGATGTCCAAGCCGGAGATCGGCGAGCAGGTCGAACAGCAGATCGTCTCCCTGGCCCGGGCCGGCCGCCTCGGCGAGCAGATCGACGAGGAGAAGATGAAACAGCTGCTCTCGGAGCTGACGCCGGACTCGAAGAGCTTCGACATCAAGCGCCGGTAGATGCGCTGTGGGTTGCTGTACAGCGCGGGCAAGGACTCGACGCTCGCCGCCCTCCTGGTAGAGCGGTTCTACGACGTGACGCTCGTCAGTTGCACGTTCGGGATCGTCGACCCCGAACCAGCACGCGAGGCGGCCGCGAGCGTCGGCTTCGACCACGAGACGGTCGAACTGGACCCTGCCGTCGCCCGCGAGGCCGTCGACCGGATGCACGACGACGGCTTTCCGCGCAACGGCATCCAGCAGGTCCACGAGCACGCCGTCGAGACGGTCGCCGCCGGCGAGTGGACCGACGCGCTCGACGCCGTCGCCGACGGCACCCGCCGGGACGACCGCGTACCGACCGTCGAACGACCGTTCGCCCAGAGCGTCGAGGACCGCTTCGACGTGGCCTACCTGGCGCCGCTGGCGGGCGTCGGCCGCGGGGCCATCGACGCCATGGCCGCCGCCTCGCTCGACGTCGAGACGGGACCGAGCGACGAGCTGCAGCAGGGCGACTACGAGGTGGAACTGCGAGCGCTGCTCGCCGAGGAGTACGGCGCCGACGCCGTGACGTCGGTGTTCCCCGAGCACACCCAGTCGCGGGTCCGGGGCCGCACCTGACCGGCCCGGGTCGGGCGGTCGCCGGCGTCCGGACCGAACGGACAGGTTCAAGCGCACGGTGCCTGTAGACCGCGACATGTACGACTCCGTCAAGGGCTTTCGCGACTTCTACCCCGAGGAGATGCAGGCCCGTCGGTGGGTGATGGACACGCTCGAGGATACGGCAGGCCGCTACGGCTTCCGTGAGATCGGCACGCCGGCGCTGGAACCGACCGAGATGTACGTCGACAAGAGCGGCGAGGAGATCGTCGAGGAGCTCTACAGTTTCGAGGACAAGGGCGGCCGCGACGTGGCGATGACTCCCGAGCTGACGCCGACGGTGGCCCGCATGGTCGTCGCCAAGCAACAGGAGCTCTCGAAGCCCATCAAGTGGGTCTCGACCCGGCCGTTCTGGCGCTACGAGCAGGTCCAGCAGGGCCGCTTCCGGGAGTTCTACCAGACCAACGTCGACATCTTCGGGTCGTCGGACCCCGCCGCTGACGCCGAGATCCTGGCCGTCGCCGTCGACATGCTCACCGACCTCGGCCTCTCCGGCGAGGACTTCGAGATTCGCGTCTCGCACCGCGACATCCTGGCCGGCCTGCTGGAGTCCTTCGAGGCCGACGTGGACGTCCGCGAGGCCATCCGCGCGGTCGACAAGCGCGCCAAGGTCGACCAGGACGAGTACCACGACCTGCTGGTCGAGGCGGGCCTCAACTACGGCCAGGCCGACAAGTTCGACGAGATGCTCCAGGTCGAGGAGGACGAACTCGACGCGTTGGCCGAGATTACCGGCTCGGACGCGGTCCGTGAGGCCACGGAGAACCTCCAGGCCGTCCTCGAGGCGACGGCGGATTTCGGCGTCCGCGAGCACCTGACGCTCTCGCTGACGACCGCCCGGGGTCTGGATTACTACACCGGCGTCGTCTTCGAGTGCTTCGACTCGACCGGGGAGGTCTCCCGCTCGGTGTTCGGCGGCGGCCGCTACGACGACCTCATCGAGGGCTTCGGCGGGCAACCCACGCCGGCCGTCGGGTTCGCGCCCGGCCACGCCACGCTCGGCCTCCTCTGTCGGCGCGCCGGCGTCTGGCCCGAGGAGGAACTGACGACGGACTACTACGTCCTGCAGGTCGGCGACACCCGGCCGACCGCCGCGCGGATCGCCCGCGAGCTGCGCGAGAATGGCCACGTCGTCGAGAGCGACGTCGCCGGCCGTTCCTTCGGCGCCCAGATGGGCTACGCCGACGGCATCAACGCCGAGACGGTCGTCATCGTCGGCGAACAGGACCTGGAGAACGACGAGGTGACGCTCAAGGAGATGGACGAGGGCGAACAGACCACCGTGCCGCTCGCCGAGTTCCCGGGTGAGTACGACCGGCCGACGTTCGAGGACTTCGCGGAGTGAGTCACATCTCGAGTTCCATCTCGTGTTCGGCCCGGTCCCGGACCGTCGTCTCGAACCCGACCGACTTGTAGAGGTTCATCGCCACGAGGTTCGTCCGCTCGACGGCCAGCCAGACGTGGTCCAGCCCGTTCGCCTGGCCGTACCCCAGCAGAACCCGGATGAGCCGCGAGCCGATGCCGATGGTCTGGTAGTCGGGGTGGACGAAGATGGCCAGTTCCGCCGTCTCGTCGTACGGGAACAGCACCGCGTGGCCGACGATCCGGTCCCCGTGCCAGGCGGCGACGCTCAGCCCCTCCGCGAGCAGGTCGTCGAGCCACTCCCGGATCTGAGCCTCGCCGCGCGGCGGGAGCCCCTGTGCCCGCGAGTCGTCGTCGTAGTCGAGGTACATCTCCGCGAGCGGGTCCTGCCCCCCCTCGTAGGTGCTGATCCGGATGTCGTGGCCGGCCCGGTCAGTAAACTCCAGGGGCGGGCGGGGAAACTCGGTGCCTTCCTCGGCGGACGACTCCATGTGTCGGGGGTCAGTCGGGACGGCAATAAACCCCGCCGCCGTTCTCGCCGGGCGAGAGCCGGACGGCACAAGTGCCCTGCCCGCCAAAGGCCGTCGATGCGCGCGTTCCGCGTCGCCTACGACGGCCGGCCGTACTACGGCTTCCAGCGCCAGCCCGACGTCGAGACGGTCGAAGGGCGACTCCTGTCGGCGCTCGACCGCCTCGGCGTGACCGACGGCGACACGCCCGAGGGGTACGCCGCCGCCGGGCGCACGGACGCCGGCGTCTCGGCCGTCGCCCAGACCGTCGCCTTCGCGGCCCCCGAGTGGCTCTCGCCGGCCGCGTTCAACAGCGAACTCCCGGCGAGCGTCCGGGTGTGGGCCCGCGCACCGGCTCCCACGGACTTCCACGCGACACACGACGCCACCGAGCGCCGGTACGCGTACCACCTCTACGCGCCCGACGCCGACGAGGGCCTGGCGCGGGCGGCGCTCGACGCGCTCACCGGCGAGCAGGACTTCCACAATCTCACCCCCGACGAGTCCGGGACCGTCCGCAACCTCCGGGGAGCGCTCGAGCGAGACGGCCCCTTCCTCGTCGTCAGGCTCCGAGCCGGGGGGTTCTGTCGCCAGCTCGTCCGGCGCGTGGTCGGCCTCGTCGCCGAAATCGCTCGCGGCGACGCGCCGCCGGCGAAGGTCGACCGGGTCCTCGGCTCCGACCCGTTACCGGGGCCCGAGGGCGTCGCTCCCGCCCCGGCGTATCCGCTGGTGCTGACCGGCGTGGCGTACCCGGACGTGACCTTCGAGACGGACCCCGAGGCCGCCGCGAGCGCCCGGGAGGTGTTCGCCGACCTGCGCGCGGAGCGCCGGGCCGGGGCCCGGGTCGCCGACAGCGTCCTCGACGGCATCGAGCGGTAGTCTGGAAAGGCTTACTTCCGGGCCGACCCTACTCCGGGCCATGAGTTCGGTACCCGTACGCAGCGAGGTCGACGAAGAGTACAAGTGGTCCCTGGAGAGTCTCTTTGCCTCCGACGAGGAGTGGGAGGCCGCCTTCGAGGAGGCCGAGTCGCTGGTCGAGGACCTCGCGGCCTACGAGGGACGGGCAACAGAGGACGCCAGTACCCTGCTCGAGACCCTCGAGACCTACGAGCAGACGATGCGGACCGTCTCGAACGTCGCGGCCTACGCACGGATGCGCCGCGACGAGGATACGACCGACGACACCTATCAGGCCCTGACCGCCCGCGCCCAGTCGCTCTCCTCCGACGCCAGCAGCGCGGCCTCGTTTCTCGAACCCGAACTGCAGGCACTGGACTACGGCGACATCGACGCGCTGATCGACGAGGAATCCGCCTTAGAGGAGTACGACCACTACTTCGACGACGTCCTGCGGATGAAAAACCACACCCGCTCGGCCGAGGTCGAGTCGCTGCTGGCCGAACTCGGGGAGGTCACCGGCGCACCGGGCGAGGTGTACAACATGCTCGCCAACGCCGACATGGAGTTCCCGACCGTCGAGGATAGCGAGGCGCGAAGCGCCTCGGACCGTTCGAGCGGCGAGGAGCCGCGAGAAGACCCCGAGGGCGGCGACCAGCCCATCACGCTCAACAACTTCACCACCCTCCAGAAGCACCCGGACCGCGACTTCCGCCAGCGGGTCTACGAGGCCTTCTACGACGAGTGGGGGACGGTCCGCAACGCCGTCGGCGCGGCCTACAAGAACTCGGTCAAGACCGACGTCAAGATGGCCCGGGCGCGCAACTACGACACCGCCCGCGAGGCCGCACTCGACGGGCCCAACGTCCCGGCGGAGGTCTACGACACGCTGGTCGACACCGTCGACGAGAACCTCGACACCCTCCACCGCCACGCCGACCTCAAGCGCGAGGCGCTCGGGGTCGAGGAGTTGCGGATGTGGGACCTCTACGTCCCGCTGGTCCAAGAGGAGTCACCGACGATCGAGTACGAGCAGGCCTGTGAGTACGTCGTCGACGCCGTCGCCCCGCTGGGCGACGCCTACCAGAGCCGCCTAGAGGAGGGACTGGACTCCCGCTGGGTCGACGTCTACGAGACGAAACACAAGCAATCGGGGGCGTACTCCGGGGGTACCTACGACTCCCAGCCGTTCATCCTGCTGAACTACCAGGACGACGTCGAGTCGATGTACACGCTGGCCCACGAACTGGGCCACTCGCTGCACTCGGAGTACACCAGCGAGACCCAGCCCTACGTCTACTCGGGCTACGAGGTCTTCGTCGCAGAGGTCGCGAGTACGGTCAACGAGACGCTGCTGACCCACCACCTCCTGAACACCGTCGAGGACGAGCGACTGCGCCGGCACGTCCTCAACGAGTACCTCGAACGGTTCCGCTCGACGCTGTACCGCCAGACCATGTTCGCGGAGTTCGAGCACCGCACCCACGAGATGGCCGAGGCCGGCGAGCCGCTGACGCCGGACCGCCTGGACGACCTCTATGCCGACCTCAAGGGGGAGTACTACGCCCCCGCCCAGCTCGACGACCGCATCGCCCGCGAGTGGATGCGCATCCCCCACTTCTACCGGGCGTTCTACGTCTACCAGTACGCCACCGGCATCTCGGCCGCGGTGGCACTGGTCGACAACATCCTCGAACACGGGGAGCCCGCCGCCGAGCGGTACATTGATTTCCTGCGGAGCGGCTCCCGGGAGTACCCCCTCGAACTGCTTCGGGACGCCGGCGTCGACATGGCCAGCCCCGAACCGGTCGAGTCGGCGCTCGACACTTACGCCCAGTACTTAGACGAGTTCGCGAGTCTGAACTGACAGGGCCGTCTCGTTCGGGCGTGGGGCCGTCGACCGGTCACGAGAGGCACGCGGGCGGGAGTCCGGATACCGGCCCACGGGGGCGCGGACACTGATATCGCATCTCAATGTGGCTTTAATATTGTGGGATTCCTACACTAGAGAGATGCAACATTCGGAACCGTCACCTCGGTGTGACTGTACCCCAGTCGTCGCGACGCGGTTCGGCGGCGACACCGGACACAGCCCGGCCGAAGCGATCGTCGAAGCCGTCGCGGCCGCCGAAGACGTCGCGCCACTCGAACTCGCCCCGCTGTACGAAGAGATCGACCTGGAGTCGGTCGACCGACTGTTCTCGGAGACCACCCCGCCGTCGACCCGCCCCGCACTGCTGCAGTGCTCCGTTCTGGGATGGAAGGTCTACCTTCGCGGCGACGGCGCGCTCCGGGTGTGTGACCCCGCGCAAAGCACCGACCCGGGACCGGTGTTCGAGAAAGCGATCGGCGATTGAGCGCGCCGGGACGCCGTTCGTCTCCCGCCGCGAGGAGACGCCGACCCGCACGGGAGCGGTGTCGCTCAGACGACCGGGTGGCTCTCGCCGTACGTGGCCAGCACCACGGCGCTCGCGAAATCGTCCGCGGGCGCGACCGACTCGACGTGGACGGTCTCCTCGACGAAGTCCCACTCGCGCAGACTCCGGCCGGCCGCCAGGCCCTCGCGGATCTCCTCGCGCACGGCGTCGGGGTCCTCGCCATCGACCTCGTAGAAGATACCGGGGCCGTCGGCAGTCCGCGCCCAGCCGATGCCGGCGGCCGCTCGCTCGCCCGGTGCCGCCGTCGCCGCCGACTGGACGACCTCTAGCGCCTCGCCCGGCGGCCCGAGGTCTGGTGCCGTCCCCGCGACCTCGATGTCCGGCCCGGCGGGGATGACCGACGAGAGTGCCACCAGGTTGTAGTTGTGGACGCCCGCCGCGGCCAGGGCGGCGTCGTACGCGGACAGTTCGGTCGGGCCGTGGGCGGTCCCCCAGACGACCCGAATCGTGCTCATAGCCGTTGGTGGACGACCCGGAAGGGAAGGGGTTTCGCTTCGCCGACGTGTCCCGGGTCGAGCGTCCCGAACGGGGGCCGTTCGGAGGGTCGAACTGGGAGAGGGGTGGCGGGTCCAGAAGGCGAAAGCCGAGTTTGACCGACCACAAGGCCGATACCGTCAGTGTGTCACTACCCCGTATGCGCCGCCGAGCCCTCCTGGCGACGACGGGTGGTCTCCTCACCGGCGGGTTAGCGGGCTGTCTGGCAGCGCCGGGTGCGTCGACAGAGTCGACCGGGGGGATTCCCGAGGGGACGTGGCCACAGGTCGCCTACGACAGCCGGAACACGCGCCACCCATCGGACGCCACGGGGCCACGGGACGGGGGCGAGATCGCGTGGCGGGCACTCGGAGACCGGCCGGTGTATCCGCCCGTCGTCGAGAACGACCTCTACCTGACCGAGGCGTGGACCGACGGGGCCGCGTTCTCGCTCGGGACCGTGGACGGGCGGGAACGATGGTCGAACAGCGACCTCCCGCCGATACGCTGGGCGCCCGCGCTCGCCGAGGACCGCGTGTTCGTGCTCAGCCGCGAACCGGGGAACGTTGTCCGACTCCACGCGCTCGGTACGGAGACGGGTGAGCAGGCCTGGGTCCGGGACGAGGGAATCACGGCCTCGTCCGGAGAGCATCCGCCGATAAGTCCGACCGTCCGCGAGGGGTCGATCTACATCGCCTCGAACCGCGGGGTCGTCGCGTGCGACGCGGCGACCGGCGACGTCGACTGGACCGCGACGCTCGGCCACCACGTCGTCGACATCGCGGACGGGCCGACGTGGCGAACCGACTGGGCGAAACCGGCCGTCACCGCCGACCGCGTGTTCACGTTCGACACGAACGAGAACTACCGGACGACGCGGGAGGTACACGCGGTGGCGCGAGCGACCGGCGAGGACGAGTGGACCGCCGAACTGGACGTCGGCGACGGCTGGTACCTCACTGGCCACGTCGTCGCCGGGTCCGAGCGCGTCTTCGTCTCGGTTCTCAAACCGAACGTCTCGGTCGACCAGGGCGACTCGGAGTGGTCGGGGGCCGGACGGCTGTTCGCGCTCGATGCCGCGTCCGGGAGCGTCGAGTGGGACTGGGAACCGTCACGAACGACGCTCACCACGCCCGCCTACGCCGATGGAACGCTCTACGTGGGCGCGTGGAATCCGACCGACGCGGACCAGCGCCTCCACGCGCTCGACGCAACTGACGGGAGCACCGCCTGGACGTACCCGGTCACGGAATCGGTGCAGACGCCGACTATCGGCCGCGATACCGTCTACCTCAGTCACGGGCGCGAACTCACCGCCCTCGCGACGGCGGACGGGACGCGCCGCTGGCGACTCGAACTCGGTACGCCTGCGGGGCCGCCCGTCGTCGCCGGCGACACGGCGTATCTCCGGACGAACCCCGGCCACGACGACGACAGCCAGCTCCTGGCGGTTCGGGCGCCGTAGCCTCACGCCGGCACCAGCTTGTAGCACATCCCGGGCCGACTCGCCTCGCCCTCGACGGCCCGTTCGGCGTAGTAGACCGCCTCGTCGGTGACCAGCGGCGCGCTGGTCGCGTGGCCCCGACCTTCGAAGCGCCACGTCTCGCTGCCGTCGGCGCGGTCCAGCGCGTAGAGGTGGGTGTCGTACGAGCCGACCAGCACGTGGTCGGGGGTGGCGACGACGCTGCCGATGAGCCAGCCGCCGGTCTCGAAGTGCCACTCTTCCTCGCCGGTCTCCAGGTCGATGGCGTAGACGTTGTCGTCGTGGCTGCCGACGTAGACGGTGCCGTCGTGGACGGCCGGGGCACACATATTGTCCTGGCCGGTCTCGAAGGTCCAGCGGACCGAGCCGTCCTCGATATCGAGCGCGGTCACCGTCGCGGCCCACGACGGGACGACGGCGACGCCGTCGGCGATGGGGATGGGCGCTTTCACGTCGCCGCCGGTGTCGTAGGACCACGCCCGTTCGAGGTCGGGGAACGACCAGGCGTAGACGTGGCCGTCGTTCGAGCCAAAGAGCAGGCGATTCCCGTCGACGTCCAGCGCCACCGTCGAGTGGGGGTGGTTCGTCGGCCAGCTGTCGCGCCACTGGACGTCGCCGGTCGCGGCGTCGACGGCCGCGACGCTCCCGCTGGGCGCGGCGTGTTCGACGGCCGTGAACAGCGTGCCGTTGTAGTAGGTCGGACTCGCGCCGATGGCGTCGCCCAGCTCGGTGCGCCACCGGCGGCGACCGGTCGCGAGGTCGATGGCCGACAGCGCCCCGTCGTAGGTGCCGATGTAGGCGGTGTCGTTGGCGACGACCGGAGTCCCGTGACTCCCGCGGGTGGCCTGCGTGATGGTCGTCGACCACAGTACCTCGCCGCCGGGCGAGAGCCGACGGATGCGGCCGGTGTCGTCGGCGAGCACGATATCGCCGTCCGGCGTCGGTGCGGGACTCCCCTTCGCGGCGGTGTGGTCGCCCCGGTTCGTCGGCACCGACCACGCCTCCGTCACGGCGGCGGGTAGCGTGCGGTCCTGGTAGCCCTGGTTCAGCGGCCCCTGGCGGAACTGCGTGGCCGCGTGCTCGTCGAGCGCCGTCGAGGCCAGCGGGTCGAACCCGGACTGACAGCCCGCGAGCGATCCGACGACGGCGGTGCCGGCGGCCGCGAGGACGGCCCGTCTCGTCTGTCCCGCCCCTGTCATGGCAGGCGCTACCGGGTGGGGCGGCTTAAAACGCGCGGCGTCACTCCGGCGAGCGAGCCTGCTCGAACCGGCTGGCGGGCAACAGCAGTTCCGCGACCTCCGGCAGGTGTTTCATGTTGAACACCACCTTCATGTCGTCGGAGACCGGCGCACTGATACACGAGAGCCGGATGCCCCGCTCGAAGAGGTCCGGCGGGAGGACGTGGCTGGCCGGCGACGGCATCTCGCCGTCGACGACGGCCACCGCGCAGTTCGTGCAGGCGCCGCCGCGACAGGCAAAGGGCCAGTGCAGGCCGCTCTCCTCGGCGGCCTCGAGCAGCGTCTGGTCCTCGCTGGCCCGGAACTCGCCGTACGCGGCCGCCTCCAGGTCGGCGTCGGCCGCCCGCTCGAAGAGGTCGGGGTCCTCGAGCGACCACCCCCGGTCGACGACGGCCTCGTAGTCCAGATACTCCACCCGGATCCCCTCGGGTTCCGGCGGCTCCGCGGGTTCGGTGTCGGGTTCCTCGTCCGTCCCGGCCGGGTCCGCGGGGGCCGCCGGGTCGGGGTCGGGGACCGGGTCGCCGGGTCGATAGCCCGCCTGGATACGCTCGTAGGCGGTCTGTACCATCCGAAACTCGCGGGCCGACCCGCCCTGGTCCGGGTGGACTTCCTTCACCCGATCGCGGTAGGCGTCGACGATGGTGGCGTCGTCGGCGTCCGGGTCGACGCCGAGAATCTCGAACGGTGATTCCACGGCTGCCACTAGCGAGGTGGCGTATAAATTTGTGTTCCCACACTGGTTTGCCGTCCCCCGGTCGCCGTCAGACGAAGGCGATGGGGCCGGTGTTCTCGTCTTCCTCTTCGCGGATCTTCTCGAGGGCGTCCCGGAAGTCGCCGTACGCGACGGTCGTCCGGTCGTCGCGGATGGCGAACATCCCGGCCTCGGTCGCGAGCGAGGTGAGTTCGGCCCCGGAGAGGCCGTCTGTCTCGTCGGCCAGCGCCGCGAAGTCGACCTCGTTCGCGAGGCTCATCGCCTCGGTGTGAATCTCGAGGATGCGCTCGCGGCCCGCGGCGTCGGGCTTGGGCACCTCGATGAGGCGGTCGAACCGGCCCGGCCGCAGGATGGCGCGATCGAGCATGTCGAAGCGGTTGGTGGCCGCGATGATGCGGACCTCGCCGCGGTCGTCGAAGCCGTCCATCTCCGAGAGCAGCTGCATCATCGTCCGCTGGACCTCGGCGTCCCCGGAGGTCTTCGACTCGGTGCGCTTCGAGGCGATGGCGTCGATCTCGTCGATGAAGATGATGGCCGGTTCGCGCTCGCCGGCGAGTTCGAAGAGGTCGCGCACGAGGCGTGCACCCTCGCCGATGAACTTCCGGACGAGCTCCGAGCCGGCCATCTTGATGAACGTCGCGTCCGTCTCGTTGGCGACCGCCCTCGCGAGCATCGTCTTGCCGGTGCCGGGCGGCCCGTGGAGCAACACGCCGCTGGGCGGTTCGATGCCGATCGTCTCGAACTGTGCCGCGTTGACCAGCGGCGCCTCGACGGCCTCGCGGACCTCGCGGATCTGGTCCTCGAGACCGCCGATGTCGTCGTAGGTGACGTCGGGCGACTGGGAGATCTGCATCGCCTGGGCCCGCGAGTCGGTCTCCGGGTCGAGGATGGTCTTGATGGAGAAGGAATCGTTGATCGCGACCCGGTCGCCGGCCTCGAGGTCGTCCCGGACCGAAGGCGAGACCTCCGTCAGGACCTCCTGGTTGTTGCCGTGTTGCTTGACGATGACGCCGTCGTCGGTCAGTTCCTCGGCCGTCGCGACGTACAGCGACGACGTCTTCAGCGTCTCGTTTTCCCGCTCGAGTTTCTCGACCCGGCCGGTGAGGTCCGCCTGTCGGTTCCGGGCGGAGTCGAGCTGTTCTGTGAGCTGTTCGTTGACGCGGACGATCTCTGCGAAGTGCTGCCGGAGTGCCTCCAGACGCTCGTCGGGTGTCATGTCGGGGTCGAGCTCCAACCGTGGTCGCTCCGGAAGCGAGGGACTACGCGACATTTGGATGGCCGTAAGTAGAGGGCTGGGGGACAAAGGTCCTTTGGGTCGTGGGAGTGTTCCACAGGGAACCGGAGGGCTTTTTTGCCGTGACGACACGCGGGGTCGGACCAGTCACGGGCGCCCGCGCACCCCTCGTCGCGTCGACCGCCGGATGCCGGCGCGGCAGGGCGTCTCGGCGCTGCTGGGAAGCCACCGGGTTTTAGTACCCCACCCCCTAAGTATGGGAGAACGTCCATGTATGGAAACTCGCCGTTCGGTGGAGAGACGGAGGAAGTGACGCTCACCGCCGAGCAACGCGACCAGCTCCGGAAGGACCTGGCGAGCGTCGCGGCCCGGACCCGCGACCTGCTCCCCAGCGAGTTCGTCGTCGGCTCGGAGATTCACACCAGCGAGACGGGCCCGCGGGCGACCATCGCGGTCCAGCCGCCCGTCGGCTCCGTCGTCAGCGCGGACTACCGGCCCGAAGACGCCGAGAGTTCGGGCATCACGTCGGACGAACGAGACGAACTCGCCCAGGGCATCGCCGCCTCGGCCGCCCTGCAGGTCAAACAGGTGCTGGGCGAGGACACCGCCCCGACGGCGCAGTAAGCCGCCACCGAACGCGCCCGTTCTGCCGACCCCCGCCAGCACGTCTCGAGGGACTTTCCCACCGAGTCAGCGCAGCTGTCCGTCGATGACGTCGGCGGTCCGCAGCGCCAGGGCGGCGATGGTCAGCGTCGGGTTGTTGGCGCCACCGGTCGGGAACACGCTCGAGGAGGCTATCCAGAGGTTCCCCAGGTCGTGGGTCCGACAATACTCGTCGACGACGCTCTCCTGTGGGTCGGTCCCCATCCGGGTGGTCCCCATGTGGTGTGAGCTCATCTCGCGGTCCTCGAGGGTCAGCGTGCCCGTGATCTCCGCGCCGAGGGCGTCCATGATGTCGGCCTGGACCTCGAGACAGTACGCCATGGTCTCGCGCTCGCGGTCGCCGTCCGAGAGCTCGATGGAGGGGACCGGCCGGCCGTACGTGTCGGTCGTCGAGCGGTCCAGCGTCACCCTGTTTTCGGCCCGGGGGAGCATCTCGCCCGCGCCCCGGATGGAGACGGGGTAGGGCGGGCCGTCCGTCGTCGGGAGTTCGAGGTCCTCGCCCAGCTGGGTCTGGCTGAACGGGTCCGCGGCCAGACCGGCCATGTCTTCGACCGAGCCGACCGCGCCGAGAATCTGGGACATCGCGGGGTCCCGGGTCTGTGCGCCACCGGAGTTCGACCGGGCGTTGTTGCCGAAGGTGAGGTGGAAGCTCCCGGGGACCCGGTCCTCGTGGTCGTAGAACTGATCGCTCCGGCTGGAGACCCAGCCGATGTTGTTCTGCCACGTGGGGTCGTCCAGCACCGCCCGCGTCTCGACGCTCGGGTGGTCCATGAGGTACCGGCCGACGGCGCCACTGGAGTTGGCGAGGCCGTCGGGGTACAGGTCCGAGTCCGAGAGCAGGAGGAGCCGCGGCGTCTCGATGCCGCCCGCGGCGACGACGAAGTGGTCGGCCTCCTGGCGGTACTCGGTACCCTCGGGGGTGACGTAGACGACGGACGTGACCGCGTCGCCGTCGTCGTCGTGTTCGAGAGAGAGGACCTGCACCTGGTCGACGATGCGGGCGCCCTCGGCCTCGGCCTTCCTGGCGTGGACCTCGGCGCTGTACTTCGCGCCGGACGGGCAGGCGTTACAGACGCCGTAGCCAACACAGCCCGAGCGGCCGTCGTAGGCCTCGGAGTTGATGGCCTTGGGCTGGGTGGCCATCGAGATGCCGAGCTCGTCGCAGGCCTCCCTGAACAGCTCGTCGGAGTAGCTCGGCGCGAACCCCTCGAGCGGGTACGGCGACTCCCGCGGCGGGCCGTGGGGGTTGTCGTCGACGCCGGAGACGCCCATCTCGCGCTCGGCGAGGTCGTAGTACGGGCTCAGGTCGGCATACGAGATGGGCCAGTCCGTCGCCAGGCCGTAGCGCGACTCCATCTCGAAGTCCTTCTCGTGGAGGCGCGGCGTGTTGGCGTTCCAGTGCAGCGACGTGCCGCCGATTGCCTTGACCCGGACCTTGTTCAGGCGCGCGAAGATGTCGCCGGTCGAGGAGTAGCGGTCCCTGGCCTCGTCGACCCAGAAGGCCTCGCGCTCGAAGTCGGGACGGAGCCACATCTCCATGCGGCGGTGGTGGTCCGTTTGGGTGTAGTGCTTCCCCGCGTCGAGGACGACGACGTCGTGACCCCGGCGCGCCAGCGAGTACGCCATGATGGCGCCCGCCGGTCCCGCGCCGACGACACAGACCTCGGCCGGCGATGGCGACCGGTCCAGATCGTCGCTCACTGGCTCTCACCCCCGGGACCCTGCGTGTAGACGTCCGTGCCGCCGGGGTGGCCCGGCGGGTTGGCGATGCCCGTCAGGTCGCTGCTCTCCGGTGCGGTCAGCAGGACGTAGAGCAGGTCACCCAGGAGGTAAAAACGGACCCGCTCGGCCGTCGTGCCGTCGGCGGTCGGGTGCACCTCGGTGGCGCCCAGCGAGTGCAGGACGCCGCGGCGGTGGTCGGGCGAGAGGGCGGTCACCGGCCCGCCGAACCGGGCCCGCGCGTGCGTGTCGACTGCCTCGACGGCCGCGACCAGCTGGTCGAAGTGACCCGCCTGGGGCTCGACGCGGCCGAAGACGCGGTTCTCGATCCAGGACTCGTCGACGGCCATCGAGGGCGGGTAGATGGCCTCGGCCAGGGCCGTCAGCGTCTCGACGTGGGCGGGCGAGGCGGGCGAGTCGCTCGCGTCGCCACCGCCGCCGGGAGTCAGTCCCGCACCGCCGCGGACGCCGTACCCGTAGCCGCCGGCGGCGACGGCCGCACCGCCGAGCGCGGCGAGCAGCTGGCGCCGCGACAGCGTCGGCAGGTCGTCGCGCGTCGTCGCCGGTGTGGAGCGGTCCTCAGTCATCGTCGGTCCCCCCGTTCACCAGGTCGATGTCCGGGGTCGGGGACCGGACACGCGTCCGACCGACGGTGACCAGTACCCACGAGAGGACGCCGGCCAGGGGTGCCGACAGCACCACGGCGAGTTCGCCGTAGCGGTAGACGGTCAGTAACACCGCACTCCCCACGGTCGACACGAGCGACCCGGTACCCAGCAGGCCGGCGACGTAGTAGGCCAGCTGGATGTCGGTGGGGAACAGGCCCAGGTCGTGGGCGAGCAGGTCGGTGCCGACGGCCCCGGCGAGCCAGGCGGCCCCGACGACGAACAGGCCGAGGGTCGTCAGCCGGCCGGGGCGGGTCCCTGCGCTGGATTGGGGGACCGGGACGTCCCGGTCGAGTCGGGACGCGACGGCGATGACGGCGACGCCGACCGCGCCGGCGGCGAGGACGCCGGGGAGCAGGTCGGCCGCGGCCGTGTAGAACCGCTCGTGCCCGGCCACCGTCGACACCCACGCCGAGAGCGCCGTGGCGTACAGCCCGGCGACGACGACGCTGGCGACATACGAGCGCAGCGCTCGTGGTTGCGACCGGACCGAGACCCGGGGGCGTCCGCCGGCGAGGGTGGGCGAAAACCACGCGAGCAGCGCGACGAAGGTACAGAGCCAGACGGCGACGGCGAGCGTACTGGAGCCGACGGCGCCGCGGAACAGGTCGTGTATCACGAGACCACTGGTCCCCCCGATAGCGGCCGACGGGCCGACCAGCAGCGCCGCAGCGACCAGGAGGCCACCGACGACGGCGACCGGAACCCTGACCCACGTGGCGACCGCCACGAGCAGGAAGCCGACCCCCGACGCGAGGGCGACGTGTTCGGGCACCACCGGCGAGGCGACCGAAGACCGCTGGAGTGTCTCCCACATATGCGCGGCTAGAACGGCCAGACTGGCATAGTAACAGAGTCCCTGAACGACCGCGTCCGCGGCCGGGCGAGGCCGTATAGCCCGTATAATCAGTGAAAACGATCGAGAGACCGCCACAGCGACCACCTCTGCCCCGCTCGCCCTGGCTCAGTCGGTCGGTCACAGGCCGGTCCCACCCCCGGCCGGTCGTTTCGGTAGGTGCGACCCATCTGCGAGGGAGGGCGGTCAGCCGCCGAGCGACGCGGATTCGACGCTTGAGAGCGGAGTTAGGCGCTGATTACCGACCACCGACGCCCGCGTCACGCCGTGTCTTCGGGCGGGTCACAGAACAGCGCGTAGCCGATGGAGCTCCCGGCGGGCAGACTGCCCGCGCCCAGGGCGGTCCAGAGACTCAGCGAGGAGGTCAGACCCCCGACGGCGGCCACCAGCATCGACAGAGCGATACTGAGGAGGACGAGGTCAGGTGTCGAGAGACCGAGCATCGTGTCTGTTCGAAGACACGCCTGTTAATTAAATATTATTACTCGTCCACGGAGTGGGGCTCTCTCCCACGTCCGACACCGACCAAGGTGTGGGTGGCGCCCGTCACTTGCCCCAGAAGGGGTCCCGCTTGCGCTGTTGCTCCAGGTACATCGACAGCGCCTCGCGCTCGTCGACAGTGATGTCCTCGGTGAGCTCCTGCTCCAAGATTTTCGCGTGTTTCTCGGGGATCTCGACCCAGAGGTCGTCGCCCTCCTCGATCTGGCGGCCGACCGTCGGGCCGTCGATGGAGACGGCCATGCGCTCGCCGGTCCGGGCCTCGTCGACGTCCTCGCCCTCGTCCTGGATGGTCTTGAGGTGGCCGACGCGCTTCTCCTCGTTGCCGTCCCACTTCACGACGTTGACGTTCCGGCGCAGCGCCCCAGAGAGCACCTCGACGCCGACGACGGCGGGGTCGGACTGCCGGAAGGTGTGGTCCGGCAGGACCCGGAACTTCGCGGGCCGGGTGATGTTCTCCAGGATCTGTTCCTGCTGGGCCTCCTCGATGGCGGTGACGTGGTCCTCGTACTCCTCGATGAGCTGGTAGATGACGTCGTTCTCGAACAGCTCAACGCCCTCCTGGTCGGCCAGTCGGCGGGCGTCGTCGAGCACGTCGACGGAGAACGCGAGGATAGCCCGGTGGGTCGGCTCGTTGGCCGTCTCGGCGACCCGGACGTCCCGCGGGGCGACGGCCCCGACCTCCGCGCGCATGATGGGGATCTCCTCCTCGGCGAGCGTACTGGAGATGGCCTCGAGCGACCCGAGCGTGTCGGCCTTGACGACGACGCCCTCCTCCTGGGTGGTCACCTCGATCTCGGCCAGTTCCTCCTCGACCTCGGCGATGACCTCGGTCCGGTCGCGGTCGCGGACGACGCGGATGGGCGCGCCGGCGATGGCGTCGTCTAAGTCCGGCGCGGCGACCTTCACGCCGTCGGCGGCGGCCACCTCCTCGACCTGCTCGAACTGCTTCTCGGTGCGGATCTCCTCAAGGGGACGCGGGCGAAGCAGCGCGCGGACGTCCGTGACGATGGGGCCCTGGAGCCCGCCGACGACGATGGTGTCGTCTCTGTGGATGGTACCGTCGTAGATGATGGCGTCGAGCGTCGCGCCAAAGCCCTGCGTGTCCTTGACCTCCAGGACGGTCCCGACGGCGGGCCCGTCGACGTCGATCTCCATCTCCGCTTTCATGTAGCGCTGGGACAGGCCCATCTGGACGGTCAGCAGGTCCGGGATGCCCTCGCCGGTCTCCGCGGAGACGGGGACGACGCCGATGTTGTTCTGGAAGTTCTGGACCCGCCAGTACATGTCGGCAGAGAAACCGTTGTCCGACAGCTGGCCGATGATCTCGTAGAGTTTCTCGTTCAGGTCCGACTGGACCCGCTCGGACTGTTTCTCCATCGTCTGCTGGATCGGTTCGCCCTCGTTGGGGTTCCAGCCCGGAATCGTGTCGACCTTGTTCGCGGCGACGACAAAGGGCGTCTGGGTGCGCTTGAGGATGTCGATGGCCTCCAGCGTCTGGGGCTGGAAGCCGTCGTTGACGTCGACGACGAGGATGGCGATGTCGGCCAGCGCCCCGCCGCGCGAGCGCAGCGTCGAAAAGGAGTGGTGCCCCGGCGTGTCGATGAACAGCAGGCCCGGCAGGTCGAAGTCCGTGGGGTCTACCAGTTCGCCCGCGATGTTGGAGATGACCGAAAGCGGGACCGCCGTCGCCCCGATGTGCTGGGTGATGGCCCCGGACTCGCCGGCGGTGACCGCCGACCCGCGGATGCGGTCGAGCAGGCTCGTCTTGCCGTGGTCGACGTGGCCCAGGACGGCGACGATTGGCGTTCGGAGGGATGCGGCGTCGGTCTCTGGTGTGGCGTCCGTGTCAGACATAGATGGCTCCAGAAGTTGTCTTGAGGGAGTTTCCGGTGCCAGTTAAGTTCATCGTCATCGCCCGCGCTCGTGTGTGTGGCGCCACCACGTGGCGATTGTGACTCGCGGACGGCCGTCGCGGTGTCACTGGGGTACCCGGTTGGGAGCCGGATGACGGGGTCGAACACGGCGGCGAGTCCGCCCCGCCGGCGCCGTCACTCCGTGACGGTGAACGACCCGGTCATCCCCACGCTCCGGTGGGGCCGGCAGAAGTACGCGTACTCGCCGGGGACCTCGAAGGTGTACGCGTAGGTGTGGCCGGTGTCGAAGGTCTGACCGTCCCCCGGGGTGCCGGTCCAGTCGCTCCCGTCGGGCGTCGACGACGGCTTGACGTTGTGGTTGCTGCTCGCCCACTCCCACAGGACGGTGCTTCCGGCGGGGACCGAGAACGTCTCCGGGTCGAAGACGAAGTCGCCGGGGCCGACCGCCACGCGCTGGGCGGCCTCGGTGGCCGTCTGTGTCGGGGTCGCGGTCGTGGTGGTGGGCGTGGCCGTCCGTGTCGGCGTCGCCGTCGCGGTAGCAGTCGCCGTCGCCGTCTCGGTGGGTGTCGGTTCCTCGGTGGGCGTCGCGCCACTGCCGCCGTCGCTCCCACACCCGGCGAGCGCGCCGGTCAGTCCCGCGGCGAGTGACGCCAGGAAGTGGCGTCGGGGTCGACTCATACCCACGTTCGGGCCCGGCGACGCTTAACGCTGGGGCCGACGCCCGTCTGACGCCCCGTGGCGTTTATGGTACCGGACTCGGAAAGGGAGGTATGGCAGAGATACTCGCAGAGAACCTCTCGGGGAAGGACGTGATGGGGGCAGACGGTTCCGAACTGGGAAGCCTCTATAACATCACGATGGACCTCTCCTCGGGGGCGCTGAAGAACCTCGTCATCGAACCGTCCGAGACGCTTCGCAACACCGACTTCGAGTACAGCGACCAGGGGCGACTCGTCGTCCCAGTCGAACGGGTCCGCGCGGTCAAGGACCACATGATAATCGACCGGTAGATGTACGTCCTGGATTCGTCGGCCTTCATCAACGAGTACCACACCGACGAGCAAGTCGCGTCGATACCGCTCGTCCGCGAGGAACTGGAGGGCGAGGCGGCCTTCCGCTTCGACGCCCTCGAGGGGTCCGGGATGCACCTCCACATCCCCGAGGGGAACACCGTCGAACGCATCGAACGCGCGGCCCGCGAGACGGGCGACCTCGCCGAGCTCTCGGAGACGGACATTCGCCTGGTGGCCGCCGCCTTCGAACTCGACGGCCGTCTGGTCACCGACGACTATGCGATGCAGAACGTCGCCGAGAAACTCGACGTGCGCGTCGAGGTCATCGCTCGCGACGGCATCACCGAACAGCGCGACTGGCACTTCCAGTGTGCGGGGTGTGGCCGCGAGTTCGACGAGAACCACGACCGCTGTCCCGTCTGTGGCAGCTCGCTCTCGCGGAAGAACCCGGCCTAGACCGGCCGTTCCCCGAGCGATTCCAGCCCCAGGTCGACCAGCTGCTGGAGCACCTCGTCCTCGGTGATACCGTACCGGCGCGCCAGCATCTCGACGGCCCGGGCCTGGTCGTCGTCACACACGACCGTAAACCGGGTGGGCATACCACGACGTATTCCAACGACCGGCTTAAACACCCGTCAGACAACCGTCATGCGGCGAGCGGGTCAGACCGGGAGGTCGACGCCGACGGCCGAGAGATACTGCGTCAGGAACAGGGTCGCGTTCCAGAGGGCGTGAGTCAACACGGGCACCAGGATAGACTCGGTGTACTCGTAGAGCACACCGAGAATCACCCCGAGCGAGGCGGTGAGAAAGACCATCGTCCACGCGTCGCCCGCCGAGAGCGCGAAGACGTGGCCGAGGCCAAAGAGGAGGCTCGCGAAGACGATGCCGGGGACGACGCCGAACGAACGGCGCAGGAGTCCCTGGACGACGCCGCGAAAGAGGAGTTCCTCGGCCGGACCGACGAACAGCAACTGGAGCGGGATGAGATACAGGAACAGCTCCGGATTGGCCTGTCCGATGTCGATGATCTGGTTCGTCGCCACGGTCGTCGAGACGCCGAAGACCGACTCCAGCATCGAGATGATGGCGTCCAGCACGGCGCCGACGGCGACGGCGGCGCCAAACAGGACCGCGACGCCGCCGAGAACCCACCCCGCGTCGGTCCACCGCGGCGTCCGGACGTGGATCAGGGGCTCGTCATGACGCAGCTTGAGGACCCAGAGCACCGTCGCGAAGAACCCGAGGAAGAAGGTGGCGTTCGCGACGAAGTAGAGCGGCGGCGACTGCCGCAGTGTCTCCTGGGACGGAGAGCCCAGCATCGCGACGAAGACGCTCTGGAAGATCGACCCCAGCAGGAACGCGCCGGCGACGACGGCCAGGGCACGGACGACGTTGACGACCAGCAGTTGCCTGTCTGCGACCTCGACGTACGGGCGAGAGAGGGCCATGCGATGTATGTCACCGGTTTGGGGGCCGACGTTCAAGACCCCACCGGTCGGCCCCGCCGGGACCGTCGCGTCAGTCGATGCGGTAGGTGGTTCGCTCGGCCACGGTACGGGTCTCGTCGGTCTCGACGCCCCGTATCAGTCCCCGGGTCGCGTTCTTGCCCCACTCGACGGCCGGCTGGGTGAACGTCGCGACGTCGGCGAGTTCGCCCACGAGGACGCAGGCGGCCTCCATCGCATAGAGCAGTTCGCCGACGGCCTGCGCGTCGAGCCGGTCGACCTGGAGGTCAAGCGCCGGCCGGTCGGCCGCCGGGAGGCTCGCCACCGTGGCCTCGTACTCGGCGTCGATGAGCTCGCCGAGGTCGGTCCCCGAGAGATAGGCCAGCGAGTCGTGGTCCGGGTCCGGAATCGGGACGTCGGCGCGCTCGCCGGGGCGGACGAACGTGACCACCTTGTCTCCGGGGCCGGCGCGGTACAGTTGCAGCTGGGAGTGCTGGTCGGTCGCCCCGAGCGCTCGCGCGGGCGTCTGGCCGCGACCAGCCTTCCCGAGGCTCTCGGCCCACAGCTGGGCGAACCACTCGGCGAAGACCTCCAGGCGCTCGGCGTAGGGCATCATCGCGTTGACCGACGCGCCCGCCTCCTCGAGGGCGTAACAGACCGCGCCGTAGGCGTAGGCCGGCGAGTCGAACAGCGACGGGCCGAGGTCGTCGGCCACGCTCGCCCCGCCCGCGAGGACGCCCTCGATATCGATCCCGAGGATCGCCGGCGCGACCAGGCCCACCGACGACAGCGCCGAGAACCGGCCGGGGACCCCCTCGGGGACCGGGAGCGTCGGGAGGTCGTGGTCGTCCGCGAGTTCGCGGAGCGGCCCCGCCTCCCCCGTCGTCACCACGATCCGGTCGGTCCAGTCGACGTCGGCCCGCTCGTAGGCGTCGCGGACGACCAGGAAGTTCGCCAGCGTCTCGGCGGTGGTCCCCGAGCGCGAGACGACGTTGATCGCCGTCTCGGCGAGCGGGAGGTCCGCGAGCGTCCGCTCGACGTGTTCGGGGTCGACGTTGTCGAGGACGACGTGGCGCGCCGGGTCCTCGGCCAGGGCCGCCGTGATGGCTTTCGCACCCAGCGCGGACCCGCCGATACCCACGGTGAGGACGTACTCCACGTCGGTGACGGGATCGACGGCCGCGCGAAGCGCGTCGGCGTCGGTGGTCTCGGGCAGGTTCAGCGCCGCGTAGCCGAACTCGTCGTCGGCCATCCCCGCCGCGATGCGCTCGTGTGCCGACGCGACCCGGTCGTCGAGTGGCTCCAGGCCCGCTTCGTCGATGCCGGGGTCCGTCGCCGCCAGGGCGGGACCGATGTCGAGGTGCATACGCGGGGACTCTCGCCCCGCCCACAAATACTGTTGGCACACGGACTGGCGGCTCCTGTCGACGCTGCCGGGACGAAACACGGCGTTTAACCACCTCCTGGCCCCTAGCCCGGGTGATGACAGACACGTCGACGGAGTCGGCGGCCGACGCCGTGCCGGAGCCCTACGACGGGCTCCCTGGGGCGTTCCCCTACGCGTTCCGGGCCAGCGAGTCGTGGCTCTTCAAGAGCTACGTCGCAGTCGCCGTCCTCCTCTCGCTTGCCATCGCGCTGGTGTTCGTCCTCGGACTGGTGGTACTCCTGGGTCAGTCGGCCGCCGTAACCGGGGGGACGTTCACCTTCTCGCGGGCCTTCGTCATCGTCGTCGGCCTGCTGGTCGTGGCACCGCTGGTCGCGCCGGTGTTGCTCGTCGCGCGCCGCCACCGCCGGACCGGGTCGTCGCGGCGGTACGACCGCGCGCTCGCGCTCTCGGCGCTCGTGTTCGTCGCGTCGCTGTACGTCGGCCTCGTCGCGTCGGTACCCCCGAGCCTCCAGGAGCCGACCGACAGCGCCGTCGTCGGCCTGCTCTACTCGCTCCCGCAGCTTGCCGGCCTCGTGCCGCCGATCCTGGCCGTCGGCCTGATGTACGCCGTCCACCGCTCCCTCCGGGGCGACGTGGACGCCTGAGGCGGGGCCGTGCCGGGCCGCTTCGAAACCCCGAAGAGCGCGCACCGACTACCGGGCGACATGACCACGAAGGAGGGAACCTTCCTCGTCGTCCACGCCGAAGCGGCGACGGCCACGCTCCGCGACGTCGCCGACGCACAGGTGCTGACACTCTCGGAGAACCCCGGGGTCGAAGCCGGCGAGGTCGTCGAGGCCACCGTCGAACCGGAACCGCCGATGGAGGTGACCTACACGGCCGAGATACGCGACCGGCGGACCATCCCCGTCGAGCGGGTGGCCCTCGAGCCGACCGCACAGGTCAGGTCCCTCGCGGCCGAGCAGTCGGTCGGCGAACTGACCACGCGCGAACGGGCCGGCGAGGGCGAGATCCACGTCCTCACCGTCGCCGACGAACAGACAGACGCCGCCGCCGCTGACGTCCTCGAGGACGAGGCGACGGTCACGCGGGCCGCCCGTCTCGGCGTCGACCGGGTCGAGGTTCGGACCGCGACCGGGGTCGTCAGCGTCCGGTACCTTCCGGACTGACGGGCCGTGGGGCGGTCGGCCGGGATTGAGAAGGCTTATTCGGAGTCGTACCACACCGTCGCGCATGGTCGAGTACGAGGTCCCGGAGGTCGATTACACCCAGTACACGAACCGCCAGCTGGTGGCGATACCGCTGGCGGTGCTGGTGCTGGCGCTGGCGGTCATCGGTGGCTGGTGGGCAGTCACCGGGGCCCCCGTCGCCTTCGGCATCGACTTCACCGGTGGGTCGGAGATCACGGTCGAGACGACGCTGTCACACGAGGAGATTCGCGCCACCTTCGACGAACCCGTCTCGTCGGTACAGGGCATCGAACAGGCCGAGAATCGCTACATCGTCACGTTCGAGTCCTCGAACATCGGCGACATCCGCGACACCGCGGAGGCGACGGAGGGGATGACCGTCCTGGGCAGCGGCTCTACCTCGCCGATATTCGGCGCGGAGAACCAGCGCCTGGCAGTGCTCGGACTGGGCGTGGCCTTCGTCGGGATGAGCCTGCTCGCGTTCGTCTTCTTCCGGACCTTCGTCCCGAGCATCGCCATCGTCATCTCGGCGTTCTCGGACATCGTCATCCCCGTCGCGGTGATGAACCTGCTGGGCATCAAGCTCTCCCTTGGGATCGTCGCCGCCTTGCTGATGCTCATCGGGTATAGCGTCGACTCGGACATCCTGCTGAACAACCACGTGCTGCGCCGGTCGGGCAGCTTCTACGAGTCGACCTACCGCGCGATGCGGACCGGGGTGACGATGACGATAACCTCCATCGCCGCGATGGCCGTGATGGCCGTCACCGCGACGCTCTTTGGCATCGACCTGATGGCAGACATCGGCCTCGTGCTCGTGCTCGGACTCTCCGCGGACCTGATGAACACCTACATGCTCAACGTGACGCTGCTTCGCTGGTACAAGTACGAGGGGGTGAACCGATGAGCACGCTGCGGGACAACTGGCGCATCGCCTTGCTCGTGGTCCTCCTGCTGGCGAGCACCGTCGCGCTGTTCGTCCCGGGCACGCCGCCCGGGGCGTCCCCCGACGACGGCGCGGCCGCGGAGGACCAGTTGACCAATCTCCAGTACGGCATCCAGCTCAGTGGCGGGACGCGCATCCGCGCGCCCGTCGTGGGGATGACCGCCGAGGGCGTCGACGTCGCCTTCGACAACGAGTCGGCCGTGACCGAGGCCGTGGCCGACGAACTCGGCCTGGACCCCATCGACGTGCGCGCCGCGAACGAGACGCGGACCGTCGAGGTCTTCACGAAGAACGTCACCGAATCGGAGTTCCGCGCCGCACTCGAAGCGGAGGGCTACCAGCCGGAGACGATACGCGACGGCGTGACCGACGAGACCCGGAGCCAGGTCGTCGATAGCGTCCAGCGGCGTATCACAGAATCGGCGCTCAGCGGCGGGTCGGTCCAGGAGGTCAACGTCCCGGGCGGCCAGACGTTCATCAGCATCACCGCCCCCGACAGAGACCGGAGCGAGCTGGTCGGGATTCTCGAGGAACGGGGCGTCGTCCGCGTCTACGCCGTCTACCCCGTCGAGAACGGGAGTCACGCCCGCCAGCAGGTCCTCGACCAGGACGAGTTCGCCGGCATCGGGACCGCGCGCCAGAGCGACTCCGGACCGGGCGTGCCGGTGACCGTCGAGGCCAGCGCCGCCGAGGAGTTCGCGAGCACGATGGCCGCCAACGGCTTCGACGGGCAGACGGTCTGTAATCCGAACAACTACAACCACACCAACCCCAGCAGCCTCAACTCGAACGAGCGCTGTATCGTCGCGACGCTGAACGGCGACCCCGTGTTCGTCGCACCCGTCACGCAGGGACTGGGCGAGTCCTTCGCCAACGGCGAGTTCGTCAACGACCCGACGTTCGTGATGTCGACGAGTTCGATGGAGGAGGCCCGCGAGGTCGAACTCAGCCTCAAGTCCGGTCGCCTGCCCGCGCCGCTCGACTTCGAGAACGACGACAGCCTCTCGCTGGACCCCGCGCTCGCCGAGGGCTTCCAGCAGAACTCCCTCATCACGGGCATCATGGCCGTCATCGCGGTCAGCCTCGTGGTGTACGTCCGCTACGGCCGAATCGAGGTGGCGGCCCCGATGGTCGTCACCGCGCTCTCCGAGGTGTTCTTGCTGCTCGGCTTCGTCGCGTTCGTCCAGTACCCGCTGAACCTCTCACACCTGGCCGGGTTCATCGCCGTCATCGGGACGGGGGTAGACGACCTCATCATAATCGGAGACGAGATCCTCCAGCAAGGGGAGGTCCGGACCGGCCGCGTCTTCGAGAGCCGGTTCCGCAAGGCGTTCTGGGTCATCGGCGCCGCGGCGGCGACGACCATCATCGCGATGAGCCCGCTGGTCGTCCTCCCGCTGGGCGACCTCTCCGGGTTCGCCATCATCACCATCGTCGGCGTCCTGCTGGGCGTGCTGGTCACCCGGCCGGCCTACGGCGACATCCTGCGGAACCTCGTGCTCGACGAGGACTGAGGGGGTCGCGTTTTTCGACGGCACAATCAGGCACGGGCCAGCGACGCGCCTGCACCACGTTCGTGTCAAACAATGCAAAATATTTATAGAATGATTTATTACCCCTGCCGTCCTATCTTCACTTCCCGCTGGAACGCGGGGACACACTGGACGACGCATCTCAGACCATCCGTACAGGAGGAGACGGGATGCGTTGGGGGCAACAACCAAGCGATCCGTAACAGGATTCCGAGGGTAACGCTCTGAAGCAGAACCGCCACAGCCCACACCCGCTCCGGCCGGCCGGAACGGTGTGAAGGCCAAGTACCGGACGTCGGGTGACCGGCGTTCGGGAATCCAGCACGCCGACAAAAGCTGGTGAAAGCCCAGCTAAAGTCCGCGAGGACAACGCCGGTGCAAGCCCGGCTAACGTTGGCATCGCTGCTGGACGGGCCGAACGGGCTGTCGAAAACATCTGCCGTCCAGGTCCAAACCGTGTCCAGGGGGATTCTTCCGTCGCTACCGCCCGTGAGCGGCTGTGACGTCGCGCTCAGAACTCGCCCAGCGACGCCTGCTGGGCGGCCGCCAGCACGTCCGTGCATGTCGACCACGACGTCCGCGCACACGCGGGCAACTCGCCCTCGCGCTCGACGTACTCGGCCAGGAACTCGCGGGTCGCGGGGTCGCTGGGATAGCCCGACCCAACCGGCCCGTACTCCTCGGTCAACCGGTCGACGTGAGCGTCACGGGCGACCTTCGCGACGATGGACGCCGCGCCGACCAGCGGGTCTATCTCGTCGGCCCCGTGTTCGGCACGCAGATCGACGACGGGGTCGACCCGGTCGGCCACGCGCCGCCCGAACCGCTCGGCGTCGGTGTCGCCCGCGTCGACAGTCCCCGAGAGGTGCTCCGTGGCGACCCCACCGAGCGCCTCGGCGTGGGCATCGACGGTCAGCGTGTTCATATCCGTCTCGGGGTCGTCGATGCGGGCGACCGGGACCTCGGCGACGGCGACGGCGTCGGCGACACCGCGGATCGTCCGATCGAGTTCCTCGCGGCGCGCCGGCGCGATGGCTTTCGAGTCGCCCACGCCGTCGGGGAGCACTGCCGGGTCGGCCCGGACCGCAGCGGCGAACATCGACCCGAGGACGGGACCCTTGCCGGCCTCGTCGACGCCGAATCGCATGGCTGGTCGGTTCGGGGGCCGAAAGATAGTCGTTGTGGTCGGTGGCCACGGGCGCCACTCCACACTCCGTTACTCCGGTGCAGCCTCGGTCTCGGCCCCTTCGACGCCATCTGCATCGCCGCGTCGCTGCGCGAGTTCCCGGTCGATCAGCAGGAGCCCGGGCCCGTCGTCACCGACCAGTCTGAGCTGGTCGAGGATGTCCTGTGCCGTCGCCTCCTCCTCCACCTGCTCGGCGACGAACCACTGGAGCATATTCTCGGTCGCGTTGTCGTTCTCCTGGCGAGCGAGCGCGACCAGGTCGTCGATCAGCCTCGAAATCTCCACCTCGTGTTCGTACGCGTCCTCGAAGGCGGTCACCGGGTCCGGCCACGCCGTCTGTGGAGCGTCGATGGCATCCAGCATCACGCGCCCGTCTCGCTCGAGTACGTAGTCGTAGATCCGCATCGCGTGTTCGTGTTCCTCGTCTGCCTGGGCCCGCATCCACGACGCGAATCCGGGGAGCCCCTCGTCCGCGAAGTACGCGGCCATCGAGAGGTACAGGTACTCGGAGAATAGCTCGGCGTTGATCTGTTCGTTCAATGCATCTTCGATCGGGTCTTTCAGCATAACTCCCGAGACTACTCACCAACACAGCATCACTATTGGGGTCGACCCACCGACGCTCGGCGAATGCCTTCGATACGACCGCCTGAAGGGTGCCGAGAGATACCCGTGCCGAAACGACGACTCCTCCCCCACGAAGTCCGCGGCCCTACTCTTTCAGGAACGCCGCTTTCTCGAACGGCTCGTCCTCGCCCTCGACGTCCACCACGTCGAGCGCCGTCACCGCCGCACCGACGCCGAGTAGCCCGGCAAGACTCGGCTCGGTCCGGCCCTCGTCGCTGGAGACCAGTTCCTTCACGTAGAGGCCCCCGGCCCCGTGGATGCGGATGTCGGCGTGCCGGTCGTCGAGGAGTTCCCCGGACACGTCGTACACCTCCCGCGTACGCGTGAGGTCGGCCCGCCGGTGGGCGACGCGCTGAGGCGTCTCCTGGTGGACCGTCGCACCGGTGAGTTCCTCGAGGGCGGCCTGCAGAGTCTCGGCCTCGACCGGCGCGTCGAACTCGACGTCCATCCGGTAGGTCTTCGAGGCCTCCAGTTCCTTCACCCGCTCGACCATCTCGTAGGTCGCCAGGCGCAGGCCCTCGACCTCGACCTTGCCGTCGGCGAAGTCGTTGACCCCGCGCTCCAGTCGGTCCGTATCCACGTCACGCACCCGCGGTTCGTCGACCTCGATGACGAACGGGCGGCCCGACTCGAGCATCAGGGCGTCGACGTCCTCGCGGCCGGCACCGTGGAAGGTCGCGCTCTCGCCGTCCATCGCCTCCAGCACGACGGGCGCGGTCAGTTGCTCGACGCTCTCGTCGTAGCGGTAGCCCGTGCCGTCACACCCCTCGCAGGGTTCGCCCTGCCAGAGGCCGGTGCCGTTGCAGTCGTTGCAGGGCCACTTCGTCTGGGGGATGTGCCGTTCGAGCTTCCGGTAGCGGCCGTAGACGAACGCGGAGTTGACCTGCACGTCGACCTCGTCGGTCGCCAGGTCGAGCGTGAACTGGACGTCCGGGCGGCCAAAGTCCACCTCGGCGCCCGTCCGCTGACCGATGCGCTTGCCGACCTCGCGGTTGAACTCCGTCTTCAGGGCCTCGCCGGCGTCCTCGTCGAGGCCGACGTCCTCCCGGAGGAGGGCGTCGTTCTCCTCGAACAGTGGCGGGACGCGCGTCCCGACCTGGTAGGTCGAAAAGTCGTAGCCCCGGGCGGCGGTCGCGGCCTGCTCGGCCCACCAGTCGAACCGGTCGGTCTCAGTCTCACAGACCCAGCAGTCCTCGGCCGACTCGAACGGGTCGTCGTCCTCCAGGGCGAGCGTCACCCGGAGCGCGTGGCCCCGTTCGGCGTTCGCGAGGCCGAAACTGCGGTCTGCGAAGAGGCGGCCGAGACAGGAGTCACAGAGCGGACCAGTCGCCAGGGCGGCCCGGGCGTCCTCGAGTAGCGTCATTGTCGGGGTGACGCGACGGGTCCGTAACTGCGTTTCGACCTCTGTCGGGGCGGTCTGGACCCGCGGGCCCATCTCAGACCACGAAGTTTTGTACCGGGTCGAGCCTAAGCGGACGTCATGGCCGACCCGGAGTACGAGATCGACGACCTGGACCGACGCATCATCTACGCCCTCCAGGAGGACGCCCGACACACGTCCGCCAGCGAGATCGCCGAGTCCCTCGAGGTCTCGGCGCGGACGGTCCGTAACCGCATCGCCAAACTGGAAGAGGCAAGCGTCATCCGAGGGTACGACGTCGACGTGGACTACGAGGCCGCCGGCTACCAGCTGCACACCCTCATCGTCTGTACCGCCCCGATCCACGAGCGCGAGGAGATCGCGCGGCGCGCACTCGACGTCGAGGGCGTCGTCGCCATCCGGGAGGTGATGACCGGCGCGGAGAACGTCCACATCGAGGTCGTCGGCACCGACGGCAACGACCTCAGCCGCATCGGTCGGGACCTCAACGAGATCGGCCTCGAGGTGGTCGACGAAGACCTCATCCGCAACGAGTACACGCGCCCGTTCCACCCGTTCGACGTCGCCGCGGCTGGCGACGACCAGTCGTGATTCCGACTATATAATATATATTCCTATAATTTCCGAGTCGGAACTGTATCCTAGTGTTTTATCCGATTTCGGAATGTACGTTCAGATAGTAACGGTGGCCGACCACAGAAGTGAGCCGATCGGGCGCGGGTGACCGACCGACCCGGTACCCGGCGCTCACCTGCCGACATCGAATCGACCTGTCGCGTCACCGTTACCCCCCTACCCGATGACACTTCGACCCTCACTCCGAGACGCGCTCGCCCGCACCACCGGACCACCGACCCTCCTCGTCGTAAGCGACTGCCACGTCGGTTCGACGCTCGCGTCGGCGTTCGACGACGGCGCCGACGTTCGTCTCGTCACAGACCACGAGGGCGTCGCCGCGACGGTACGCGACGGCGTCGACGTGACAGTCGGTGACGTGACTGCACTCCGAACGCTGCAAGCGGCCGACGGCGCCACGGCCGCTGTCGTCGCGCTACGGCGGGACCGACAGGCGATACTGGTGACACAGCTGCTCCGAGCGCACTTCGACGTCGAGACGGTCGTCGTCCTCCTCAACGACCCGGAGCGCCGGGAAGCAATCGAAGACATCGCGACGGCGGTCGTCTGTGGCGCTACGTCCCTCGCGACGGAACTCCAGCGCGCGGTCGAGACGACGCTCACGGGATCGGAGCCGATCTGACGATGACGAAGGACCTCGAACGAGACCTCGGTCTCCCGGCCGTCCTGGCCATCAGTATCGGCGCGATGATCGGTAGCGGCATCTTCATCCTGCCGGCGCTCGCGCTCGAGATCGCCGGACCCGCGGTCATCTTCGCGTACGCGCTCGCTGGCCTCCTCGTCGTCCCGGCTGCCCTCTCGAAGTCGGAGATGGCGACCGCAATGCCCGAGGCGGGCGGGACGTACATCTACATCGAGCGCGGGATGGGGCCGTTGCTCGGAACCGTCGCGGGCGTCGGGACGTGGTTCTCGCTGTCGTTCAAGGGCGCGCTCGCGCTCGTCGGCGGCGTCCCGTACCTGCTCTTACTGTTCGACCTGCCGCTGAAACCCGTGGCGCTGGGCCTGGCAGGAGTGTTGATACTGGTGAACCTGTTCGGCGCGAAACAGACGGGGCGGCTCCAGGTCGCCATCGTCGTCGTCATGCTCGCGGCGCTTGGCTGGTTCGCCGCCGGGAGCGCGTCCAGCGTGCAGTCTGCCAACTACGTCGACTTCTTCGACGCAGGTATCGGTGGCCTCCTGGCGGCGACCGGACTGGTCTTCGTGTCCTACGCGGGCGTCACGAAGGTCGCGAGCGTCGCCGAAGAGGTCGAAGATCCCGGCCGGAACATCCCGCTCGGCATCCTCGGGTCGCTGGCGTTCACGACCGTGCTCTACGTGGCAATCGTCGCGGTACTGGTCGGAATAACGGACCCGGGCACCGTCGCCGGGTCGTTGACGCCGGTCGCCGTCGCCGCGGAGGTGACGCTCGGACAGGCCGGTGTCATCGCCGTCATCCTCGCGGCCATCCTCGCGCTCATCTCGACGGCCAACGCCGGTATCCTCTCCTCGTCACGGTATCCGTTCGCGATGAGTCGGGACAACCTGGCGCCGCCGTCGCTCTCGTCGGTCAGCGAGCGGTTCGGAACCCCGGTGACCTCGATCACCCTCACGGGTGCGGTGCTGCTGGTGCTCATCGCGTTCGTTCCGATTCTGGAGATCGCGAAACTCGCCAGCGCCTTCCAGATTATGGTGTTCGGACTCATCAACGTGGCGCTCGTCGCGTTCCGCGAGGGGAACGCGGAGTACGAGCCCGAGTTCACGTCCCCGCTGTATCCGTGGGTACAGATCTTCGGCGCCGTCACCGGCGTGGCCCTGCTGACGCAGATGGGGACCGTCGCCCTGGCCGGTGCCGCGCTCATCACGCTTGGCAGCGTCGTCTGGTACGTGCTCTACGTCCGGCCCAGAGTCCGCCGAGAAGGCGTCGCGACGGACGCGATCCGTCGCCAGGTCGGCCGGGACGCGCTCACCGACGTCGAGTCCACGTCGGGCGAGACGCCCCAGGAGGTGCTGGTCGCACTCACGAAAGGCGGCGACGAGGCTCGCGAGCGGGCACTGATCGCACTGGGCGCAGACCTCGTCCGACCGGACGACGGCCGCGTGGTCGCCGTCCGCTTCGAGGAGATCCCCGATCAGGCACCGCTGACCGAGGACGCGACCGCCCAGTCGTCGTCGGATCTCGCGTTCGAAGACCGGGCGGAGGCCCTCGCGACGGAGTTCGGCGTCGACGTCGAGGCCGACGAGATCGTCAGCCACGACACGAAACACGCCGTCGTCAACTTCGCCGAGCACCGCGGCGTCGACGCGATACTGGCCGAACACGAGGCCCTCCGACTCCGCTCGCGGCTGTTCGGGGACCCCATCGACTGGATCGTCAGACACGCCCCCTGTGACGTCCTCCTGGTCGACAACCTCGGCTACGAACGCCCGAGACACGTCGCAATCTCGGGCGACGGCGGCCCCTACCCGCCGCTCGCGGTACGCGTCGCCGAGACCGTCGCCACGGCCAACGATGGACAGATATCGCTGTGGAACCCCGCCGAGGACACCGGGCCCGACCAGCGCGCGGTCACGAGAGACGACTACCTGACCGAGCTGTCCGAGATGCTCTCGGTGCCGGTCACGGTCGAGTCGTTCAGGACGGACGGTGGGCGAACGGGGCAACCGGAACTGCTGGTCCGGCGCGGGGCCGACCACAGGCTCCGACACGTGCTGTTCGACGAACGACCGACGGTCCCGAGCCCGGGGTGTACGACCGTCACGGTCTACCCCCACGAGTCCGACCGCCCACCGCTCGCACAGCAACTGCTCGAACGGGCGCTGTTCTGACCGGTCGAACGTCGTGCGCAGTCACGGGATCGGGCGTAGTGGTCCCGCTGGCCGGAGGCAGACGGTCAGTCGCTCGCGTCGACGAGCAGGTCGAGCAGCGGTTCGATAGTCTCGAACTGTCGCCCCCGCGACAGCTCTCGACCGAGGCTGTCCCACTCGACGAGTTCCATCTCTATCAGTTTGGGCAGATGCGAGTGGTAGATAGACACCAGTTCATCGTTCGAGAAGTCCGTCGCGGAACTGGTCACCGTGGCGGTTCCGTCGTCGGCAACGGCCACCAGCAACTGCCGCCGCAGTGGATGCGAGAGTGCCTCGAACGCCGCATCCGTCTCTCCACCCGTACGCGCCCCCAGGAACGTTCGTGTACGCTTCTTCTTCGATTGCACAGGGAGCGGTTGGTTCAGGAGAGCCTAAACTGTACACCGTGACTATTCACGGCACCTTACCGGGGTCCGGCGACGTCTCGAAGAGGACGCGAAAGAACTCGGCCTCGGCGTTTCGCAGGTGGCGGTGGAACGTCGTCGTGGTCACGTCCATCTTCTCGGCCAGTTCCGTGCCGGTCCGCCGCCGAGGCTGTTCGAAGTACCCGGCGTAGTAGGCCCGCTGTACCGTCGTCCACTGGCGCCCGGTCAGGTGTTCCTCGGCGAGTTCGCTGAGCAACCGGGGGGTGTAGACGAGCCGGCGCTCCTCGAGCGAGAGGTCGGGGTACAACGCGTGTCCGGCCTCGACGACGCCGTCGACGTCGGCGGCGGCGGGGAACTGCGCTACGACGTAGAGCGCCTCCTCGGTGAGGGTCGCACCGGTTATCCGGCCGTCGAGTGCGCCGAAGGCCGCACTCAGCGACTCGCTGCTGGTGTGGACCTCGACGAGCAGGCTGTCACCGGACCGCTTGAGCAGGTCGACGTCGAGGACAGTCGGTCTGTCCCGGACGGCACGGACGAACGCGCCCGCTTCGACGCCGCTGACGGTCCAGTACTGCAGCGGCGTGCCGTCCTCGCGGTTGACCGTTCCCTCGACGGTCAGCTCGACGTCGTAGCCGAGTTCCTGGAACCGCTCGCCGAGGTGTTCGGAACGAAATGTGAGTTCGACGTGCTGGTCGCTCTGGAGGCGTTCGGCAGCCTCGAGCGCGTGCAGGCCGTGGCCGACCATCTCGCCGAGTTCCGCCAGCAGCGCCCGCTCGTCCGCGTCGAAGGCGGCGGGCTGTCTGGCGTAGACCCCGAGGACGCCATAGACGACGTCACGGTGGACGAGCGGGATGGACGCGTACGACCGGAACTGCAGGGCCTCGGCCGCCGCCTCCCAGTACGCGGCGGGGAGGTCGGTGATGTTCTGGACGGCCTGCACCTCGCCGGTCTTGGCGGCCGTCGCGGCCGGGCCGTCGTCGACCAGTGGTGCGTCGGGGCTCTCGATTATCGCCTCGATCTCCTCCGCACCGACCCCCACAGCACTCCGGACCGTGAACGCCGTATACGACGCCGAGAACTCCCCGAGGACGGCAAAGAGGTAGAGGTCCGAGTCGGCGACGAGGCGACAGATGTCGCGTTCGAGCGCCTCGCGCGTCCGCGCGCTCGTGACGGCGTGTGAGACGCCACGGACGACCGAGTTGACCCGGTTGAGCCGCATGAGTTCGGTTCGCTGTCCCTCCAGGTCGGCCTCGCGAGCGTGGTCGACGCTGACGTCCGTGACCGCCAGCCCGACCCCCTCGACGGACCCGTCTTCCGTCGTAATCGGGACGGCGTCGACGGCGACGCGCTCGACGGCACCGGCCACACCGTCGCGTTCGTATCGGGCATCGACGACCGGGGTGGCCGTCGCTGCGGCCCGAGTTATCGGTGACCGGGTCTGGGAGAGCGACCGCCCGTCATCGTCACGGACGTCCTCGAAGAGCGAGTGAGCCGGCAGGTCCTGGAGGGAGTCCTCGGCCCGCCCGAGCAGGTCGCCGAGACTGTCGTTCGCGAACGCAATGGTCCCGTCGGCGTCCACGATGGCGATGCCGACCGGGCTCGACGCGAACAGCTGCAAGACGAGTTCCGTCAACGGCAACCCGAACCGGTCGGCGAACGCGGGGCCGTCCGGGGCCCGGCCCTCGGCGCCGGTCGGGAGCCACCACACGCGCCCTTTCGCCCCGACCTTCTTCGTCGCGAGTCGGTCGGCCGCCGCCAGCCGTCGCAGCCGGTTGTACGCCGTCCGTCTGGAGCAGCCGACGCCGGTCGCCACCTCCGTGGTCGTCAGCGGCGTCCCGTCCGCGGCATCCCGCTCGAACAGCGCCAGGACCGCCGCATTCGCCTCCTCTTCTGGAGGGGGAGCCATACCGTACTCACGGAGAGCCAGGAGATAGCCGTTCCGTTGCCGACGGTCAGTCCGCGCCGGACGGCGGCTGTGTCACTCGGACCCGAACAACCCGCCGGGCACGTCGGTCACCGACACCGCGACGTCCCGTTGCGGGAACGGAATCTCGATGCCCTCGGCCTGGAACCGGTGGTATATCTCCCGGTTCAGGTGGTGGGTCGCCCGGGCTGTCAGCGCGGGGTTCGACACCCAACAGAGCAGTTCGAAGTTCAGCGAGGAGTCCCCGAACTCGCGGAATCGAACCCGCGGCTTCGGGCGGTCGATGACGAGGTCCTGGCCTCCGGCGGCCTCGAGCAAGATCGCCTCGACGGCGTCGATATCGGTGCCGTAGGCGACACCGACCGGCACGCGGATGCGGCGCTTGCGCCGCGGCGTCGACTCGTTGACGATGGCGGCGCTGTTCAGCGTCGCGTTCGGGACGGTCACGAGGATGTCGTCGCGGGTCCGGATGACCGTCGAGCGGACCGAGATGTCCTCGACGCGGCCCCGCTCGCCGGTCTCCAAGACGACGAAGTCGCCGACCTTGTACGTGCCGTCGAGGTACAGCGACAGCGACCCGAAGAAGTTCGCGAGCGTGTCGCGGGCGGCCAGGCCGACGATGATGCCGACGACGCCGGCCGACGCCAGCAGGGGCGTGACGTCGACGTCCCAGAGCACGAGCAGGAGGAAGACGCCGACGCCGGAGACGATGGCGCTCCAGACGTTCTGGAGGATGGGGACCACCTGGCGGTCGACGTACCGGCTGTCGGTGACCGCTCCGGAGACCTTCCGCCCCAGACGGACCAGCAGGAGCATCCAGACGACGATGACGACAGAGAGCGTCCCGGCCTCGAGGGGGACGGCGACGTCCGGGGACACCTCGTACACCTGCGTGCCGACATAGAGGCCGCCGACCGAGAGGGTGAGATAGAGCCCGGTGTGGACCGTCCGGAGGACGATGTCGTCGACCTCGCCGTCGATACGCTCGGTGACCCGGCGCATGTACCGGTCGCCGAGCACGTTGACCAGCGCGGCGAGGACGAGGCCCGACGCCACGAGGACGGCAAAGCCCTGCCAGACCGGCAGGGCCGCCAGGGCCTCCATGAGAGCATGTGCCAGTTGCATATCAATCAATGAACATCGCGGTATAAATACTGGCCGCTCCGGCCGACGAACGGGAGGCGGCGACCGGGCCGGGAGCGTCCGCGAAACCGAACCGCCTATGTCCGAGAACCGACTGCACCGTGCATATGAACCCGATGCTGGTCGCCGTCGTGCTGGGGGTCCTCCAGGGCGTCCTGGAGTGGATCCCCGTCTCCAGCGAGGGCGGCGTCGCGCTGGCGTCGACGGCACTCACGGGCGTCTCCTCGGCGGCCGCGACCCGACTGGCGCTCTTTCTCCACGCCGGAACGGCCGTCTCCGCCGTCGTCTACTACCGCGCCGAGGCCCGCGAGATAGTCGCCTCCGTACGCGACCTCTCCCGGCGCCCCTTCGCGTCGGAGACGGCCGACCTCTCGTTCATCGCGGTGGCGACGGCCGCGACGGCCGTCACCGGGCTCCCGGCGTACCTCCTGCTGGACGCTGCCGTCTCAGAGCTCGAGGGCGGCCTGTTCCTGGCGTTCGTCGGCGGCCTGCTGGTCCTGACGGGCCTGCTCCAGCGGTTCGCCGTGGCCCTATCGCTGGGCGAACGGGAGATTCCGGACGGTCTGGACGCCGTGTTCGTCGGCGTCCTGCAGGGACTGGCCATCCTCCCGGGCGTCTCGCGGTCGGGAACCACCGTCAGCGCCCTGCTCCTGCGGGGCCACGAGGGCGAATCGTCGCTCCGGCTCTCCTTCCTGCTGTCGATTCCGGCCGCGCTGGCGGCCAACGCACTCGTGCTGGTCGACGACGGCGTCCCCGCCATCGAACCGGGCGAGGCCGTCGTCGCACTCGGGATCAGCGCCGTCGTCGGGTACCTGACCGTCGGTGCGCTGGTCCGCCTGGTCCGGACGGTACCGTTCTGGGCTGTCTGTACCGTCTTCGGCGGCCTCGGCGTCGTCGGGGGCCTCCTCGTCGCGCTCTGAGAACACGATGGAAGTTATATATCGTTCGGCGACAACGCTCCAGTAGTTGCGGCCATGAGTGGCGACGAACAGAAGGTAGTGGACACGTCCGGCGACTTCCAGTACGTCGTCCGGGACGGGGACCCGGTCGCGGACCCCCAGTGGCAATCCTGCCGGTTCGTCGTCACCAACAAGCGCCTCATCCTGGCCACCAACGGCGGCAAGCAGCAGATCCCCCACTCGAAGATACGCGTCCCCAGCGACCCCGACACTGTCGTGCCGGACGGGCTGGCGGGCGACACGGCAGCGCTCGAGATCGGGAACAACGTGCTCGTCGTCGACGCCAGCTCGGTCGACGACTTCGAGACCGAGTACTGCCGCGCGACGCTGCACGGGCAGGTCATCCTCGCGCGGGACCCCGCCGTCGTCGGCGGCGTCGTGCAGGACGACGCCGAGTGGAGCAAGGCCCGGTTCCGGCTCGAGGACGACGTGGTCCGCCTGCAGTTCCCCGGCGGCGGGTCGACGACCTTCGAGGTTGAGGACGTCGGGACCATCGAGACCGACGAGAGCGTCGTCATGGGCGAGACGCGGGCGGTCATCGAGGTGGAACACACCGACGAGGAGGACCGCAGCGTCGAGACGCATCTCTCGGGCATGCCCCACCACACGAACGCGCTCGAGACGCTCTTCTCGCGGGTCGTCGAGCGACACGAAGACGACTACGAACTCACTGACCTCGAGAGCCAGGTGCTGATGGGGCTGTACTCCGGCGTCTCGCCGTTCGAGATGGCCGACTTCGTCGGCATCGGTCCGGACGAGGTCGAGGAGATCTACCAGAAACTGCTCGACGTCGGTGCCGTCGACAAGGTGCGGACCCGGACCGAGGTGACGCTGAACGCCCAGGGGCGGAATATGGCGAGTGAAGCGATGAGTGAGCAGTAGCGAGGGGCGCGAACGAGTGGAGCGAGTGAGCGGCCCTCGAAACGCGAACGGCGACCGGCGGGAGCCGTGAGCAATAGCGAGGCCCTGAGCGCAGCGAAGGGCCTCGACGCGTAACGGTGAGCAACGCGAACCGCGGTACAAGTCCCGAAAAGCGCGACCGCAGGGAGCGGCCCGCGAAAGCACAGCGGGAAGCGACCCTCGAGACGCGACCGCCACCCATCGTGGCCGGGCACACCCGCCGCTCACGGACGTCTGCCCGACGAAAAGCGACGGCGACCGGTCAGAGGGCCTCTTCGCCCTCGACCGCGACGCCGTAGTCCGTCTCGACGAGGCTGAGGTCGGCCGGGAGCGACGACTGGTCGACTGGCGTCAGTTCGAGCATCTGGCCGTCCGCGGTCTCGACCCACTCCTTCTCGGAGTCCTCGTCCCAGTTGATGGGTGTCCACTCGCCCGACTCCAGGCGCCGCCAGAGCTCGAGGGTGCTGTAGTAGCGCCCGCTGTCACTCCGGTAGATCGTGTCAGAGGAGGTCATACCGGGAGCATGTGTCCCAGAGCTTGTAGGGAACCCGCCTAGCCTTGTTAACCGCAGCGAGGTGGTAGGGCGTGGGTCAGGTCCCCTCGTCGGCCGCGACGGCCTCGAGCGTCCAGAAGAACCCGTAGTAGGCGACGATGCCGCCCAGCAGCGTGAGGTAGTAGAGCCACTGCGGCGCGCTCATGAGCACGTCGAGGACGACGGTGACCACCGTCACCCACGCGATGGCGAAGACCATGTCGACGACCATCCCCGAGCGGTGCTCCCGGATGTGCCGGCCGATGGCTTCGAGGCGGCTCATCGGGCGCCTCCGCAGTGGCGGGTCGCCATCGGCTCAGTCCTCACCGTGCTCGTCGACGACCAGCACCGGCCGGTGGGTCGAGCGCAGGACGCGCTCGGTGACGCTCCCGAGGAGTGCGCGCTTGACGCCCGAGCGGCCGTGGCTGCCCATGACGACGACGTCGATGTCGTTGGCGTCGGCGTAGTCGGCGATGACCGAGTGGGGCCGCCCCACACGGACCTCCTCGACGACCTCGAGTCCGTGTTCGGCGGCCGCCTCGGCGACGACGCCGGTGGCGGCGTTGGCGTTCTCCTCCAGTTCCTCCATGTCGCCGAAGTGGCCCTGCCGGATGCGGTCGACCTGCTCGGTCCCGAGCCCGAGGTTGACCGCGTCGATGTCCACGACGTAGAGCGCGTGGATCGTGGCGTCGTACTTGCGGGCGAGGTCGACCGCGTGGTCGACCGCGGCTTCTGCAACTGTGCTACCGTCCGTCGGAATGAGTATGCGTTCGTACATTGTTAGTCGTCGGAGGGGGTACCGCCGCTGCCACCGCTCACGATGTCTTCGGCGGTCTGTTGCTGGCCCATCGGTTCGGGGCTGTGACACTGGCGAACCAGTCGCTTCGTCTCCATGTCGGGTTCGGGCGTCGCCATCGAGACGAGGATGGTGACGACGAACACGAGCGGCGTGCCGACGAGCGCCGCGCCGATCGGCGGGACGTACTGTGCGTAGATGGGCACGAGCGCGCCGCCCTCACCGGCCACCGCAGCGAGCGAGCCGATGTAGTTGGGTAGCACGCTGTTGATGATGGAGCCGATCCAGAGGAGCAGGCCGACGGACATGCCGGCCAGCGCGCCCTGTCGGTTGGTGTTCTCCCACCACAGACCGAGGAAGAACATCGGGAACAGCACCGTCCCCGCGAGCGAGAACGCGTACGCGACCAGCTCGCCGATGAGCGCCGGCGGGTTGAACGCCGTGACGGTGACCAGCGCGCCGATACCGATGATGGTCGCGCGGCCGATGAGGATCTGCTGGCGCTGGGTCGCGTCAGGGTTGATCAGTTCGGAGTAGATGTCGTGGGCGACGGCCGACGAGGCGGTGATGAACAGCCCCGCCGTCGTCGCGATCGCGGCTGCCATCGCGCCGGCGGCGACGAGGCCGACGAACCACGACGGCAGGTTGGCGAACTGCGCGGCCAGGACGACGATGACGTCGCCCTCCGCGCCCGACATGCCGCCGGCGTCCGCACCGGCGAACACCGTGTCCGGCGAGATGTTGTTGACCGCCGCGAACAGGTCGACGCCGAAGGCCGCCATCGCGGGGGCGGCCCAGTACAGCAGGAGGATGAAAAAGAGGCCCCAGACGGTCGACCAGCGGGCGGTCCGCTCGGACTCGACCGTGTAGAACCGCACGAGGACGTGCGGGAGGCCACAGGTCCCGAAGATGAGCGAGAACGCTGTCGCGACCCACAGGTAGTAGGAGTTTCCGCCGATGAACGGCTCGGAGAACTGGCGGCTGAGCTCGGAGAAGAGCGCGCCGTACTCGATCTGTGGGAGGACCGTCGAGTAGCCCTGCGTCCAGCCGACGACGTAGACGCCCGCGAGGAACGCGATGATGAGGATGACGTACTGCACCGCCATGTTCTTGGTCGCGCCCAGCATCCCCGACAGCGCCAGGTAGCCGACGGTGATGGTCATCATCACGACGATCATCGGGATGATGTCGAGGCCGAAGACGTACTGGCCGACCAGGCCCATGCCGCGGGCCTGCCCGACGGAGTAGACGTACGCGATCAGTAGCGTCGTGAACGCTGCCAGCGCGCGGGCGGTCGGCGAGTTGAACCGGTCGCCGACGAAGTCCGGCGCGGTGTACTTCCCGAAGCGGCGCATCTGGGCCGCCAGGAAGATGAGCAGGACGAAGTAGCCGGTCGTCCAGCCGACGATAAAGGCCAGGCCGTAGAAGCCCGCGAGGGCGACCAGCCCTGCGAGGCCGAGATACGACGCGGCGGACATCCAGTTGGCCCCGATGGCCATGCCGTTCTCGATGTTCCCGATGCCGCGGCCGGCGACCCACATGCCCTCGGTGTCGGCGACCTTGAACAGGTAGCCGATGACGAGGAAGGAAGCCATCATCAGGAAGACGATGATGGCGGGCAGGAGCTTAAAGGAGATGTCGAGCGCCTCGGCCTGTAGCGGGACCGTCATTCCGCGACCCCTCCGTCGGCCGCCGCGGTTTCACCGGACGTCTCCTCGTCGTCGGCGCCGGCGCCGGGCTTGCTGTGGTCGATGCCGTACTTCTGGTCGAGCTTGTCCCGCTGGCGAGCGTAGACCGCCGCGAGCACGAGCGCCCCCGTCGGCGCACAGAACGCGACCAGGAAGTAGTGCAGCGGGAAGCCCAGTCCGGGGATGATCGTCGACGTCATCACGCCGGGGGCGACGGCCGTCGCGGTCACCGGCCCGAAGACGATGAGCGCCCAGACGACGAAGCCGGCCCAGACCACGCGCAGGTGGTCGCGCATGAACGCGGTGCTGGGCTTCAGGATGTTCACCTCCCTGTCGAGGTAGTCCGTGTCTCTGTGCTCCTGTGCAGCCTGTGTCACCTGTGCCGTGCCACCGTCGGAGACGAGTGATTCGTCTCCCGAATCGGTGTGCGAGTCAGTGTCTGTCATGTTCGTATCTTGTGGTGTCGTGTCGTGTCTGTGTCTCAGTGAGCCGGTGAAATCGGTCCTGGCGCGGTCAGTCGCCCCGGACCTTCGCTTCGATGTCTTCGACCACGTCGGGGTTGCGCAGCGTGCTGGTGTTACCCAGTTCCTCGCCGTTGGCGATGTCCTCGAGCAGTCGGCGCATGATCTTGCCCGAGCGCGTCTTGGGCAGTTCGGGCGTGAAGATGACCTGTTCCGGCCGTGCGATGGGGCCGATGGCGTCCTCGACGCCCGTGATGATGCGCTCGCGCAGGTCCTCGCTCTCGTCGTAGCCGTCCTCGGTGATGACGTAGGCGTAGACCGCCTCGCCCTTGATCTCGTGGTTCCCTCCGACGACGGCCGCTTCGGCGACGCCCTCGACGCCGACGATGGCGCTCTCTATCTCCATGGTCCCCAGGCGGTGGCCCGAGACGTTCAGCACGTCGTCGACGCGGCCCAGCACGGTGATGTAGCCGTCGTCGTCGATCTTCGCGCCGTCCTCGGGGAAGTAGACCCACTCGTCGCGCTCGGGGTTGGAGTACTCGTCCCAGTACTCGTCGATGAACCGCTCGTCGTTCTTGTAGAGCGTCCGGAGCATCCCGGGCCACGGCTTGTTGACGACGAGGTAGCCCGCGCGGCCGGCCTCGACGGGGTCGCCGCTGACGTCGACGATGTCGGCGCTGATGCCCGGCAGCGGCGGACCCGCGGAACCGGGTTTCATGTCGCCGATGCCGGGGAGCGTCGTCAGCATCATGCCGCCCGTCTCGGTCTGCCACCAGGTGTCGACCACCGGGCACTCCTCGTTGCCGATGTGCTTGTAGTACCACTTCCAGGCCCGCGGGTTGATGGGTTCGCCGACGGTGCCCAGCAGGCGCAGACTCGAGAGGTCGTGGGCCTCGGGGAACTCCTTGCCCCACTTCATGAACGCCCGGATGGCCGTGGGCGCGGTGTACAGCTGCGTGACGTCGTAGTCCTCGACGATTTCCCAGAGGCGGTCCTTCTCGGGGTAGTCGGGGGTCCCCTCGTACATCACGGTCGTCGTCCCGAGCGCGAGCGGGCCGTAGACGATGTAGGAGTGGCCGGTGATCCAGCCGATGTCGGCCGAACACCAGTAGGTGTCCTCGGGCTTGATGTCCAGCACCGCCTGGCTCGTCCAGGCGGCATACGAGAGGTAGCCACCCGTGGTGTGTTTCACGCCCTTTGGCTGGCCGGTGGTCCCCGAGGTGTACATGAGAAAGAGCATGTCCTCGGCGTCCCGGGTGACCGGGTCGACCTCGGCGCCCTCGTACTCGGCGACGAGCTCGTCGTAGTCGTGTTCGCCGTCTTTCATCGGGTGGTCGTAGTCGTCGTCGAGACGGTCGACGACGACGGTCTCGACGTCGTGGCCGACGTCCTCGAGGCCCTCGTCGGCCTTCTCCTTGTGCTCGAGTGGGTCGCCGCGACGGTAGTAGCCGTCGCAGGTGACCAGGAACTCCGAGTTGGCCGACTCCATCCGCGTCGCCAGCGCGTCCGCCGAGAAGCCCGCGAAGACCACGGAGTGTGGCGCGCCGATGCGGGCACACGCCAGCATGGCGATGGGCAGCTCGGGGATCATCGGCATGTACATGGTGACCACGTCGTCCGCCTCGACGCCCAGGTCTCGCAGCGCGGCCGCGAACTCGTTGACCTCGCGGTGGAGGTCGTCGTAGGTGTAGGTGCGCTCCTCGCCGAGCTCGCCGATCCACTCGATGGCGGCCTCGTCGCCGCGCTCGTCGAGGTGGCGGTCCAGGCAGTTCGCCGAGGCGTTCAGCTTGCCGTCGACGAACCACTCGTAGAACGGCGCGTCGCTGTCGTCGAGCACCTGGTCCCACTCCTCGTCCCAGTCCAGCAAGTCGGCAGCGCGCTCCCAGGCCTCGGGCCAGTTCTCCTCGAACTCCTCGTAGATCGACTCGTCGGAGACGTTCGCCTGTTCGACGAACGACGCCGGCGGCTCGAAGACTTCCTGTTCTTCGAGTCGCGCCTCGAGTTGGACATCGTCATCTGACATGGTCTATCACCCACAATTAACAGCGGCCATATAAACGGGGTGTCTAACTATCTCACGGGGTGACAACAATTCGGGGCGAGGTCACTCCGCGAGCGAGAGGGGCTGTCGGCTCGTCGCCTCGGTGAAAAACTCCGTCAGCAGCGCCTGCTGGGCCTTCCTGAGGTGGTTGTGCAGCGTCGGGGAGGCGACGTCCAGCGAGTCGGCCAGTTCCTCGGCGGTGGTGCCGCGGGGCCACTCGAAGTAGCCGCTGTGGTAGGCCGCCCGGAGCACCGTCTCCTGGCGGTCGGTCAGCCGGTCGTCGAACCGCTCGCGGAAGCCGACGTCCGTCTCGACGGGGCGTTCGGCCTCGCGCTTGGCGGTGAGCGTCGTCTCCGGGTAGGCGTCGACGACGGCGTCGACGACGGGCCGGACGTCCGCCTCGCCGGGCAGGTCCACCAGGACGGCGGCCGACCCGCCCTCGGCCGAGAGGTCGCGGATGCGGGCGCCGCTCTCGACGAGCGTCAGCGCCGGCGCCGCGCTGACGACCACCTCGATCAGGGCGCCGTCGCCGTAGTTCTCGATGAGCCGCGAGTCGGTGACCGTCGGGTCGTCGACGGCATACGAGAGCACCTCGGCCGCGGGCGCGCCGTCGACGACGAGGTAGTACAGCAGCGACTGCCCGCTGACGGGGACGACGCCCGAGAGGTCCACCGAGCAGTCGAGCTCGCCAGAGAGGCCGACGGTGAAGGCGGTCGGGTCGCTGCAGTCGAACGCCAGTTCGGTGACGACGTCGGCGAGCAGCAACCGCTTGCGCTCGATGGCCGTCACGGCGTGGCCGACCTGTGTCCCCAGCGCGATCAGCGACTGCCGTTCGGTGTCGTCGACGGGGGCCTCGGTGCCGACGGCGAGGACGCCCGTCGCGGCCGCGTCGCCGACGATCGGGACGAACGTGAGCGAACCCTCGGTCCCCTCGGCGGTCTGGGCCTCGCCGTCGTCCAGCACCCGCCGGAGGTCCGTGCCGTACTCGACCAGCTGCGCCTGGATGCGCTCGGAACCCAGGCCCGCCCTGCAGTTCTGGGCGAGGCCGTCGCCGGTCCGCTCGGCCGTCCACGCGAAGCGAAAGCCCTCGGTGTCGGCGAGGCGGTCACACACCGTCTGTTCGACCTCCGTGCCCGTCGCCGCACGGTGCAGCGCCTCACCGACCTCGGCTGCGACCCCGACCGTCCGGTGGAGCAGCGCCGACCCGCCGGCGTCGGCGCCGTCGGCCATCGCCGCGACGGTCGCATCGCGGTCCGGGTCGTCCAGCAGCGGTTCGAGGCGGGCGAGGCGGTCCCAGCCCCCGAGCGCACAGACCACCTGCGGGGGGACGCCGTCCGCGAGCAGACCGGCGGCGAACCGCCAGCGGAGGTCCCGCGAGGAGACGTCGCCGACCTCCGGAACGCGGTCGGCGACCTCGCCGACGAGCATCTGGAGGCGGCGGGCCGACACGGAAAAGAGCGGGTCGGCGGTGGCGCTGTCGGTCGCACTCGCGTACTTCCGCAGGTCGTGTTCCACCCCGCCCGGCAGGTACGCCTCCCGGGTGACGCCGTCCTCGCCCCGGACCGCGAGGAAGAAGTGGTCCCCGTGACTGGCGACGTCCTCGAGGCGCACGCGCGTCATCTCGGCCGGTCGCAGGCCGACCTCCGCACCGAGTCGCAAGACCAGGTCCTCGCGGTGGGTCCCGGCAGCGCGACGGAGGAGCTCGTAGCCGCGCTCGCCGAGGACGTCCCTCGTCGGTGCCATGTTGTTTCGGAAGTTCATCAGAATGCGAAATAAATCTACCGCAATCGGTGCCGTCGAAGGCAGAGTTTCGTTATATCGTGGAACGAATGCGAAACCGAAGGTATTTAGACTGGTTTCGCTTTGTTCGATGTCGACGAACCAGTCACTCGTCGTTCGTGGCCGACTGGAGTTCGCCCAGAATCTCCGGGTTGCGGAGGGCGCTGGTGTCGCCCAGGTCGTCCCCGTTGGCGACGGCCGTCAGGAGGCGCCGCATCACCTTGCCCGAACGGGTCTTTGGCAGGTCCGGCGTGAAGACGATCTCCTCGGGCGTGGCGACACCGCCGATGGCGTCGGCGACGGCCGCCTCGATGCGGTCGTGCAGGCCCCCTTCGTCCTGGCCGCGTTCGGGCGAGACGTACGCGTAGATGGCCGTGCCGGTCGTCGCGTGGTCGGCGCCGACGACGGCCGCCTCGGCGACGCCCTCGACGCCGGCGATGGTCGACTCCAGTTCCATCGTGCTGAAGCGCCGGCCGGCGACGTTGATGGCGTCGTCGACGCGCCCGAGGAAGGTCACGTAGCCGTCCCCGTCCATCGTCGCCCCGTCCTCGGGGTAGTAGCGCCACTCGTCGGCCCTGGTCGGGGACTCGCCCCACGCCTCGCCGGCAAGCAGCGACGTGGGCATCCCCGGCCAGGGGCGCGTGACGACGAGTTCGCCGGCCTCGTTCCGGTCGACCGCTTCGCCGGCGGGGTCGACGACGGCCGTCTCGATGCCCGGCAACGCGCGGCCGGCCGACCCGGGCTTCATCTGGTCGACGCCGGGCAGCGTCGAGACGAGGATGGCGCCCGTCTCGGTCTGCCACCAGGTGTCGACCACGGGGCACTCCCCGCCACCGATGTGCTCGCGGTACCACTTCCAGGCCCGCTCGTCGATGGGTTCGCCGACCGTCCCGAGCAGGCGCAGACTCGAGAGGTCGTGGGCCTCGGGGTACTCGGCGCCCCACTTCATGAACGCCCGGACGGCGGTCGGCGCGGTGTAGAACACGTCGACGGCGTACCGCTCGACGAGTTCCCACAGGCGGTCCTTCTCGGGGTGGTCCGGCGTGCCGTTGTAGAGGACGGTCGTCGTCCCGAGCGCGAGCGGCCCGTAAACGATGTAGGAGTGGCCGGTGATCCAGCCGATGTCGGCCGAACACCAGTAGGTGTCCTCGGGCTTGATGTCCAGCACCGCCTGGCTCGTCCAGGCGACGTGGGCGAGGTAGCCCCCGGTCGTGTGGTCGACGGCCTTCGGTTCGCCGGTGGTCCCCGAGGTGTAGATGCGAAAGAGCGGGTCGTCGGCGGCCTGCGGGACCGGATCGACCTCGGCGCCGCGGTGGGTCGCCAGCAGGTCGTGGTAGTCGTAGTCGTCGGGGCCGAGGTGGACCTCGCCGCCCAGGTGGTCCAGTACGACCATCGAGACGTCCTGGTCGACGGCGATGCGGGCGTTGTCGGCCTTGTTCTTCTGGGCGACGGCGCTGCCCCGTCGGTAGTACCCGTCGCAGGTGACGAGGTGGGCAGAGCCGGTACGCTCGATCCGCTCGGCCAGCGCGTCGGCCGAAAAGCCCGCGAAGACGACGTTGTGGGGAACGCCGAGTCGCGCACAGGCCAGCATCACGACGGGGAGTTCCGGCACCATCGGGAGGTAGACGGTGACGACGTCGTCGGGCCCGACGCCCCGGTCGCGCAGCGCCGCCGCGACGGCGTTGACCTCGCGGTGGAGTTCGAGGTACGTGTACGTGCGCGACTCGCCGACGTGGCCCTCCCAGACGAGCGCCAGCTGGTTCTTGCGCTCGGGGAGGTGCCGGTCGATGCAGTTGTACGCGGCGTTGAGCCGGCCGCCGGGGAACCACTCGAAGGGCGGCGTCTCGCCGCCCCGGAATACCTCGTCGTAGGGCGTCTCCCAGTCTAAGAGGTCGCCGGCCCGGTCCCAGCAGTCGGGCCACTCTGCGTCGAAGGCGTCGTAGAGGCTGGCGTCACGGACGTTGGCCTGCTCGAGGAACCACTCGGGCGGGTCGATGGCCGACCGGTCCGACAGGGACACGTCGCGACCGGTACCGTCGCCGGGTGTCATCGTTTACTCCTGTGGACGAGTTGCTAAAAGGATTCCTGCTAATCTCTTTTGCCGGCGCGGAGCGCTCCGTACTCACGGCGTGCGTGAGTGTCGAACCACCGAAGGGCCGGCCGCCCACGTGTTTCCCCGGCCTCGTTCACTCGGGGGGCGTGAACTGTCAGCGATCCCTGGACGTCGCCGCCGGCGGTCGCTCGAAGTAGTCCGGGGGACCGTGGCGCAGTCGCCGTCACTCGGAGGAGCCGGAGATTGTAGAATTGATAATTTCAACACAAATTTTATATCCTACTGTTTTCGAGTAATTATCAATAGCGTATCGACTGTGGAAAATGGGTATGGGCACCTGATACTGAGATTGCAAACAAATGAGTACAACGACACAGCGAACGCGGCTCGGGGCACTGGTGATGGCGGTCGTGGTGACCACGGCGGTACTCGCAGCGACGGTAACGTTCTCTGCGAGCGCCAGCGCGGCCGTCAACACGGGTACGTTGGAAGTGACCGACGACCCCGTCCAACCGGACGGGAGCATCGAGGTCACGGGGGATCTGGATTCGGAGAGTGCCGTTACGTTTCTGATCCAGGACCCTGACGACAACGATTACGCAACGGTCACTAGAACGGGTCTGAGTGGGACCTTTACAGAAACTATCGACCTGTCCAACCTGGACTTCGGTGACGGTCTGGACGACGGCGAGGCCACGATATCGGCGGACACAGGGTCCGAGTTCAACTCCAAGAACGCTGACTCGACGACGTTCGTGGTCGACGACGAGTACCCGACGGTGAGCATCGACGCTCCGGACGGTGGTGCCGAACTGACCGACTTGTCCGACGCGACGATCGAGGGGACTGCATCCGACGACAGCGGACTGAAAAGCGTCGAAATCGCCATTCAAAGAAGCAACGGGGACTACTACCGCGGGTCGTCGTCGTGGGGCGACAAAAAGTTCCTGAGCGTGGCCACGGAAGCCGGTGATTGGAGTTACGACATGGAGAGCAACGGAATCACCGGCGACGACTCGTATACCGTGACGGTCAGGGCGACCGACGAGGCCGGAAACACCCGAACGGGCTCGTCCGGGCCGCCGGTTCCGTCCGGGGACACGTTGCAGGTGGAGTACACCGTCGACACGACCGCGCCGGACCTGACCGACAGCGACGTGACGGTGACAGAGAAGGGGGCCGACGACACGGTGTCGGTCGGTGATACGGTCAAGGTCTCGGCGACGGTCACCGACGCGACCGCAGGCGTGGAATCCGTCGAGGTGGACGCCTCCGCGCTCGGTGGCTCGGAGACGCTCAGTCTCTCGAAACAGGACGGCGACACGTACTACGATTCCTTCACCGTCCAGAGCCCCACTGCGAGCGACGGGTCGGTGTCGCTCGACGTCAAGGCGACCGACGAGTTCGGAAACACGGCGTCTGGCAGCGATAGCGTGACGCTGGAGACGGAGATATCCTCTGTCGAGACGCTGACGGTCGATCATAACTTCGTCGGCATCGTCGACGATACGGACTCAGTCCGGGTGACCGCGACCGGCGTCGAGGACCCACAGGGCAACGCCATCGCGAGCGGCGACGCGAGCACCGAGACGGCCACGCTGGAGATCGCGGGGACGAGTTACTCGGTCGACGTCGACGGGGGCGAGATCGACGCCACCATCGACCCCACGAAGATCCCCGACGACACGGCGACCGGGGAGGCGACGGTCTCGATCGCCGAAGCCGACTCGCAACCGCCGACCGACGTCACGCTCGTCCACGAAGCCCGGGGGTTAGACGGGGGGTACCAGCTCGCCGGCACGCCGATGGACGCCCAGGACGTCGTGTTCCAGGACGTGAGCGACGTCACCACCTACGACCCGACCGCGGAGAACACGAAGTGGATCTCGCCCGACGAGCAGCAGGCGGGGTCGGGCTATTACGTCCACGGTGAGTCGTCGGACGCCCGTGTCGGCTACACCTTCGAGGAGAGCGGTGAGCTCCGCTCTGAGAAACTGCACGAGGGGTACAACCTCGTCGCCGCGACGCCGGATCTGAACGTCAACGACGGCGCACAGATCGGGTCCGACCTCGGCGACGGCGTCACGGTCGACGGGAACGCCGACGTCACGGTCTACGTCCGCGACGAGAGCGTCGACCTGACCGACCCGTCCGGCAACGCGGATACGTCCGCGTTCACGGAGGTCTCCGGTACGACGACGGTCGACGGGTTCGACGGTTACTTCGTCTACGTCGACTCCGGCGAGGAGATCCGGACGGTCGACGACGAGGGCTACGACGCCAGCGAAGGGAGCTGACCGGATAGATTGTGCAATTCGACGGGCGCCCTGTCGTCGGTCACAGCGAACAGCCGGGACGCCCGGCCTCCATCTCGATAACTCGCTATCTCGCCATGCAAACTCGATGTAGGTTGTTTACGAGCACCGTGTTGTGGACCCGTGCGGGGAACGAAACGCGAGCAAGGGGGCGAAAGCCCAGAGAGCGATGAGTCGGGCAGCCACGGTCAGCGTCGGCCTCCTCGTCCTCGTGCTCGTGGTCTGCGCCACCGGGGCGGGCATCGGCCAGTCGCTCGCCCAGACGGCCCCACCCAACTCCTACTACGGGGCCGCCGAGTCCAGCACCGGAACCGAAGCCCCGGAAGGGACGACCATCGTCGCCGTCGCGAACGGCGAGGTACAGGATTCGATCACCGTCGACCCGGCGGGCCAGTACGGGAGTTCGGAGCCGACCGGGGACAAGCTCCGCGTGAGCAGCGACGTCGATTCGGAGGTTACCTTCCACGTCGGCGACGCTGACGGGGCGCAGGCGACGGAGACGGACCCCGACCCGGAGGGGGAAGTCGAGCAGTTGGATCTCACGTTCCCCGCCGGGACGTTCGGCGGCCCGACGCCCACACCGACACCGACGGAGACGGAGACACCAACGGAGACCGAGACAGAAACAGCGACGCCGACAGAGACCTCGACCGACACCCCGACAGAAACCGAGACAGAAACCCCGACAGACACTCCGGCCTCGACGGATACGCCGTCGTCGGAGTCCGAGACGGAGACCCGGACCGAGGCGGCCGACGAGACGGCTACTGCCACGCCCTCGACGAGCACGGCCGGCACCACGACGCAATCGGGCGGGCAGCCCGTCGGAACGAGCGAGAACGGGACGGTCGTGGTTCGCACCGCCTCGCTCAATCGGACGAGCGCGAGTGTCGGCGGGACGGTCGCCGTCGTGGCGACGGTCGCGAATACCGGGAACGACAGTCAGTCCGTCACCCTCCCGCTGTTCGCGAACGGCGCGTCGGTCCAGACCCGGACGACGACGGTGGGTGCGAACGGAACTCGGCAGGTCGAGTTCCGGTATCGAGTGAACCAGACCGGGAACGTGACGCTGCGCGTCGGGCCCACGACGGCGGGCACCGTCACCGTCGGACAGAGCGGTGGCCTCGTTCCCTGGGGGCTCCTGCGTACGATCGGGCTGTACGTCGGCCTGCCGATCGCCGTCATCTACGCCATCCTGAAGGCGCTGGCCATCTACTACGGCTACTGAGTTCGGGCTACCGGTTCGGATGGGACCCCCGACCGCGAACACGGCCGACGGCATCCGACCGGTCGACGGCATCCGACCGGTCGACGGCACCTTTTTCGTCCGTCCATCCGTCTCCAGAGACATGAGCGACGAACTCCCGGCGGAGCTCCACCCGGAGGACCTGCCCGACGACCCGGACGTACTGAAACGACTGGTCTGTGACCTCTACATGACGGCGATGGCCTCCGAAGAGCTCATCGAGGCCATGGAGGGGGGCCCCGCGGCAGACGAGACGAATCTCGGGTGGCTCTCCGAATATCTCGAAGCCGGCGGTCCGGCCGGACACGAGCCCCAGGAGTAGCCTGCAGGAACCGCGCAGGAGTCAGCACCTTCTGACGGCCGTAGAGGAGACCTGCCCCCATCGTGATTTGAGAGGGGTTCGATACGTCGCGACCGGCGGTGCCGTGCGGTCACTGCCGCCGTCGCGCCAGGAATATCGAGCCACCGATGGCGAGAACGGTCACCAGGATCGTGAACCCAGGGCCGGACCCGCCAGTCGAGGGTTCCGGGGACGGCGACGACGGGTCGAGGACACCGTCTGCTGACGGTGTCGCCGCCGTCCGCGTACTCGAAGACGTGGTGGTCGGTCGTGTGCTCGACTGGTGCTCGGTGACAGTATCGGTCGATGCTGTCTCCGTGTCGGTAGTTCGGTTGGTCCCGGTCCGGACTGCCGTCTCGGTCTGCCTTGCCGTCGACGTCTCAGTTACCGTCGTCGTCTCAGTTACCGTCGTCGTCGACGTCGCAGTCGCACCACCGGCCGGTCCGCCACCACCTCCAGTTCCGCCGCTGGTCCCTCCCGAGGACTCGGTCGCCGTCGACTCTTCCTCGACGGATAGTTCGACAGGGTCACTGACGCGGAGGTGTCGACTGTCCTGGTCGGCATGGACGACCTGGTCGAACAGCTCACCGTTTCGTTGCTCACGCGGGGCCACGTGCTCCTCGAAGGGGTGCCAGGCGTAGCAAAGACCACGCTGGCGAATACGTTCGCACATGCGAGCGGGCTCAGCTACAAGCGAGTGCAGATGGCGCCAGACATCCTCCCGGCCGATATCACGGGAACGAGCGTCTATCGCGAGCAGACCGGGGAGTTCGAGTTGCGCAAAGGCCCGGTGTTCGCGAACGTCGTCGTGGCCGACGAGATCAATCGGGCGACGCCCAAGACCCAGTCGGCCCTGTTGGAGGCGATGGCGGAAGCACACGTCTCCATCGACGGGGAGACACTGGAACTCCCGGACCCGTTCCTCGTGATCGCCACGCAGAACCCGATCGAGATGGAAGGGACGTTCGAACTGCCCGAGGCCCAGCGCGACCGGTTCCAGCAGAAACTGACCGTCTCGCTCCCCGACGTAGAGATGGAGCGGGAGCTGCTCGCGCGGTTCGACGGCTCGCCGACGATGGGGGCCGAAGATATCGACGCCGTCGTCTCGCCTGCAGACGTCCGGGCAGCGCGCGACGCGGTGACCGACGTCCGCGTCGAAGACGTCGTTCGCGACTACATCCTCGAGCTCGTCGGCGCCTCGCGTGACCATCCCGACGTCGCCCACGGCGCGTCGCCCCGGGGGTCGCTGGCCCTGTTGCAGACGGCGAAGGCCCGGGCGGCCATTCGCGGCCGTGACTACGTCATCAGCGACGACGTGAAGTCGATGGTCGAGCCCGTGCTTCGCCATCGGTTCGTGCTGACGACCGACGCCGAGTTGAGTGACGTCACGCCCAGCGAGGTCATCGACGACATCAGCTCGTCGGTCACACCACCCGAAGGCAAAGTGACGGAGACCGACCCTGCCGGCGAGATTGCCGAAGAATCGGAGTGACTGCACAACCCAGCCGGGTTCGACAGGAAGGCCGCCTGTCATCCCACGTATTAATACTCAGGAGACCGGGTGTGTAGTCATGTCAGAGATACCCACATCGCTGCGTCTGCTGTTCGAAGCGTCACTGGAACGGGATGGCGACCGGTACGTGATCCCGATCCCACCCACGCTCGTCGAGAACGGGTCGCTGTCGACCCGGGAGAGCTACCGCATTGCGCTGCTGGACCAGGTCGGAGAGACAGAGCAGGGTGCCACTGAGTCGACTGCCGCGACGCACGAGCATGAACAGCAGTCGCGGGAGCCGGGCGAATTCTCCGGGCCGCCAGTAAGTGAAGGCGAGACCCGCAAGGTCACCATCGACACGCTCGGTGACCAGGGCGACGGCATCGCCAAGGTCGAACGCGGCTTCATCGTCATCGTGCCGGAGACCCAGCCAGGCGACGAGGCGACGGTCGAGATTACGGACGTCCGCGAGAACGTGGCATTTGCCGAGACGATCGGTGACCCGACGGTTCGGTGAGACAGGGCACGCAGAGAGACCGGGTGTCGCGGTTCGATCGGCTACGCACTGCGTTCGTCTTGCTCGTCCCATCGACAGGTGACGAGCGCCTCGACGTCGCCGTCGGACTGCGCCGTGACCTCCAGCGAGACTGGCCGGTCCAGTCCTCGTGCGAGCCCGACGGCCAGAAACGACGCGATCGGGTGGTCGAACGTATCGAGCGGGCCATAGACGGACCCACTGATGGCGACGGTCAGTCGCCCCTCGTCGGGGTCGCTCTCCGCCGACGCCGATCGCGCGAGTTCGAACTGCTCGACGAGGGCCTCTGTGAGTTGGTCGCCGAGCTCGTCCGGGGCAGCGCCCACCGGACCGGTCAGTGCCTCTTCGAAGGCGCGAAACAGCCGCTTTCCGCTCGGGTCGAGTGCGAGTCCACGTCGCGCTCCGTCGTCGGGCACGACGATCGTCTGCCCGAGCGCCTCGTCGTCGGGTACTGCAGCGTTCTCGTGCTGGGGGACGAACAGCCGGACGCTGCTGTCTCCGGTCTCGAGTGGCACGTAGCGCCGTGCATCTGACAATCCGAGTTCGCCGACCAGCGCCGCTTCGTTGCCAGCGAGCGTCGCGTAGACGTCACGGCCGACGTCCGCCGAGACGAACTGCTCCGGCGTGAGAAAGTACGTCAGGACTCCGCCGAACAGCCCGATACCGCCAAGGGCGAACAGGATCGTGCTCGCACGTGGAACAAGGAGGGCGCCAGCGGCAGCGCCGAGGCCGACGGCGGCGAGGCCGAGTGCCGTCTGGCGATACGTCGTCCGTTTCGCCTGTGTGTAGGACTCGCGGAGTTGTTGATTCTCCTCGGCAAGGAGTTCGAGCTGCGTCGCCAGCTCGTCGCGAGTCGGTGAAGCGCCCTCTTGGCCCCCCTCGTCAGTCTCAGCGGATCGATTCGTACTCATCAGGCGACACCAGTCAGGTTCCTGTGCGTGTCTGCTTCCTGTAGCCGGATTACTGTGTCGCTTTCTGTCGTTTCCATCACGGGTGGTGTCCGGAAACGGAAGCGGCGTCGTAGACGCACGCGTGCGTAGATGGGCGAGCATGGATCCGGGTCGGACACCGAGACGTTGACCCGAGGGACTCCCGACGGGATCGCGCTCACCGCGTTTTCGCGAGCAGGGAGACCCGTGGCGCCGGGGCGTCAGCCGCAGGCCGAAATCCCACCGGACGGAGCCACCAATCGCGAGTCGGTCACGGCCACCACCGCATGTCGTGGGCCGACCGGACACGCTCGAGAATCCCCTCGATCTCGGGCAGCGTCGTCGTCGGTTCGGGTGGGGTCTCGGGTTCGATGAGGGTGCCGACCTCTAGGTCGGCCAGTTCGGCGATGAGCGCCAGCGTCGTGAACGGGAGGCCGTCCTCGATACTGTATCCGCCCGAGAGCCCTGTGACGATGCGTCCGTCACAGACGTCCGAAGCAGTCTCCCGTGCGTGACGGATCAGCATCCGATAGCCAGCGGCCGTCAGCTGTAAATCGCTCGTGAAATCGGAGACGTGGGCGTCGTGCCCGGCTTCGACGACCAGACAATCCGGGTCGAACGTCCGCGTTGCGGGGACGAATACGTCGTTCACGACGCGCTCGTACGCGTCGTCGCCGGCGCCGGGCGGAAGCGGGATGTTGATCTGGGTATCGACGCCGTCGCCGGCGCCCGTCTCGTCGATAGACCCGGTATTCGGGAACTGTGTCTCCGGGTCCTGGTGCGCCGAGATGACGAGCGTGTCCGGGTCGTCGTAGAAGATCTCCTGGGTCCCATCGCAGTGGTGCGCGTCGATGTCCCAGATCACGACCCGGTCGTATCCGTGTGCCTGCTGGAGGTGCCGGACGAGAACCGCAGTGTTGTTGACGTAGCAGAATCCGTGTCCGGTGTCCCGGCCGGCGTGATGGCCCGGCGGCCGGACCATCGCGTACGCGGCGTCGTACTCGCCGTCTGCTACCAGGTCCCCCGCTCGGCAGAGGCCACCGGCAGCGAGTCTGGCTGTGTCCCACGTTGCTCGAGTCACCCGCGTATCGCCACTCAGCGCGCCCCGGCCGCGCCGGGAGAGACGACGCAGCCGCGAGAGATACGATCTCTCGTGGACCCGGAGGAGGTCGTCCGTGGTGGCGCGTGACGGCGACCGGACGTCGATCGCCGGGTGGTCGAAGAGCCCCTCCTCCTCGAGTCGCGCAAGGGTGTAGACGAGTCGTTCCGGCCGCTCGGGATGCGTCGGCGTGATTTCGTATTCGAGGTACGCGTCGTCGTAGACGAGTGCGAGAGCCATGGGGTGGTCCTATCTGAGGTTGTCGAGGAGAGAGGTATCGACCCGGGGTGGAACGTGGGCCTGGATGTCGACGAGCTGTCCGACGTCCTGTGAGTCACGAATGATCGCAACCCGGCGGTTGTGCGTGATCTCGACCGGCGGTTCGTCGAACGCGCCGACGCGACTCGCGATCTGCCGTGTCTTCTCCGTTGCGAACTGTCGCAGGTTCCGCTCGGAGAGGCCACGTTCGATGTCGACCACCTCGATCTCGTCGACGCCCTCCGAATTGAGACAGAGTCTCCCCTGGTCGGTATCGATGTGAACCGACACCTGAATGGAGACCGTCGCGAGCGCACAGCCGATCGCATCCGCGAGGGGTGCGTGTGGCGGTACCTGAATCGGCCTGTCGCTCCGGGCTCGAAGAGCCGTCCCGAAATCCCGTGCGAACTCCCCGCCAACCACGATGTCGCCAGTCCCGACCTGCTCCGAGAGCCGGAGCACCCGGGTCGTGATCTCGTCGAGTACCGCGTTTGCAGCGGTGGTCGGGTCACCCAGGTCCGTCAGCACGCGCCGACTGGCCGCCGTGTCACCCGCAGTGGACTCACTCCTGTGTGGCTGCCTGGACGACTGTGCGCCGACAGTGACGGCGTCGGCGACAGTTGCCGCCTGGCCACCGAGCGCGCCCGGCGTCGCGGTGGCGTCTGTGACCGCGCCAGATGTCGACAGGATCGAATGGGCCCCGAACGGCAGCACGTTCGAATCGACGCCGCGATAGCGGATCGGGAGGTGGTCGGCGTACCCCACCGTCGTACCGATGAACCCGTCCCGGAGCGGTGTGACAACGGTCCGATCCCGGCCGAGAAAGAGCGCCACACGCGCTTGCGATGCCGTGTCAGCGCCCCCGGAAGACCCACCGGACCTGTCGTCGAGTCCCGCCGTTCCGGACAGGGCGAGCAGGCCGAGCGCGCCCGCGGCGTCGACACAGCCGAGGACGTGCGCCGGTGTTTCCAGGACGCTTGCCGCGTCGCCGACCGTGCCGTTCCCCTTGAGCAGGAAAAGCGGTGCGTCGACACCGACGGCCTCGAGCGCGCTGCGAGCCGCCTCGACAGTGTTCGTCAACAGTGGGCGAACCCGCGCGTTCCCGACAGTCGTTGCGATACGCTTCGTGAATCCGAGCCGCCAGTCCGTCTCCTGGCTGAGTGCGACACGGTCCGCGGGGTAGTCGAGCATCGCGGCCAGCCGGCGTTCGACCTCGGGATTGCGGGGTGCGAACTTGCCGGTCACCGCGACGACATCGCCGGTCGGCTCGGTGTCCAGGGCTGGGTCTTCGGTGACCCGACCACGGGCGTCGACGGTGCCGGCTGCACGGATCGTCTCGTCACCGAACTCCACCTCGTGTCCGTCGAACCCGTGGCCGGGAGCGATGACGTTGCTACAGCTTGGAAGGGATCCCTCTGTGGCTGCCACCGCCGGTGCAGCCGTCGAGAGAACCACTCGCTCGACGGGCCGCTCGCCTGCTCGCTGCAAGAGCGTTCGAAGGAGCTCGGTGAGCGACGTCTCCGTGTCCTGTGAACCGGCGAGGACGGCGCTCGCTTGCAAACCGCCGGTATCGAGACAGACGCCGGCACAGCGCGCCCCACCAAGGATCACCCCGACGATCATCCTGACTGAATCGATTTCTCATTCCACCCCGGGGCACCTAAGTGATGGGGGCAGCACCGAACGCGACGCCGCCAGAGGACGCTGCGTCTCGACCGGAAGGGTCCCTGGCACAGCCGCCGACACGGGCCGTCGGTGCAGGCGACTCGTCGGAACACATTTATTTCAGGGACGGCCGAGAATTGGTGTAATGGCTTTCGAGGCGTGTGACGATGGGACACTGCGGTACGCCGGTAATCGAGTGTACGACGAGTCAGAGCACGTCGACGGCACCGACGCACTGGACCGGGCCTCGGAGCGGCCCTCGCAATTCCTGACCGAGTCCTACTGGGGTCATCTATCGCACATCAACGACGTCATCCACGCGGCGACCGTCGAATATTTCCGGTCGCTGGGCTCGGAGTTTACACTGCTTCCGCTGACGACGCGCCTCATTTCCTCGCCGGGGGCGGTGTACGGCAGCGAGACCACAGACTACACCGACGACACGAGTCCGATCACGCTCGAGTGGTTCGACACGGACGAGCAGCTCTACCTCTCGGAGTCGTCACAGATCTACCTCGAACTGGCGCTCTTGCAGTCCGACGTGTCCCAGGTGTTCTCTATCTACAACTCCTTTCGCAAGGAACAGGCAGACGAGACGCACCTCTCGGAGTTTCACCACATCGAATACGAGGGCCAGATCGACCAGCAGCGAAACAAGGAGATCGTCACCGAGCTGCTGACCGCGATACTCGAAGCACTGCTCACCGATGCGCGGTCGGCACTGGCGGAGTTCCTCCCGGCCACGGCGATCGACGCGCTCGAAGCGCTTCGACGGGACCCCGTCGAGTCGATTACGCTCGAGCGTGCACTGGCGTTACTCCGTGAAGACACGGGTGACGAGCGATACGAGGAATTCACCGCCGAACACATCGACACGTGGGAAGAGGTCAGGCTGACCGAGCTCTTGGGCGGGAAGATCGTCTGCCTCGAGGAGTTCCCGCTCTTCGAGGTCCCGTTCTACCATGCAGAGGCCGAGAGTGGAGACGGGCGACGGCTCGCGAAGAACGCGGACTTCATCTGGCCCGGCTACGTCGAGACCGTCGGCAGCGGGGAGCGAATCGCCGACGTCGCCGCGGTCGAGGAGAAAGCTGCGGCCTTCAACCTCCCCGAAGACGACTACGAACCGTACCTCCGTGCCCGAACCGCGGAGTCCTACGTTCGCACCTCGGGCTTCGGTATCGGCTGGGAGCGACTCCTGCAGGGGCTGTTACGGATGCCGACGATCAGCTCGGTCACGCATTTCCCGCGGACCCACCGCTTTCCCCACCCATGACCGGCGCAGCCGACGTGCCCCGGGCACCGCGGCAGTCGCGCGGACGGTTCGGGCACAGCATCCAGGCGTCGGGGGTGAGACTCCGTGTCTGAATCACTCGGCCCGGCAGACATCAGGGAGCTGTCCTACGTGGATTTCATGGCGTTCCTCGACGAGACCAACCGGCCGCCAGGGGGCAAGACGGCCGTGCGGGAGCTGATTCGCCGATCGAACGTTCGGGCACAGGACCTCGTGCTGGACGTCGGCTGCAACACGGGGTTCGTCTCGTTCGAGCTGTCTCGCGTCGCCGAGTGTCCCGTCGTCGGGGTGGACGTAAGCGAGACGATGATCGAACGGGCGACCGCGCGGCTGGGGCGCGGCCATGCCAAGGAGGGTGTGCCGGTCACGTTCATGCGAGGCGACGCCACCCAGCTCCCGTTCGCGACGGGGCGTTTCGATAGAGTCGTCTGTGGTGGCTCGACGCCGTTCGTGTCGGATCCGCTTGCGGCCCTCCGGGAGTATCGGCGAGTGGTCCGGGACTGGGGATTCGTCGGAGAACTGAACTTCTACTACGAATCGAGCCCACCGGAGTCGCTGCTCACAGAACTCGCCGAGCGGCTCGGGACCGAAATCGAACCGTGGACGCTGGACGATTGGCTCACCCGGTACGACGAGGCCGGCTTCGAGCGCTACGACGTGGTGACGAACCCGGTCGAGCAGGTGACCAGGACGGATATCGACGGGTACGTCGACCGAATGGTCGAGCGGCACGCGTACGACACCGACGTCGAGGCGGCGATTCGAACCCGCCTGGTCGAGTTGATGGACCTGTTCAATCGGAACCACGAGCACCTGCAGTACGGCGTGTTCGTCCTTCGAAAGCGACCGGTCCCCGAACAGGTGTCGCTATTCGACGCATGATATCCGTGCCGTGGCCGACGCGGTTTCCCGAACGTGGAGATGGGGCGGGACGATCGCCGCGTCAGTGGTCGACGGCCCGGGTCAGGATGAACACGAACAGGCCGATGAAAAAGCCGCCGACGAACCCTTCGAACTCGGCGAGCAGGCGAAGGAACGTATTGTCCACCGTCGTCCCGCCACCGACGACAAAGCGGACGAACCCCTCGAAGCTGAACACGAGATAGCCGACGAACGGGATCGAAGCGGGGTACGGGTCCGCGTGCCCGGCGAGTTCGAACGCCAGGAGGTAGACGAGTGCGAATCCGAGGACGGTACACAGCGACGACGCGACGACGCGGAACGGCCGTTCGCCGAATCCGGAGGTGGCGTCGTACAGGAAGTTCGTCGCCACGCGCCAGGCGAGCACGAGCCGGACTCGGAGCGACTCACCGGGCGACGAATCGAGGAGTTGGGCCAGGTAGCGACGCCGTCGGTATCGCATCTCCTTGATGAAAAACTCGGCCTCGGAGTGTGTATCACCGACCGCGTTGGCGCCGTTCCGGGCCTTGAGATACGTCACTTCGAGCCCGGCGGGGTCCAGATCGGGTTCCTCGTAGCCCTCGCCGACGCTGTGCAGTATCCACTCGGGCGCGAGGTGTCCCCGATACTCCGAGAAGTCGAACCCCTCGAACTTCGTGTCGTACACGAAGAAGTACTCGAGCAGGTCATCCATGTCCTCGACGGCGCGAAACTCGACCGCACCGAGAGTCGCTCCCTGGAGGTCGTACAGGATCTCTGTCTCCTGGGCCTGCGAGAGTGTTCCCGCCTGGACCGTGGCATCTTCGAGCACGACAGTGCTGTCGTCGTACCCCGTCCGGGTGAGCGAGACGCCTGCGAGCGTCGTGATGCCGTGACCGATCGAGAGTGAGCCGAATCTACTGCCGCTGAAATCCAGCGTCTCGAAGAGCACCTGTTCGAAGGTCGCGTGGCCATCACACACACAGTCGGTGAAGATCGCGTCGGCTTCGAATTCGGCCCCGAAGAACGCGGCATCGGCGTCGAAGGTTCCCCGTTCGAACGAGACCGTCCCCTCGAATGTACAGTCGGTGAACGTGGCATCGGCCCCGAGCTGACACTCGGCAAACTGGGCACTCCCGCGAAAGTGAGCCCCTGCAAACGAGAGTTCGTCTGCGACGATCCCGGTGAAGTTGGACTGGTCGAACGTGGCGCCGTCGAAGATCCCTCGTTCGTCGAAGGTGGCGCCGGCGAATTGGGAGTCATCGAACGTCGCCGCTTCGAAGATGGCCTCCCGACGGAACACGGTCTGACCGAAGTCGGCCCATCCGTCGAACGAAGTGTAGGGGAACTCGGCGACGCCCAGACAGCGACAGCCATAGAAGTCCGCAGTGACCTCGAAGGTCGCGTCGGCGAGGACGAGCGACCCTTCGATACGGGCCGCGTCGAAACGAACGTCACCGCGAAACCGGGTGCCGGATGCGGTGAGGTCCTGTTCGAACGTCGCATCCTCGGCGATGAACCGCGATTCGACGTCGGCATCGACGAGTGACACCAGCTTGCGGAAGGTCGTCCCCTCGGCGTCGACGGTCTCGAGCGACGCCCCGTCCAGCAGCAACGGTTGGTCCAAGGTGGCGTTCGAAAGATCGAGGCGACCGGCGACCGAGGCGTATCGCAGGTCGATCGGATACATGTCCGGTGCGTCCACGAGGACGTACTCGAGGTCGACAGCGGCAAGCCGGGCCCCCGCGAACTGTTTCGACTGCTTGCCGGTTTCCTCGAGGGCCGCGAGGAACGCGTCGCGGATTCGCTCAGGCGCCACCTCCCCGGCCGGGCGGTGAAAGGGGCAGTACGGGGAGTCGTCGTCCGAATCGTGCGGGCATTGCCACCCGACCAGGTCCGCCGAGAGCAGTTCGTCGACAGACGCCTCGTCGAGCCCGAAGCGACATGATTCGCCCATGCGACGCTCTGAATCACCGGCGGCCTCGGTATTAAAAGGTCGCCTCGAAGCAGTTCGCGTCACCGTGTCTGTTGTCGAGCGACGGTCTCGACGGTGACAGAGTCGTGTGGTATCTCAGCGAGCATCTCGTCTACGAGCTCAGCAGTCAGATTACGCTGCCAGGACGTATCCAACGTGAGCGCGACGTACTCCTCTTCCGGCCACGTGTGCACCGCTAGATGGGACTCGACGAGCAACAGCACCGACGTGAACCCCTCACCCCCTGATTCGAACTCGTGGTGGACTTCGTCGAGGATCGTGAGGCCGGCCTCCTCGCAGGCGTCCCTGAGGCGGGACATCAGCCCCTCTCGCTCCCGGAGTACGGCTGGCGGAACGCCGAAGACGTCACAGACTCGAACCTCACTCTCGCGCATAGTGTCCGGTCGTCCGAGGGCGGTAAAAAACCCGCGTGAACCGGCATCGCCGACCCCTTGTGCGCTCGTTCTCCCAAACGTCTTGGTTGTCCTCCTCTAACGGTTCTCTGAGCAGGTCTGCGAGTGACATGAACACCTCTCGCTACGACCTGCTCGCTTCTCAAACTCGCTCAACTAGACAGTGCTATATGAGTAGGTTTATCTTGATTTCGGCATGAATTACCGCTCACCTAAATGGTTCATCAGTGGGAGTGCCGGGAGTGTGAATTCACAGCCTGGTCGTCGAACCAGAGTGAAATTGCTGACGTTGTGAAATCGCATCTGTTCTCCCACTATAAAAGCGCGGTCACGTCGGACGAACTTGGCGTCAGCTGGGAATGTCCGTACTGTGACCATACGAGCCAAGGCTACGATACCGACGAGAGCGTAGACAAGTTCAAAGAGCACCTGCTCAAACACGTCTCCGCGCTCATTGATTCGGGCGTCCACGTGGCTGATGAGATTGATCGAGTCGGCAACGTGCTGGTCCTCTCAGCACTGGAAAGCGCGGGAGCTGACAATGCCCGTGTTCATTTCACCTCACCAGCCGATATCGCGGTGTTTGTCACCAATGACCCGGCCGAGCGCGTTCGACTACTCGATAACAGACTCCAGTCGTGGCCTGCGTGGACGACGATTCTCACGACCAAATCGCAGCCATTCGCCGATGTCACGGATGTAGACCTGGACACGGCCCCACTTGACGTTGCTATTCTGGATAAGGGAATAAGTATAACAGATCTTGGTGAAACGATCGCCCGCGTCTTGGACGAACAGCAGACGAGCAATTCTCGGGTAACTGTTGGGTTCGATATTCTCAGCGAATTGCTCAGTCTGTTTGACACCGAGACCGCGTTCAAATTTGTCCACGTTCTGAATTCTAGGTTGACACATATGGACGCACTCACCCACTACTACCTGAACCCTAACTCACATCCCAGCTCAGAAATCAACGTTCTCAAAGAACTGTTCGACTTGCGAATTCAGGCAAATGGATCACGCTTTACGACTCTCTGATACTCCGCTCTCGGTCACTCCGAGTTATGCTGCTCAGTATAGTCAGCCGGATCGTTCACATACGTGTAGTCGACGCCTGTTGTCACCAGCTCCCCCGAAGAGTCGTCACATATCCGATCAAGTACCGCTTTGGCGCGATCTCGTGCTTCTTCGGAACCCCGTTCACGGCTGAGATACACGCGCAGGCGCTTTTCCAACTCAGGGCCTCGAAGCTCTGTTAGTGCCGCTTCGGCCAGTCGTGCGGTCTCCTCATCGGACTCATCCAGCACGGAGAGCAGGCATGTGATTACCTCAGATCGGTAGCGCTCGCCTGTGATGCGGCTTAACAGCCAGATTGCTGTCTGGCGGTACGCCCGGCGTGTCCCGTCGGCGACGATATCGAGTAGCGCTGGCACCGTTGCCTGCACATCCGCCCGAGCCAGTTCTTCCACGACGGTCCCACGAATCCGCTCGGCCTCCGCCGTTGAGGCCGTCGTGAGCAACTCTAGCAGTGATAACATCGCCGCCCGTTGGACCGTCGACGAATCGTCATCGAGAGCCTCAATGAGCACAATGACCGGTTTCACTGACCCGAACTGCCCGAGTTCATCAACCGCAATGAGTCGAAGCGCCTCCTCGTCGGCCTGTGTCACGGGAATTAGCTCCGCAAGCGTGCGATCGGTACCGATGGCCCCGAGCGCGTTAGCGGCGGCTTCTCGCACCATCTGTTGGTCATCGGACAACCGTTCGCTAAGTGGCGATACAACCCGCGGGTCCGATAGTCGGCCACACGCCCGAGCCGCCCGGCTTCGGACACGAGGGTCCGGATCGGTCAATGCCGAAACCAGCTCTGGGATGGCCGCCGTTGCGTCACGTTCACCGAGTGCCGTCGCGGCGACTATCCGGAATTCGGGGTACTCAGCTGACAGCCACTCGGTAAGCAACCGCGTTGTGGTCCGCTCGTTGGACTCCGGGAGTTCCATCCCGGCAAGCTCCTCTACTAAGTGGTCGAAGCTTTCCTCGCCACGCTGGTATACTGCGTCGATCGCGGCCGCTCGAACACTATCGTCCTCGTCCGTTTTTACTGCGTTGACAAGTGCCTTGACGGCCTGCTGACGCTCGTCGGGGTCGGGGATTTCCGTAATATTCCCCAGCATTTCGGCTGCTCGTCGTCGGACATAGACCTTCTCGCTTAGCTTTAGATGGGCAACAAGCTTCAGGACTTCCGACTCCCGTTCGAGTCTATAGAGAAACGTTCCATTGCCATCCAAGTCGTCATCAAACATCCTTGGAACCCCCAGATACTACTATCAATTACCTACTGTTCTATTCGCTATTAAACATATTGCCAGCTCACTGATTCGACGAGTGTCACTCGACGAGAATCGCCGGCTGGCGGGCTTCTGGCGCACCGTCTTCATCGGGATCTCCACTTCGTGGCCGGTAAGAAAGGCGGCCGCTACGATCTGGGCCAGCACGAGCCGTATCCCTAACTGACCGGTCAACACCCCTGGGAGGGTGTTTACTTCGATTTTGAGGCCGACTCCGCGAGCGTTCTACCAGTTCCGATAGATGTTCAGCGAGTCACACAAGATACAGAGGGTGGATTCATCACGCAGAGTCTCCTAGTGTGTACTCACACTATGGTTTATGAGGTGCCGTCTCTTACCCCCGAACATGAGTAGTGAGCGTGTCGATTCAGAGAGCAAGGTCTCTGGGAATCAGGCGAATATTCCTGCTCGCATCCGACGAGAGCTCGATATCGTCGATGGCGACAAACTCCGCTGGCACATCGAGGACGATGGAACCCTCCGGATCGAAGTCGTTCAGCAGCGTCGCGGCACGTTCGGTGAGTTCGACGGCTACGGCGGTGAACAGGAAACAGCGGTTACGACCGAGCACGATGCATGGGGCGTCGACGTCGAATAGATGCCCCGGGCACTCGTCGATACGACAGTTCTCTTTGCCGCGGCGTATCGTCCCGACGGCGCGCACGACGACGCGGTCCCAATTCTTCGGGGTATCGATGCTGCCGACCTCCCCGAAGCGGTGGTCCTCGATTACGTTCTCGCAGAAACGCTGAACGGGTTGACGACTCACACAGGTCACGATGCTGCGACCGACTTCCTCAGCCGGATCGAGGAACACACCCGGTTCCACATCGACTCACTAACCGGAGATGCCTTCGCTACGGGAAAAGCGCTCTTCCGGCGGTACGAGCCGTTTTCGTTCGTCGATGCCTGCATCGTCGCCTACATGCAGACCGAAGGACTCGGCTACCTCTATGCGTTCGACGACGACTTCGACGCTGCTGAGGATGTCTACCGCCTCGATACTGCTTCCAATCCTCACCAACCAGAGTGAGCGATACGCGCCCTGTATGCAGCAGGAATGTCGAGATCTGTCATCGAGTGAGAGTTTCGAGAAGGCCCCACAGGCATATTTACTGTGTCGTCCGTGAACGTCCGTACGGTGCCATCTGATTCGTTCGTCGTGCCACCACCGGTGGAACGCGGTGACAGGGTCGCCGTCGTCAGTCCCGCAGCCGGGCTCGCCAGCGAGTTCCCCGCGGTGTTCGAACTCGGACTGTCGCGGTTACGTGACGTATTTGACCTCGAGCCGGTCGTCTTTCCCAGCGCTCGGCAGTCGAGCCCGTTCCTCGAGGAACAGCCACGCGCTCGGGCCGCGGACATCCACGCGGCGTTCCGAGACCCGTCAATCACGGGTGTCATATCGACGATCGGCGGGTACGACCAGCTCCGGGTGCTCGAGTACCTCGATGCGGAGACGCTCCGGACCAATCCCACGCGATTCTACGGGATGAGCGACAACACGAACATCGGGCTGTTCCTCTGGAAGGCCGGTATCGTCTCGTACAACGGGGGCCAGCTCATGAACGAACTTGCAGTGAGGGGCAAGCTGCCAGCCTATACGGAGCGATACGTCAGTGCGGCGTTGTTCGACGGGTCGCTCGGCGAGGTGGCTCCGAGCGACGTGTGGACTGACGAACCGACCGACTGGTGGGGCGACGACCCGCTACCGACGACGCCCCCGTCGTACCGACCGAACCCGGGGTGGGAATGGGCTGGCGGGACCCACCGCGTCTCCGGCCCAGTGTGGGGCGGGTGTCGAGCGGTCGTCGACCAGCATCTCGCTTGCGAGCAGTACCTACCTGAACCGTCGCGCCTCGAGGGCGCGATACTGGCGCTCGAGATCGCCACAGACCTGCCCAGCCCGGACCAGGTTGCGACGTCGCTGCTGTGTCTTGGGGAACGTGGCCTGCTGGACCTGTTTAGTGCCGTCGTCATCGGCCGGATCCCGGGCCGCAATCGTACCCGACAGCCGTCCCGGGCGCAACAGGACCAGTATCGGGAGTCGGTCAGGTCGGCGATACAGCAGCAGGTGGCCCGGTACAATCCGGATGCACCGCTCGTCTTCGGACTCGACTGGGGACACACGACGCCGACCGTACCGCTACCGCTCGGTTCGGACGTGGAGGTCGACCCGCAGCGGAACCGAATCGCTGTAGTTTGAGGAGACGTCTCGCGACTGTAGTCACGGGTGGGTGTCCTCTCCGGCAGTTGACCACCTCTACCACGTATTCGACTGCTTTTCTCGGTGAATCGAGTCTTACGCTTCGTGGGTACCAAGCCGTTGTTGGAGTCCGTATCGCCAAATGTCCACCAGTGCTTGCTTGTTCTCCGGATCTACCCAGGAGGTATGAGTGGTCGATCTGCTTGCTTTTCCCAGATCAGGCAGTTCGATGATGTCTGCATTTCGTCGATGACGCCACACACTGAAAGAAGCCTGCCAGCGACATGGATGGGGGGTTCAGAAACGAACGGTACGGAATCAGAACAGTATCGGACGCATCTTTCGTGAGGTTGGCTCAGCACAGTATCTTAGATGGAATCCGTTTATCTCGAAACTATCGCCACGTGCGGCGTAACGTTATTGCTCGCGGCTTCTGACTGTTGGACCATGATAGACCAGTTCTCACACATCGGAATCAAAGCGCAGGATCCGCACACGACTGCGACGTGGCTGGAAGAACGACTCGACGCAAAGCGACTCGACAGCGGGGAGTTCGGATTCGATGGCTGGGGGCAGTCGGTCGAGTTCGTTGGACTCGAGATCGGTGACAAAAACGCGTTCATCGTCGATCCGACACCGTATGAGGCAGCAGGCGTGGTCGAGGACGTTGACGAGGGCATCGCTCACTTCGGCCTAGCCGTCGACGATTGTGAAGCAGCGATTACCGAAATGATAGCGCGCGGCGGTGAGCAGTTACTCGAACCGTTTGAGCTCGGCGACACCCGATACGGGTTCTGCGACGGCCCGGCAGGATTCCGAATCGAGTTTGTGGAACCACTCAGCCCCTGAAATCGAGAACTCCAAAGCCAGCCGTCCTCGAGTATCTGGAGTTGGTCGAGATCGTGGCCCAGGAAGACCTCTTTGGCATACACAGCGCGTATGCAGCACAAGTAGATTGTACAGCTCCTGGAAGACATAAACCAAACATGGTCCTGTGGCGCTGTTGCGCGTCGCAGTCCGACGGTCGTCTCCGCCGTGACCACGGAGATAGCACTGGTGCGAAGCATTCCGAGTTCAACTCGATTCTGAGTCGGTGCCAGGTAGGGTTGACCTGTGACCCCAGCCGGCCATCGGACTGGCCGGCCACCTCGTTACGGTTCCCGAACTTCAATCGCAGCGACTTTCTGGCCGTTTCTCAGCAGCGAAAGTTCCGCTGGGTTGGACGGTGCACCGTTCGAAAACCTCGTGCTCCGTGTTCCGCCAGCTGGAACCGTGAGTCGGTGTGTATCGAACACGTAATCCCCGACTCTGAGATCCAGCTCCACCTCGGCCGTGTCTTCCCCGTCGTTCGTCACGGAAACTGGAATTTCCATCGACTCGTCTGTGGTTGCTGAGGTCGTTTCGACCGCAACGTCGAGATGTGGATCCTGAGCATCCCGTGCGAGGATTTCGTCCGCAGTTGGAGCGGTCCCATTCCACGGACTCTCCCCGCCGAGGTGTCCAACACCGTCCGTGGAAGGGCGATCGGAGTCACACACCGTGTCAGGATCCCCGTCGCTGTAGGCATCGACGAGGTTCTCGCAAATCATGCGCTGATCTTCGGGGCGTGGATTCGTCTCCCGGCCCGGAACCTTTGATTCTCTGAGGAAGTCGATCGCGTCGAGCACGTTGCCAGTGAACACGTTCCCGTAGATCGCGTGACCTGTCCCAAATCTGCGCTCGAACGCGGTTTCGGGCTCACCTAGATGCGCCGGATTACTCATCGTCCCCCATGGTCCGATTTCGATCCCCGACCCCTCGGCGTCCTGGATGATGTTCCATCGCACGGTGCAATCGAAGCCATTCAGTATGATGGCCGACGCGAAGGGGCTATCGTCGGACTGGATTCCGCCGGCGTCAGTACAGTACTCGATCGTGACGTTCGAAACGCCCTCCTTACAATCGACGAGTTCGGCGTGTGGATGCCCCTCGCTGTTGTCGATGTGGTGGACACGGATGTTCCGTGTCCGGTCGTACTCGTCGTACCCGCGCTCGACCCGATTGTCGGCCGCCGTTCCGAGATAGACGATCTCGCCGTTGTGTCCCTCAGTGTCATCGAAGAGCCAGCGTGCACCCGCTGGCCCGATAACTTTGAACCCACCGATGGTCGAGTCTCTGAACTGAACGCTGTTGATTAGTGATTGACTGGCGTTGCCGATCCGGTGCGGGGACACGACCAACCCCGTGAGATAGGTATCGGAATCGTCCGCTCCTGAATTAATCGAGATGAGCTTATCTGGGTGATATGAATCCGGGTTTCGTGGCTCGTCCGGATTGTGCAGCCCATCGACGGTGAGGCCAGTGAGATGAACGTAACTTCCATCAATCTTGACACAGGCTGTTTCCGACCCTTCCGGTGGTTTCAGAATGGCCTCGGGTGGACCCGTCAGTGTGATCGGATCCTCTGCTGTCCCGCCATCGTGAATCTGCACTGATTCGACGTAGGTTCCGGGATGGACATAGACAGTGTCGCCCGGATCAGCGACGTTAATCGCGCGGTCGATCGAGCCGAGTGGGTCGTCCTCGGCGCCGGAGTTGAGGAATCCCCCGTCCGGTTTCACGTGGATGGTCTTCCCGCTGGTTTCGTCGGAGGGAACGCCTTTTTCAGCCGGGACGTACTGTGCACAGCCGGCGAGTGCACCGACGATCGCCCCGCCCACGCCTCCAATCATCTGTCGCCGTGAGAACTCCCTACGCATACGTCCGTGCTGGCGTTGAATGTTCTCGATGTGAAACCACTGTCGTAGGCGGCCATATGAACTATGAAAACAAAAAGATAGTCGTCAGCGCCGCGTGTCCGTTCAGTCTGCACACGCACTGAGTAGCCATTGCATCCTGTTTTGGATGAAACCAATTCCCTGATAACGGTTCTATGACAGGCTCTGTCCTCATCTAACGTCTCTCTGAGATGATCTGCGAGTCACATGACACTTCTCGCTACGCCCTCCTCACTTCTCAATCCCGCAACTAGACAGTGTCTTGGAGAGTCAGTTATCGCGGGACTCGTGGATTGACCAACTATGCCTACCGCTCGACCTCCGTATAGAGACGTAGATATGCGCTATCGGTCTGTATCACAGCGGCCCCTGTCGGCGTTCTCGTATGCAACCGAAATCGAAGCGGTCACTCAGCCTGTGCCGTATCTGCGTCGTCCAGCAGCAGGCCCAGGTCCAGCAGCAGTCGGTAGCAGAGATAGGAGACAGCCCCAAACAGGAGCAGGAATCCGACGATAGTCTCGAGCAACTCGAGACGGGAGTCGAGCACGAGTACGGTCGCCCCACTCAGGATCGCCACGCCGGTGAACGCGACTGCTGTCCCGATGGATCCGGTATCCGACCACACGTCTGCGACGAGGAGGGCACCGAGCGTGGCTTCGGCTGGAAGCAGCGCGACGAGACCGGTATCCGCTGCCGGCAGGGCAACGAGTGCGAACTGCCCGATTGCGACGGGGACGATCGGTGGAAAGACGAGCCAACTGAGTGCGACAACCACCCAGGCGAGGATACCGAGGGCGCCGCCGAGTTGCCAGAACGCCACCAGCACAGCCAGGAGCGCGATGGCCCCGGACGGACGCCACGCTGTGTCCCATCGACTGTCCGCGAGCCAGGCAGCGCCGAAACCGAACCGAGTCGTCGACGAGTCTGATCCATCGACCGGCTCGGACGCTGACGTCGACGTCACTGCTGGACCCTCCGGCGCTGGTTTCCGGCAGACAGGACGGCCGACAGCCGGTCACTGGGGCCGACCTCGAACGCACTGACGCGCTCCAGTGCAGCCAGTTCCCGCCGGAACTCCTCGAAGGCCGTGTACCGCCGGTAGGCGTCGTCCAGGTCGCCGAGCGTGTCGAGGTCATAGAGGACGCTCGGCGTGAGGAAGACGACCACCTGGCCGTTGCCACGGCGGGCGACTTTCACCGCCTCGCGGAGTTCTGTGCGGTGCTCGTCGTCGGTGACGATGATCGGTCCGGACCGAGCCATCGAGTCGGACCGCTGCCGTCCTGAGGCCGGCAAACAGCGGTTGCTCGGCGACGCGCTGGACGTACTGGTCACCCGCAGCGAAGAAGGGCTGTAGTTTGGCACTGAACGGGCTATCGTCCGTGAGGTGATTGGCCGTCCGCCGCGCGTGGGCCGGGTCGATCGGCTCAGCGGACCGGCCGTCGGTAGTACTGCTCGTTGGCTCGAGGGCTCGCAGCTGCTGGGCAATCGTCCGGTAATGGCTCTCGTCTGCGTTCGGGTCGAATATATCAGAGACCCCGCCATCGCCGATACCGTACCACCCGAGCGGGTCGCCGAGTTCCATCGCGTTCTCGACGAGCGCGAGGGCGAGCTGGCGAGCGTAATCGAGTTTGGTTTCCCCGTCGCGGCCGGTCGCCATCGTCGCCCGATGATCGACGACGAGGGCGGTTTCGAGGTCGGTCTCGGCCTCGAACTCGCGGACGTGGGGTTCGTTCAGCCGTGCCGTGGCCTTCCAGTCGATCTGGTGGGCGCTGTCACCAGCGACGTACCGCCGGACTTCTGCCGGCGTGAGTCCACTCCCGGTCGTGCCCGTCGAGTGTTCGCCGAAGCCGGCCGCGAGTTGCTCGCCACCTTCGCCGACGTGGATGTCGCGGGGCGCACGCGGTTCGACGGTGACCGTCGGGGTGGTGCCTCGGGTGGTCGTTACCCGGAACAAGTCCAGTGAATCGGTGACGGTAACGACGGGTTCGTCGAACTCGAACTGGCCGGCGATGGGCCAGGACAGTGTGAACGACGCCTGTGTACGTGCCTCGCCGGGTTCGAGCGAAGACGACGTGCTTCCCCCGTCGCTGCCGATCGGCGGCTGCGTCCGAATCTGGACGCGGACGTCGACAGCGTGGGAGGTCTCTGCGATGAGTCTGCCCACCGTCGTCTCCTCGGCTGTCAGTCGGGTGCGATCGAGGTCTTGCTCGACCGAGAGTGCGTCGACCGCGTCGTTCGTCGACCTGATGAACCGATACTGTCGCGTGAGGAGCCACGCGCCGATGGTCCCAGCCCCGACGAGCAAGACGGGACGCTCGAGAACGAATGCCCACACACAAAGTGCGACGAGGACTGCGACGACCACCCAGTATCGGCGCGTCACCTCCATGTGGGTTTCCGGACGGGAGAGGCGTAGTTAAGTGTTACAGGATTAGTCCCCGTCCTCAAAGAGCAACGTAGTGAGCGGAGCGAGCGAGTAGCGCAGTAGGGCGGGATACAGCCGTACGCCCAGCTCAACCAAACGTTCAAGTCTAGACACGACCAACCAACCGATAGTGATCGAGGAGGCGTTCAAATACACTGTCGAGCCCGAGGACACCCCTACTGCCAGGAGTGCGTGGAACGCGATTCAAGTTGTGGGGAGTTCAAGACCGATTCCGTCAGTGTCCCTGTGGATCGAGCGTGGCAGATCGGCTGCCAGAAAGATATAACCGACGAGAGTGTCTATCGAAGCATATGAGTATCGCCCGTGACGACGATGTGCTCGGTGGCGAGCCTCGAATCGACGGCACGCGTATCGGCGTTCGCCATGTGGCTGCACGGGTAATCGATAGAGGGCAGTCTCCCGCTCACGTCGGGGATCAACTGGATGTCTCTCTTGCAGAGGTGTACGAGTCTCTGTCCTACTACTATGCACACATCGACGAGATGCGTGAGCTCGAAGCGGAGAACGAAGCAGCGTTCGAACGAATGCAGGAGACGTCACTCAAACCCAAAGAGACCATCTAGTGACGGGCGCTCAGATCCTCCTTGACGAACACGTCGGTCGAGTCTTCGAACGACTGCTTCGAGAGCGCGGACACGAGGTTGCACAGGCGAAAGATCGATTCGGAGAATACACGAGTGACAAGGAACCGGTGTCGTGGTGTGGTGAGTCTGGGACCGTCCTCGTGACCAACAACGCAAAGGATTTTGAGCCGCTGCACCACGAGTACGACCATGCGGGTATCTTTCTCTACTACGAACAGAACCTACCAGACACAGACCCAGAAGGACTTGCTCGAACCGTTGACGAGATTTTTAATCAGTATGGCGTCGAGGGAGTTGAAAACCAACTCGTCGATCTCGGTGAGTGGTACGAATGGCTCCACGAGTGAGAGTCGACTATCTGTTCTGCGTTTCTCGTCTGTACCGAGCGGTGCGTGTCGACGAGTTCGGATTGACACTCAGGGAGACCTATTCCACGGCTTCAGTCACTCCGCCCTCATCGCACTGTGATGTGAGGCGTTGATCTCGCTCTCGTACTCTTCGGCGATGATCTCTAAGACGGGTTCGTATGCCGAGTGGTTCTCCATCATCTGGTCGACAGCGTCATCTAACGGGATAACAGGGTTGCCGTCGACCCAAGCAGCGTCTTACTGTCGCTCTTTGGGAACAACATGTAGTGAATCGCCTCGGGGGTCAAGCCCCGAGGCACTCGCCTTAATTATCTGTAGAACTCGCTGACTGCTCGCTTCGCTTTTGGCGGTCGTTGTTTCGGACATCCAAGCGGCCATCGGAGCGTGTCGGGAGCACTGGCCGAGAACACACTGGCCAAGTAACCGCCAACCGTCGGACCGGAGGACAGCCGCAGACGGCCCGACCAGTGGCGGCGTTCGTGACACCGACGACGCGATGCTGGCGACGAAATCGTCCACGCCGTTCTCAGTTCCGACACTCCTGGCGGAACTTATATTCACCACTACCGACAACGACCAGTCGAGAGGCCGGTCACGGGATGAGCGACACCGAAAAGAAGATCGCCGACACGCAGGGCCAGTACTTAGAGGCGGTCTCGCAGGGTCAGCACCTCACGGACGCCGAGTGGCAGAACTGCCGGCTCATCCTCACCACCGAACGCCTCGCGATGATCGCCGACGGCAAGCGCCAGGTCGCGCTGTCGGACATCGACCGCATTGTCGACCGGTTCGACGTCAACCAGCAGAGCGCCGGCGTCGCCGACTACGTGGGCTTCCACGTCGGCGAGGACGTCATCCTGGTCTCGGCGGCCGACCACGCGGCGTTCGAGACGGACTTCTATCGGGCCAGTCTCGACGGCGAGATCATCTTCGTCCAGCACCCCGCCGTGAAGGGTGGCGTCGTCAAGAACGCCCCGTGGACGAAGGGGCGCCTCAAGATCACCGACGAGGCCGTCAAACTCGCCATGGCCGACGGCCAGGCCGTCGTCATCGACCGGGCCGACATCGGCGACCTCGACGTCGAGGACAAGGAAGTCGAGGGGGCCGAGCGGACCGTCATCCAGGTCGAACACAGCGAGGAGGGGATCAGCGTCGAGACCCACCTCGCCGGCGAGGAGTTCCACGCCACCGTCCTCCAGACGATGCTCGAAGAGAGCGCCGAGCAGAACCGGGCCGACATCGACCTCTCGGCGACGGAACAGCGCGTCATCATGGCGCTGCACTCGGGCGTCTCGCCGTTCGACATCCCGAACTTCGTCGGCATCGACATCGAGCAGACCGAGGAGATTTTCGACCGCCTCATCGAGCTCGACGTCATCAGCGTGGTCCGCGAGCGGACCGAAGTGGACCTGACGACGAAGGGGCGGCGGGTCGCTGGCGAGCGGATGGGCGAGCAATAGCGAGGGCCTGAGCGCAGCGAAGGGCCTCGAAAGCGACACGGCGGCCGGAGAACCGTGGAGCAGTAGCGAGGGCCTGAGCGCAGCGAAGGGTCTCGAAAGCGAAGGTTGACACACCCCGCAGAACTGAAGTATTACAGGGTGTATTACTAGCTATGAGCGAGTCGACGCGTATTACGGAGAAGGGACAGGCGACAATCCCCAAACGGCTTCGGGAGAAGTACGATCTGGAACCCGGCGACGAAGTCGTCTGGATGGACACGGAGGACGGCATCGTGGTGAAGAAGCGGACTCGCACCAGCGGACGGGGATTACTCGTTCCCGACGACACCGCTCGAGAGAAGCGCGAGGAGATCGCCGAGGAATTGACAGAACGAGTGCGCGATCGTCGGGACCGGAACTACGAGGAGTCCTGACGTGGCGACGTACACCGCAGATGCCGTTTCGCTGCTCGTCTATCTCGTCGATGCGCTGCCCAGTGGAGCAGACAGGGTATTTGCCGAAGCCGAAGCCGGTGAAACAGTGCTCCAGGCACCGAGTACAGCACTCGCCGAGGTACTCTACTCAGTGTCCCGTGACAAAGACGTCCGCGGGGTCAGACTCACCGGCACACCGGAAGATGCTCGCCAGGCTCTGGTCGGGAATGGGCCAGTCTCGGTAGCGCCAGTGGGCGATACCGAACTGGTCGAGTACGCGCAGGTGGCAGCCGAGTTCAGTATCCACGACGGCCTGATCGTCGCCAGCCACCGGGCGCGAGAGACAGATGCAATCGTCACGTCCGATGGCGTCATCGATGACGCTGGCTACCGGACGGTCTGGACGTAGCGCCGCAGAGAGCGGTTCCAATCAGCCAGTCCGTCTGGCTGGAGAAGTCACCGCCTACCAGCCGAAACAAGCCCCCGCAGCACATGCTCGTCGGCGACTCGGGCAAAAGGAATCGATTCGGACGAACGTCCAGTCACGGTGGGATATCGTAACACGGTGTGCGAACGATCACCAGACATGTCTGTCAGAAATACTGTTAAGGCCGGCATATTGAAACCCCTTCTCCGACATATGGGAGTATGCAGATCGACACCGCGGTCGTCCTCGCAGCCGGGGAAGGGACCCGGTTGCGCCCGCTGACGCGAAACCGGCCCAAGCCGATGTTGCCGGCGGCCAACCGCCCAATTCTGGAACACGTCTTCGACGCGCTCGTCGAGGCCGGCATCGAGCGGCTGGTGGCCGTCGTCGGCTTCAAGCGCGACCGGGTCCAGGACCACTTCGGCTCGACGTACCGTGGCGTACCGATAACCTACGTCGTCCAGGAGAAACAGCTGGGCAGCGGCCACGCGCTTCTGCAGGCCCGCGAGGTCGTCGACGGGTCGCTGCTGGTGCTGAACGGGGACCGGCTCATCGACCCGGGGACCGTCGAGGCGGTCGCGAACTCGTTCGCCGAGACCGGCGACACGAGCATCTCGGTGGTCGAGCGCCAGGACACCCACCGGTACGGTGCCGTCGAACTCCGTGGCAGCGCCATCACCGAGTTCGTCGAGAAGCCCCAGAGCGACGACTACCGGCTCATCAACGGCGGCGTCTACGCCTTCGCCGAGACCATCTTCGACGCCATCGAGGCGACGCCGCGCGAGCACGGCGAACTGGGCCTGACAGACACCATCGAACGCCTGGTCGACCAGGACCGCGTCCGCGGCGTCGAGGTCGACGGGATGTGGGTCGACGCCACCTATCCCTGGGACCTGCTGTCGGTCGCCCGCGAGGTACTGGCCCGCGGTCGCCTCGTCGAGCGCCGGCGGGAGAACCGCATCTGGGTCGACGACTCCGCGACCGTCCACGAGCGCGCGGTGCTCCGGGGGCCCGTCGTCGTCGGCCCCGACTGCGAGATCGCCCCCGGGGCCGTCGTCGGCCCCAACACCGCGCTGGGGAGCAACGTCACCGTCGGCGCGAACGCCGTCGTCGAGCGCTCGGTGCTCGACGCCGACACGCGCGTCGACCCCGGGTCGACGCTCATCGATACCGTCACCGGCCAGGGCGTCGACCTCGGCGCGAGCACCGTCGTCCCCGGCGGCCCCGCCGACGTCCAGGTCGGCACCGAGGTGTTCGAGGACCAGCGTCTCGGCGCCGTCATCGCCGACCGGGTCAGCGCCCGCGGGAACGTGAGTTTCGACCCCGGCGCGCTCGTCGGCCCGAACGCCACGCTGCACGCCGGCGTGACCGTGAACGGGAACGTCCGCGAGAGCGCGGAGGTGGTCCGCTGATGTGTGGCATCATCGGCTGTGTCGGCCGCGATGACGAGACGCTCGAGACGCTCGTCCACGGCCTCTCGAAACTCGAGTACCGGGGCTACGACTCCGCCGGCGTCGCGATCACGAGCGCTGACGCTCCGGTCGACATCTGCCGGACCGCCGGCAAGATCGACGACCTCCGCGAGTCCCTGGAGGCCGTCTCGCTGTCGGGCACCGTCGGCGTCGGCCACACCCGCTGGAGCACGCACGGGCCGCCGACCGACGAGAACGCTCACCCCCACCAGGACTGCCACGGCGACGTGGCCGTCGTCCACAACGGCATCATCGAGAACTACCAGGCGCTCCGTGACCGCCTCGTCGCGGCCGGCCACAACTTCACCTCCGACACCGACACGGAGGTCATCCCCCACCTCGTCGAGGACGCCCTCGAGGACGGGGCCGAGCCGGAGGCTGCGGTCCGCGAGGCCGTCGCCCAGCTCGAGGGGAGTTACGCCGTCGCCGTCGTCATCGCGGGCACCGAAGCCGTGTTCACCGCCCGGCACGACTCGCCGCTCGTCCTCGGCCTGGACGGGGACGCGACCTACCTGGGGAGCGACGTCCCCGCGTTCCGCGATTTCACCGACCAGGTCGTCTACCTGGCCGACGGCGAGTTCGCCCGCCTCGACGCCGACGGCTGGGCCGTCACCGACAGCGACGGCGACGCCGTCGAGAAAGAGGTCAACACCATCGAGTGGGACGCCGAGGAGACCGGCAAGAGCGGCTACGACCACTTCATGCTCAAGGAGATTCACGAGCAACCGCGCGCCCTGCGCCAGTGTCTGCGCGGCCGCGTCGACGAGATGGCCGCCAGCGTCGACATCGGCGACCTGGGCGACCTCTCGCCGACGGGCATCCAGTTCGTCGCCTGTGGCACCTCGTATCACGCGGCGCTCCACGGCGCCCAGCTGTTCAGAGAGAGCGGCATCCCCGCCCAGGCGTTCCTCGCCAGCGAGTACGCCACGGCGCCCCCGCCGATCGGCGACGCGCTCGTCGTCGGCGTCACCCAGAGCGGCGAGACGGCCGACACCCTCTCGGCGCTCCGGGAGGCCCGGCGCCGAGGCGCGCGGACGATGGCCGTCACGAACGTCGTCGGGTCGACGGCAGCCCGCGAGTGCGACCACGCGTTCTACATCCGCGCCGGCCCCGAGATCGGCGTCGCCGCGACCAAGACCTTCGCCTCGCAGCTGGCCGCCCTCAACCTGCTCGCGCTCGGGATGACCAGCTGTCCCGACGCCCGCGAGGTCATCGCAGCCCTACGGGACCTGCCGAGCAACGTCCAGCAGGTCCTCGACGAGTCGGCCGCCGCCGAGGTGGCCGAACTCTACGAGGACGCGAACGCGTACTTCTTCATCGGCCGCGGCTACCAGCACCCCGTCGCGCTCGAGGGGGCGCTGAAGATGAAAGAGATCACCTACAAACACGCCGAGGGCTTCGCCGCCGGCGAACTGAAACACGGCCCGCTCGCGCTCGTGACCCAGCACACGCCCGTCTTCGCCATCGTCACCGGCGACGAGGAGCGCGCCCGCAAGACCGTGGGCAACGTCAAGGAGGTCGAGGCCCGTAACGCGCCGGTCGTGGCCATCTCCGACGGCCAGAGCGACGTCGACCGCTACGCCGACCACGTGCTCGAACTCCCCGAGACCCACCCGCGTGCGGCGGCCATCCTGGCGAACATCCACCTGCAACTGGTCGCCTACCACGTCGCCGCTCGGCTAGGGCGCAACATCGACAAGCCCCGCAACCTCGCCAAGAGCGTGACCGTCGAATAGCTGGTCAGTCAGCCCCGCCGGAGTTGCCACAGACTTGGCGTCTCACCCACCTACAAAGTTTTAGCACAGTGGAAGGTCGTGTAGGACCGAATTCGGTCGGCCGAACTGATTCATCGCGAATCGGGTCCAGAAGGACGATTTCCGTCTCTCTACGAGTGTGATGGGCTGCCATCTGGAGCAAAATAGGGGCACAGTCCTTCGGCGTTGTCCAAACATTCGTCCCAGTTGGTCTGTCTCTCCGTGACTAATTTCGGGGCGTAGTCATCCAGAATGCAAAGGATTTATAATTAGTTGAGTCCTGTCAGCCAATAATGTATCCACACGAACATTTTCTCCTCGCAGTCGTTCCTGTGGCCATGTTTTCGTTTCTGTTTCTGAGAAAACTTCCGTCTGGAAAGACGACACTGATCTTGCTTATCGCATCGCAATTTCCCGATCTGATAGACAAACCCCTCGCGTTCAGCTTGCAGGTGTTACCGAGCGGACGAATGCTCGCCCACTCGGTGGTCGTCTCCGTGCCTCTACTGTTGGCCCTGATAATTCTGGCAACTCGGTACGGGAGAACTCGGGACGCGTTGGTCTTCGTCTTCGGATATATGTCGCACCTGGTCGGAGATTTCTACAGGGTATTCACTCTCGGTACGGAGTATCACTTCTATCCGAACATTTTCTGGCCACTGTTGGAAGCCAATACAGGCAAGCGAGAGTCGTTCGCGGCGTTTTATCCAGAAAGCACGGCAGACTTGCTGATACCTGTCGGAATATTGCTGCTCGGTCTCGCGTACAGCGTCTTCATGATGTACGCATCCAGGAGTCACAGCCTCGAAAAGTCGCCTAAACCCGGCGGCCCCTGATCCGGATAGAGTAAGTAAATACAGAGAAATCTCATCTCCGTTTACAAGCTCTCTGTATGGGAGTGGTGACTTCATCTCGACAGATTGGTTGAATACCGTGGCTACCAGCCGACACGGACCGACCAGACACAGCGTTTCCTATTGTACCGCTGAGAATTCTGTCACAAGCAGCGGCGAAATCAAGCGTTCTACGGCCACACGGCCAAGGAGAGCCACCTCGAAGAGTTCCGACAGGGAACACGAGTCGGGTTCGGAAACGTGAGTCTAACTTTATTGGCACCGACCTGACCAAATCAATCAGATGGGTAACATCGAACCAGTTCTGACCGCCGTCGAGACGCCCTCGATGGCCCTGATGAAAGTGAATAAGATATATCAACAGATGGTGATCGGGGCGTACAATCCAAGCGGGGTCAAGATTCTCGAAGAAGACTGGGACAATTTGATAATACTTGATGCGTGTCGCGCCGACAAGCTCCAGGAGACTATCGATATGCGGGGTACGTTTGAGCAACGAACGTCTCGGGGGACCTCGACGCCACACTTTGTCCGCTCGAACTTCGCGAACCGTGAACTTCGGGATCTCGTCTACATCTCCGCGAACGGTTGGATAGTGAAGTTGCAGGACGAACTCGGGCTTGATTTCCACGCGATCGAATTTCTGGACGACACGAGTCGGCAGGATGACGAGGTGAGAGCGATTACGCCAGCTGCGGTGACAGAACGGGCCAGGCAGTGCGCTGATCGGTACCCCCACAAACGCCTGATCGTCCACTATGTACAGCCCCACAAGCCCTATCTCGGGGAGTTTGGACGGAGAACGTTCGGTCACGCGAAACGAAATCTCCAGCAGATAATGTCGTCGGGCGAGATATCGGAATCCGAGTTGGAAGAAGCCTACCTCGAGAATTTAGAACTGGTTCTGTCGAGCGTAAACGAGCTCATAGGGTCGCTAGAGGGGAAATCTGTCATCACGGCAGACCACGGCGAGTTGCTCGGAGAGCGCGTGTCGCCGATTCCGATAAAGGGCTACGGTCATCCGGATCATATCTATCACGACGCCTTGACCGAGGTTCCGTGGTTCGTCTGTGAGTACCAGACCAGACGTGAAATCCGCGAGGACACCCGGAAACAGGAGACCAGGGTAGGTGAGAAGCGGTTGAGCGAGCATCTCAAAGACTTAGGGTACGCAGTATAGGCCTTTCGTGGCCAGGGACGGACATAGTTCGCCGGCCGGCGCGAATCCCAGTTCTGTCGGGACATCGGCAGTGAAACAACGGCCGTGCGTCTTCCATTGTATACCTGCAGCGGGTGTGAAGCCGGACTGCACCACTATAGCCACCACATTCTCTTTATGTTGTTCTCTGTGGGTCGATACGATGGACGTAGCCTTCGTTACATCAGCGTACCCGCCGAGGAGTCCTGGTGGGGCAGGGACGAGCAGCAAGCTGATAGTGGAGGGGCTGCGAGACGCCGGGGTTCACGTCGATATTTTTGCTCTAACCGAAGACGGCGCAGACCCAGTGCGGATGCAGGATAACCGATATCATCTGCCAGATGGCACCCACTACGGCGTGCCCATAGCGATCGGTGAAAACCTCAGTGCGTACTTCCACCTCCCGGACTTGCACGAGTACGACGTGATTCACGTATACAACGTACGGCACCTTCCAGCGTGTGTTCTCCGTGCCGACCCACCGGTAGTTGCGACGTACAATAACCACATGTGGACCTGCATCGATCCGGTTGCGCACCTGAGTGACGGAGTCCCGGAATGTAGCCTCCGGCATAGAATACGGTATGCGAAGACGAAGGGGTATACCGGGGTAACATGTCTCCCTCGAGTTGCATTTAACATGCTCGGAAAATCCATCGCCCAGCAAGCCGACCTGCTCACAGTGCAGACGGAGGGAATGAAATCGGTCTTATCTAAAAGTGGCTACGAGAGCGATAACATCCGGAAAGTACCCAATATACTGGATGACCGGTTTATAGTAGAGCCTGAGAACGAAAAAGAGATACTGTTCGTCGGGCGGCTAAAACCGTCGAAAGGGCCGAAAACCGTTCTCGAGGCGTTTCAGTCGTTGTCTCAGCAGTACGAAGATTGGTCCTTGCGATTGTATGGGAAAGGAGAGCTAGAAGGGGAGATACGGGACTTGATCGAAGGCGATTCACAGGTATCGCTAGAGTATTGCCCGTACGATAGCCTTCCATCTGTCTATAAGAACGCAAGTGTCCTAGTCCATGCGTCCCGGTACACGGAGCCGTTTTCGCGAAGTTGGCTCGAAGCGATGGGTTCGAAAACCTCAATCGTCTGTTCGGAGAACCCGAGCTCGGTCGATATTCTCGGTGACATCGCTGTCCTGTACGATCCGTTCAGCTCGAGCGACCTGGCACGGACCCTGGAGAGGGTCCTTTCACGGCCGGCATTGAGAACCGAGATGGCACATGCAGGATACGACGCAGTAACGAAGTACAGACCGGAAAAGATCGTCGACGGATACATTTCTGCCTACGATGAATGCAGATAGCCGCCAGTTTGCGTCTCGGCGTGGAATGCTGAGTTATATTGTACGTCTCGGGCGAGTTTCATCACAACGCGACACCACCGGAATGAACAGTTTGAATCGCAAATATCGTCCACATTCCTATTTACCCCCACAGCCATCGTAGAAAACACAATGTCCGGGACGAACGTTTGGCGGAGGGTCTATACCCATCTCAGGCGAGTCCCGGTCGATATCGCCGTGGTAATCGTTCTGATTGCGCTGACAGCCCTGGTGGTCACGCTGTCTCATCCCGCTACCAACCTTCTCAGAATCGCGCTGGGGGTTTCGGTTCTACTCTTTGTCCCGGGTTACACGCTGATTGCAGCCATCTTCCCTGAGTCCGAGCTCCGTAGCTCGGATACACCGAGAGAGGGGACTGTAGAGGTATCTCCGTTGGAACGACTAGTTCTCTCGATCGCGACTAGCCTCGCGCTCATCCTGTTCACTGGACTCCTCTTGAATTTCTCTCCCTGGGGGATCAGATTACACCCGGTAGTTATCGGTCTCACCGTGCTGACGCTCCTTCTCTCCTGTATCGCGACTTTTCGACGTTTTCGACTTCCCGAAGAAGAACGGTTTCAGGTCGGGTATACGCAATTGACGTCGATCGAGTGGATCGAGAACCGTGGCCCCGACTCGACATTCGATTCGGTGCTGAACGTCATCGTCGTACTCAGTGTGCTGACGGCCGGTGTAACAGCGCAGTACGCGTTGACGAACCCCAACCAGGGCGACCGATTTACCGAGTTTTACCTGCTGAGCGAAGATGCGGATGGAGATCTCGTCGCAGACGACTATCCAACGGAGTTTCGACGGGGCCAGAGCCGATCACTGGTAATCGGCGTCGAAAACCAGGAGTACGAAACGGTCGATTACAGCGTCGTCGTGGAACTACAACACGTCGAGACGACCGGACCCGAGCCAGAAGTGATGACTGTCTCCGAAATCGGGAGTTACAATCTAACACTGGCCCACAGCCGAAGCTGGCAGTACCGTCATGAAGTTACGCCTCGGATGACGGGCCGGAACCTCCGGTTACAGTATCGGCTCTACAAGAATCCGGGCACGTCCCCCTCGAGAGATGAGGAACCCTATAGAGAGGTCCACTTGTGGATAAACGTTTCAACACTCGATGGGGACTTCTGAGCTCTTGAGACGATTCTCTGACCTCCGATTGGGCCCGGGTCTCCCTACTGTACTGACGCTGGTGATCGGCGAAATCAGCAAAGGACCGGTCTGTGGATATCAGAGTGAGTAGAAGGCAATCGGAACCGTGGGCAGCAGAAAGCGTATATATCTATGTGCAGAAATGTCATCAAGGAATGAGTACAAAGACGCTGGAAATATCCGGTGAGCTTTACGAGAAAGTGGAGAACCGGGCTGTAAATTCGAATTTCGAATCCGCCGACGAATACGCGGAGTATCTCATCCGGAGCGTGCTCCAGCAGTTTGATCCTGTGGACGAATTAGCCGATGAAGAAGCCGTGAAAGACCGTCTGCAGTCACTGGGTTATCTCGACACCTGACTCGCTGACAGGGCACTGTCACCGATGGCAGATCGCAGTCGCTTTTTCTCGATCTGTTTCGCCGTCTTCACGTTCGCTAGTCTTTCAAACTGCGCTACGAGGTCCCTGTTCGGGTCGGCTATGTTGGTCATTTCGTTCGAGTCTGCGTGCAGGTCGTAGAGTTCGGGTCCTTCCGGTGTCTGAATGTATTTGTAGCGCTTTCCCCGGATCGAACAGTAATGGGGGGTGTAATTCATTTTCTTCGCCCGTCGATTCGCTACCGGGATACTTTCTACGTCAGACAGTACGAAGTCGGTGGTCAGGTGACCGAGAGAATCTGCTCGACCTTCGGTTAGAAGCTCTACAAGCCGTGGAAGTGTCGACAATGAGAGAGGGTCCGTCACGGCATCGTTCTGGTCGGTTCCGTGAATCAACAGTGGAACACGGATGTTCTCCTCGAACAGTTGCTGTTCGTGCCCGTACGTTGCGTGGTCCCCGTGCGATTCCCCGTGATCGGAGTGCATCAACAGGATTGGCGCCGATGCCTCGAGGTCCTGTGCAAGCCGCCTGATGAATTCGTCAGCTGAGCGAGCCGCATCCCGGTAACATTCTTTCAGCCACTGTTCGGAGTGTTCTGACAGCCCTTCAGCTCGACCGCGAGCATAGTTCAGCAGCGAAAGGTACATCTTCAGGCCGCTGGAATCCTCCCGGAAATCGCGGGGGACGATATATGGCTGATGTGTGTCCATCAGGAAAATCCACACGAAGTACGGCTCGTCCAACGACCGTACGCGTTCTCTTATTTGGTCATAATATCCTGCCCAGTGACTCAACCATTCACGTCGGCTTTCCCACTTCAAGAAGTCGGTCTGTCCAATCTTCTCGAGAAAGTAATCGAACCCACGAACAGTCTTCATGTCAGTAAATGCGTCGACGCCGTTTTCCGAAGCAGGATTGAGCTCGACGAACTCATCGAAGATGTCGTCGAATCCAGTATCGATCGCTGTCCAGGGGTTCGCCGAAAAGCCGACCGTCGTATATCCCGATTGCGATACCCGTTCGGGGATGGTCGAATGAGTCCGAAGATGGTGTCTGATAGCGTTCCGCTGGGATCTCATGTGATAGCCGTCGTGTCTGTTGAATTCACCAGTCAACAGAACTGGTATCGAGGACGGTGTTCGGGGCCCTGGAGAGATCGCGTTTTCAAAAATCAGGCTGCGGTCGGCTATGGAACTAAGGAACGGAGTACAGCCGGTATCGCCGATAAACCCGCAGGTGTCTGCTCGTAAGCTGTCGACCGTAATCATCAAAATATTCCTCATCTTTGTTTTGGGTTTTGTTTCAATCTATCGTCATTATCACAACGATTTTATACCTCGGTTCTGATAACTAAATTGGTATTATTCCTCAATTAGAAGACCCGGTTTGTCTCTCGTGTACTTACACGAGATGGAGTTCCGGATACAATAGTTAGTTGCCACCAAACGAGGCCGACGAGAATGACTGAGACCTCACCGCTGGTTAAATTGGCTCAAAGTGCCGCGTTAGTTTTTGTTGCGTCAGTTGTCGGTCGTTTGTTAGGCTTGGTAGCGGAAATCGTAATTGTCAGGTCACTCGCACCAACGACTTACGGTCGAATCGCGCTGGCGTTCACGATCATCTCATCGCTGGGGAGTATCATTTTGCTCGGCGTCCACGAAGGTGTCACCCGACAGTTTTCTTCGCTCAAGTCGGACACAGAACAGCTGAAGGTAGTTCTCTCTGGCTACACAATTGTACTGGCATCTGGAATTTTTACCGCCCTGATCGTCTATTCTCTGCGTCACCCGATATCCGAGCTGGTAAACGACGAGAATATCGTCGTGCCTCTTTCGTTGTTCATTCCCTATCTAGTCATCTACCCACTCTCTGTAACGTCATTTGCGACACTCCGGGCGAGGGAACAGACCCTGAAGGCCATGATGTCACGCCCCTTGGGCGGTCGTCTCGTCGCATTGCTCTTACTCGGTCTCTTTTTTTCGCTCGGCGAGAACTATTACGGGGCGATCGTCTACTGGATTGCGTTCCCGGCGTTCACACTACTGTTCTCGGTCTATTTCATGCGAGATTTCGCGACTACTAACGCGGTGTCGGAGTCCCTGCCGGATCGGACGACGATAGTAGATCTGTTCGCATTTTCGTGGCCCCTTGCGATAAGTTCGGTCGTGTTTCTGCTGCTTGCAAACCTCGATATCCTGATGATCGGCTACTTCCTGGACGCGGAATCTGTCGGGTTTTATCGGTCTGTACAGCCGTTCAAACAGGTGGCGACGTTTGGAATGTCAGCGTTCACGTTCATATTTCTACCACTGGCTACCAGATATTACGAGCAAGATAGGATAGACCAGCTCGAGGAGATGTTCACTGTTTCGACGAAGTGGATCCTGCTTATTACCCTCCCACCCTTACTCGTCTTTGCGCTCTTTTCGGGAGCAGTTGTTCAACACTTCTTCGGGAACGAATACTTGCCGGCAAGTCCCGTCTTAGCGGTTCTGACCGGCGGTCTTCTGTTCAGGGCTATCAGTGGGCTCGATGGACCGATGGTCAAAGCGATCGACCGCCCCCGTATCGAACTGTATTCAGCGATCCCGGGCTTTGTCGTGAACTTCGTCATGAACGTGGTGCTGATTCCAGCGTATGGAATCGTCGGGGCTGCCGTGGCGACGATACTCGGCTACGCGGTCTACAATTCGATCGAGCTGGGGTGGATATATTTCAGTAAAGATATCCACCCGTTTTCGATAGACACGACCAAATTCCTCGTCGCGATGATCGCCTTCGGAGGGGGTCTCTCGGTGGTGATACCGAGGCCACTCGGCATTCTCGGACTGATCGGACTTGGCGTGGTTTTCGTCCTGGTTCAACCACTCCTCCTCCTGCTTACGAGGAGCATTGACGAGGAAGACATTAGGTTGATCGACGAGATAGAATCGCGATTCGGGATCGATCTGACCAAAGTGAAACAAATCGCGAAGAAAGGTGTCTGATACTGCCGGCTGTACGTTCGTAAAGATTCTCGGCACCCCGGGATGCCGAGTATTTTCTACATGTTACAGCCGGCAGTATGAGCCACACCGTCTGATGCCGAACAGCAGGACGCTGCCGACTTACCGAGCACTGTTAGGACGGTTCCCCACGACGTGCATTTTACATGTAGCCAAGTGATTCGAGTTGGTCTCTGGTGACCTGTGGGACGCTCCCGCTCTGACTCCCGGTCTCCCATCGGTCCGGGAGTTCTTCGTACAGTACTGTGGCGACGGAGTCGGGGATCTCACCGAAGGCCTCTTCGCCGTCGATTTTCGCCTCGAGTGTGACCCCGTCGGCTTTCGAGTGGACGAGCTTCCACTCGTTTCGATACACGGCCTTCCGTTCCACACCGTAGCGCGCTCCTTCGCAGACGACCGCACGATCGGTTGGGATTCTCTCGTGCCAGCTCCTCCCAGGTATGTCGTGCTCACCCGTGACAGATTCAAGCAGCGTCGCCGGGATGTCTCGTAGCGACCCCCATCCACCAGTCGGCGTGAGCGACTCTCCAGTCGGTGCCCAGCAACCAATCGGCACTCTCGAAACGACGTCAAAGGGCGTCCCTCCATGTCCCAAACAGTGGTTGGGTCGTGAGTCGGTTATCTGCCGGTCTTGAGCTTGGTGCTCCCACAACGCTTCGCCGTGGTCTCCACAGATAATCACCAACGTGTCGTCCTTTATCTCTTCAAACAGACTCCAGATGCGGTCAGAAACATACGCGAGTGCTGCCCGATGGAGCCGGAATTTGTGTTCTCTGTATCGGACACATTCAGGGTTGGTCTCGTCAAAGTCAGTCCGGTAGCGCCGAATATACCTGAGATCGGGAAGCGACATATCTACGTCGTGGTCGTCAAGATACGCTTGGGGCGCTCCGACTGGAGCATGAAGGTCTCCGAGATGAAGATAGCCCGCAGTGCGTGGGCGGCCCCGTCTCCAGTCCCGGTACCCTTCGATGACCACCGAGGCCTGCGCATCAGAATAGCACCGGTGGTTCTGGTACCAACCGGTTATTGCTTGGAACGGCATGGGAAACGCACACCCCGCATACGTATCGTAGCCTGCAGATTCTAACTTGCCGGGTAAATGTGGGTCTGCAGCAGTCTGTGCGGGAATCGCGAGGCCATCGTCGTTGGTGGCTGTATTTGTTACTGCGCCGTGCTCACTGGGTCGGAGTCCGGTATGCATGCTCGTTACCGACGGATAGGTCCAGGGGGCGGGTGCGATGGCGTGCGAGAACTCTATCGGGAGGTCTGGGACGAAGTCGGGGCGGAGAGCATCGATGACGATCAGTAATAGGTGAGGAGGGGCATCCGACCGCGGCTGAATTGGTTTCGACGGAGGCTCGTGCGCTCTGTCAGCAGAGAACGATCGATAACGAAAATATACCGATTTGAGTGGTTCCGCTGCTGCCTCCGGGAGAGCAGACGCCACACTCGAGACGACGTTCATTCGTTTCGTCAGAGTGGGCCCGCTCCGGTATGATTATAGAGGAGTTTCTCTCCACAGGGGACCGATATAGGAGTCAAAACAACGCTCACCGGAGATTGTAGATAGCGACCCCCCCATTTGAATAGAAGCGGTTGTACTGTCGGCTCGAATCGAGGGTTCGTTCCGGGTTCCACAACAGACGATATCGGCCACCCTTCAATCGCCAGACTTCCACGTTAGTGCGTATCGAGATATATCGATACCCGTGTTCTAGTAACGTGTTGTTCTTGAGCTCTTTACTCAAGAGCCCCTGGTCGTAAGTCGGATTCGGCACGGTCTCCTGGGGTTGATCGCCCCGACCCGCTGCTCTCTCGAAATCGACGACTTCATCGCCATAGTACAAGTCGGTGTAGACCACGTCCTCCACGTACTCGTTGCCGAAGTGTTTACCCTCGACTTCTTGGGTGGACAGATACTCACGTGGCGTCCCCGGAAAGTCCGGCATCGTGACGACCGCAAACGGATTCGCGATCAGAATCGCGAGTAAGACGATACCGGCCACAGAGCGGTGCCATCGTCTGGTAGAGCGTGCAAAGTGAACGATTCCGATTCCGATCAGCGCCGCGACGAAGGCCGATGCATACACGTAGGTGCGCTGAAATCCCGGACCGGCACCCACGATGCCAGGGAGTGTTACGCCGACCGTCACGAAGGCCGCAGCCTGGAGGACTCTCACGTTCTCCCGGGTATATTGACAGAACAATAGGAGTCCCGCGACAGCGCCGGTCCCGACCGTGATGAAAAAGTACGACAGGTTCCGGAGTTTGGTTACAAGCGGTGGGTCGATTGGAGTCGCTTCTGCCGGTTTAACAGGCGTGTATGCGGTCGGGACTTCGGCGAGCCCGAAGACATCGTAGATCAGTATCGTCGCCGTTTGAAAATATTCGGTGATGTACACCCACTGGACTCCGAGCACGACGATGGCAAGGGTCGTCGCCACTACCATTTTACGAAGCGAGACCTCTGGCGTGGAGAGACGCGTCAACGCGGTATACCCAACGCTGACCAATCCAATCAGGGCGAACAGAAAGAGGGGGATCTTGTGAGTCAAGCTCCCTGCGAGGGATAGTAAGGCGAAAACGACCCCCGCCTGCCATACGATACGGTTGTCGGGACTGATTACGAGTACGAGTACGATAGCAGACAGAAATATCGCGGCGAGTGCTATCGGGATCGGAGCGATCCCAAACAGGAACGTCGGTGCTCCGACGGTAACGACAGCAGCGGCAACTAACGAGGCGCTGTTGTCGCCTGCCACTCGCGCCGCTAGTGCACCTGCACTCAGAGGTAATGAGACTCCAACTGCGATAGGGAAAATCACGAAGGCACTGTCGACCTGGAGCCCGGTTACGAGCGAACTCAGTGCGCCGATTAGATTGAATCCCGGTGCTGCGGAGTAGAATCCCGTCGGGAGACCAGTGAGGTCGCCGTTTTCGATGATGACCCTGCTACGGACCGCATGAGCGTCCGGGTCCAATCGCATCATGCTCGGCGCGAACAGATACGCGTACACTCGACCGGCCACGGCGAGTAACGTGATCGTCACAATACCGGAGATTGGAGACGCGTTTGACCGGATGGTACTCACCAGAATCGCACACGAGGCGAGTGCCATGCCAGCCGGCAGACCGGGATATAAACGGCCCGTCATATGCGTATGCAGCATCGCCACTGTGAGTCCGACGGCACTGACGATAACGCCGAACTTTTGAGGCCGGTCCACATTGAACGCACCCGGTTGACGGGATATGAATATAGACTACCTTAGTTCTTCAAGCACGGCGATAGAGACGTGCCCGCGTCGGGAACCCGCGCCGTAGGTGGGTTCGGAAGTGGATAGGAAGGAGGGAGACTCGCCGTGACGGGCGCAGCCAACTGCCAACTTCGAGACACCAGTCGACGAGCGATGTGGGGAAGTTCTGTTCCCCAGGTCCGCGTCGCCACAAGCACACACCGAACGACACCGTACAACACCGGCGTCCGAGACGTCGTAATATGAGCTTACTCCGTATCGATTACAACGTCAGACAGCAGAGGAGAGCCCCCGTATGTCGGTACTGCGCGGTCAGGACGTGTCGTCTCCGGGCCGTTCGACTTGTCTCCCACGGGAGAACTCGCGGTGCTGCACAAAGTGGTACGTTTCTGCAGACGGCTGGTAAGAATCCATTACCCCGGATACCGGCAGGCACAGGACGATGGCAAAAGACAACACGGACGGTCGGGAGATAGCGCGCGGGGACGGGGATACCTCCAGGTCACCCTGGCACCGGAGGACAGTGTTGAAGGCGAGTGGCCTCGCGGCCGCGGCGGGACTTGGTCTCGGACGGGTCGGGACGGCACGGAGCGCGAAAAAGCCCGGTAGTAGTGGCGAGGGGGTCTACGTCGAGGCCGGCGCGCAAGTCGCATCGACGCCCGACGATATACAGGACGCGGTAGACAGGCTAGGCAGCGACGGTGGGACGGTCAAGCTCGAACCAGGCAGCTACGGCGACGGTGACTGGACGACGGGTATCGAGCTCCCCGACGGACTCTCGAAATCCACACTCATCATCGACTGCCAGGGCGCCAGCGTCGACCTGTCGTCGTGGGACGGCACGGCGTTCTTCGGGAAACCCGAGGAGACCAGCAGCGGCAACGTAGGGACCGTCGTGATCAAGGACCTGTATGTTAACTGCTACGGCGTGCCGGCTGGAGATCTCTCGACGTTCGTCAGGCTGCCGGACGTGACGCGGTCGACGTTACGCTACACCGCTATCGGCGAGTTCGACATCGGGACGTACATCTATGCGTCGGGGACAGCGAGCAGTTGCCACCACAACACGACTCGCATCGAGCACAAACTACCGGATATCGGGCTGAAACTGGGCAAGAAGAGCGCATCGCTGGGCGTTGACCGCGGCGAGTACCGGATGCAAGTTGACCGGGTGGGCGATGCAGGCTGCGAGGTGGCAAACGGTGGCTGGAACGAACTGTACATCCAGACGGAGAATGCACGCGCCGACGTGGCCGACGGCGCCGTCGACGGCGTCCGAACCCTGTCGGCGGCGGCGTCCGGCGGGGACGGCCAGGGTCACGATAACATCGTCAAACTGCTGCACCGAGTGACGAACGCCGACGATGCCGTCTCCGCCCGCATCGAAGGTGAACGGAATCGCGTCGACGCGCCGGGAGCGGGGTCCAACGCCAGCATCGACAAACTGGCGCCGATGGTCCCACCCGCGGATATTGATATGGCGGGCTGGACCGCGACCGAAGCGTCCCACCTCGATATGACCATTCGATTCGAGACGGCCACTCGCGGCGACGGTCAGGCGCCGACACGCAACGACTGGGGCCAGGTCCTGCTCGATGCCGGGACGGGCACCGGTGACACGTCCCAGCTGTCGGCAGCCGGCGAGGCGGACCTGGGCCGCGGTGCGATGGCGTTCGCCCGTGGCAACGCCCCCGGCAGTGGGGGCGTCCTGCGGGTCGGGTGGCGGGAGACGAGTGATACGTACGCCGCCATCGAACGAGACGTCTCCACCGACAGCATTCGCGTCGACGTGGTCATCGATGGGGCCTCGGTATCGGGCTTCCCGGTGGCGACCGACCGCGGTGCCGGGGGACGCACGGATCTGTACGCCTGGAACGGGACGGACGACGACGGCGACGTTCGGCAGTTCTGGGGTGTCAACAGCGAGATCGTCGCGGCAACGACAGCCGACCTCGAGGCTCTCGGGAACAGCACTGTCACGCCGGCGGTCTGGGCCACGAGCGACGGCACGGATACGCGCTTTGGCCTGACGCGGGCTGGGTTTGGCGTCCGTGACAACAACGCTAATTCCTGAACGTCGGCCTACCAGGCACGGTATATTCCGCAGCCCTGCGCGAGATGGACTGAGATCACTCCGTCGTTCCGGCTCTGAAGGGTCGTCGACGCAGTGCCTGCGAACGAACAGGGCGTTGCGTCAGTAGTCACAGCGGAGTCGAGTCTGAGTCCGCGGAGCGATAAAATACGTGTTCGAGTCGTGCAGCAGAACGTTCCCAGGAGTGGGACTCTGCCCAGTCGCGAGCCGTGTCACTCATCTCGGTGCGCAGGTCCGTGTTCTCCACGAGGCGTAGAACTGCTCTCGCGAATCGTTCGGAATCGTCCCCAGCAACCAGAAGACCAGTTTCCTCGTGTTTGATAGAGTCACGTAGGCCTTTGATATCAGAGCCGATGGCGGGTGTTTTACTTGCATTAGCCTCGATTATCGCGATCCCGTAGCCCTCGATACGGCTCGGCGCTAGTAGCACCCAGGCCGATTCCAGCAGGGCTAATTTCTCTTCCTCGCTCACGTAGCCATGGAACGTAACACAGCTCTTGTCGGCAGAGTACCGTTCGATCGTGCTCCGCTCGGGCCCATGCCGTCCGGCAATATCCAGGTGAATCTCCCGGGACGACATTCGACGGAGATGGTCGTAGATCTCAGGAATTCTATCTGCCCCCTTCTCCGTCACGAGGCCACCCAGATACAGTACTCGCGGGTGCGGTGATGGGTCCGAGAATGTGTATTTTCTGACGTCGACGCCGTTCCGTATTTCGTGGACGGTTTCCGGTGGGTGTCCCCTATCGACGAGTTCTTCCGTCGTGCTCGGACTCACCGAAACCGTGTGTACATCGCGGTCACGGTAGATGCCGAGACACTGCGCTACGTAACCGACCAAATTAGTCGGGAACGGGTGCGTTTCGAAGAATGAATCGAGAGAGATGTGATGATAGATTGCAACACGAGGCGCGAAAGCGATGACGGGCCAGGGAAGCGGGGTATTTACAGTGTAGACGACATCGGGAGACAGCTTGTAGAGGTACCAGTAATAGTACAGCGAAACGAGGAGATACGACAGGAAGAAATCTATTGCCCCGCCGAGTCGTTCCGTGTGGCCGACTTGATGGATAGAGACGCCAGAGTGAGATTCCACGGCGTTACGACCACTTTCGCCGGATAGCAGATGGACGTCGTGACCACGTTCGCTCAGATGGGTCAGCGTTTTTTCGAGGTTCCGCTCTGCCCCCCCAGGTTCGCTATCCAACCAGCTTCGCTTATTGAGAGCTAGTATACGAAGGGGTTCTCGGCTATTCACGTCCATATGTATCCCATTCTGAGATTTGCTCGGTGTCTTTCCTGCAGGCCGATCAGAGCGATATGCATACTCGACATCAGGGTAGGATACGGGAAGTGCATCAGGCCCTCTACTGGACGTAGCCGGTCAGCTATCTTCGTTACGTATCGGTTATAGCGACACAGATGGCGATCAAAGGAGTTTCACAGCTGTGTGCATGAGCGCCTCACCATCGTGACCGGCGACGACGAGCGCGCCCGCAAGACTGTGGGCAACGTCAAGGAAGTCGAGGCCCGCGACGCGCCGGTCGTGGCCATCTCCGACGGCCAGAGCGACGTCGGCCGCTACGCCGACCACGTGCTCGAACTCCCCGAGACCCACCCGCGTGCGGCGGCCATCCTGGCGAACATCCACCTGCAACTGGTCGCCTACCACGTCGCCGCTCGGCTAGGGCGCAACATCGACAAGCCGCGCAATCTCGCCAAAAGCGTGAGTCGGAAGAAGCCCCGAAGATATCGCGAACGCCTCTCAGGCGCCGAGCGACCGCGAGAGGTGGGCAGTCAGGTCCATCGTCGTGATGATGCCGACGACCTCGCCGTTGTCGACCACCGGCACGTGGTGGATGCCGTGGTCGAGCATCTTCGCGGCCACTTCGCTGACCGGCCGGCTCTTCGTCGTCGTCACCACGTCGGTGTGCATGAACTCGCCGACGGTCGCCTCCGGCGACACTGCGCCGTCCCGGATCATCTGGACGAAGTCCGTCGCCGTGAGGATGCCCGCCAGGCGGTCCGCGTCGGCGACGATGACCGCGCCGACGTCCTGTTCGATGAGCCGCGCCGCCGCCTCTGTGACCGGCGTCCCGGACTCGACGGTCTCTATCGGGCGGGACATGAGCTGGTCGACGTACGTCTCTCGCATACCCGTACCATCAATCGGTTGAATAATAAGTGGTTCGCGCACGCCGGCAACGAGGGTGATAAATCAGGGTGGGTCGGGGCGATTCTGTCCGTGGAATCGATAGAACTATTCTGTCAGGTATTCAATTATACTGGCGGAGGGCCAGACAATGAGTACACGCGGCAATCCCTTCGAGGAACTCGAACGACTGTTCGAACGCATGAGCCGCCAGTTCGACGAGGCACCGCAACCGTGGGAGAGCGAGGGTCCCCTCGCCAGATGGATGCCCGAGGCCGAATCGATGGCTATCGACCTCGTCGAGCGCGACGAGGAGTTCGTCGCCACCGTCGACCTGCCCGGGTTCGAGCGTGACGAGATCAGCATCGAGATCACCGACCACACGCTCCGCATCGAGGCCGAACGGGGCGAGGAGAGCAAAGAGGAGAGTGGCGACATCCTCCGTCAGGAGCGACGCCACACGACCACCAAGCGGTCCATTCGCCTGCCCGAGGAGGTCCAGGCCGAGGACGTCACCGCTAGGTTGTCCAACGGGGTCCTGACCGTCACGCTCCCGAAGCGTGAGGCGGAAGCGGCGCGGAGCATCGACATCGAGTAGACGGACGGGCAGATTTCGAGGTATTCGGCCCCACGACGGAGACCGGTGACGACGATGTCACCGTGTTCGAGGCGGCCGCTCGCTGTCGTTTGACTCCGACTCGTCTTCAGCAGGCATTTCAGGAGGCTCAAGCAGTGCAACAGCGAGGGCGTACGCTCGCGTCTCGGTCAGTTCGGCCCACGAATACCGTACCCGGGTACCGACGACTGCGAGCACGAGTACAGCGATACGAAGACTCAATTCGAGCGGCGTCATCGTCGCGGTTGCCAAGGCGAGCAGCGTGTTTACCGCGAGTGCGACCACGAGCGTCAGGCTCACGAAGCGAACTGGCTGGGTCTTGAAATCTCGCTCGATGGTGCCAGTGATGGTGTGGATTCGCGAAGCGGACCAGGCGCGTGTTGCAGTCGGGACGAGTCTGTCGAGAACCGCGAGAAACGGCCCGACAGTCACCGTCTCGCGCAGGTCGATGACGACGACGTCGGGTTCCGGTTCCGCGGTCAGCCACCGGAAGAGGTACGACTCGCGAACGAAATGTGCGAATCTGTCGATCCTCCGTCCGAGACGAGACCGGTGATAACTCGTCTCGAGCGCCGCCTGGACTGCGCGAGTCCGGTCTGCGAGTTGCTTGACCGACGACGCCTCGTAGATTTCCGCTGAATTCATTGGTTACGTATGATCTGAGGGCTACGTGCCGACCGACGCGTTCGTCGTTCCGACCGTGTAGACCTGGCCACGGAGCGTGGTGGTGTCCGTCACGATGGTCACGTCGTTGTCCACTCGGAGCGCCTCCCCATCGAACTGTGGCACCGGTTCAGTGTCCCAGGCCACGAGTTCGACGCCCACCAGCAACTGGCGTCGGTGCTCTGTTCGCGAGCGTTCGGTCACCGTTTCGATCCTCGCGACGCTTTCGTCACCGATGGTGGCCTCCTGTCCGGGTTCGAGCGCACGGGCAGTCGCATCTGTCACGTTCGCACTGAGGACGACGGGAACGCGCGTGGTCGGGATGTCGGTGGCTGTCTGATTGACCGCGAGAGCATGGGCAGCGACGCGGTAGGAACCCGTCGAGAGACTCGTCTCATCCCCGCCGTACAGTCGGCCGTCAGTTCCCGATGGCGTGCCGGTGTACGCCACCCGAGTCAAGACGTGGGCCTGGCCGTCGGTCGTGAAACTCCGGTAGACGTCGACGACCGTGAACGCCGTGTCCTCCCCCGGCGGAGTTACCGTATCGTCGACGCCAATGAGTGCCGCGTCGCTCGATAGTGGTGCAGAATAGGACAGTGTAGCGTATCGCGTCGGTGCTGGTTCGCTCGCTCCAGAGTTTCCACCACTCGATTGGACCAGCGCCACTCCCGCGACACCGACCGCAAGAACGAGCAATACGACGAGGAGGTCGACGACGTTGACGAGTCCGAAGAGCTTCCCCTCGTCGTCGATGAGTCCTGCAGATTCCTCCGGGTCAGTCATATTTCACTCCTTACACAGTCCATGTATTGGTCTTTCCATTCTGTGCGAGCACTTGTCTGTCGACCCTACCTCGATTGTTCATTCGTCGTCAGAAGTGGGGGCAACTATCGAAAGCACGTCGAGACCGACGCTGTAGATCTCTCTGATGACGATTTTCATGTCGAACCAGACGGACTGCCGGCGAATGTACTCGATATCGTATCGGAGTTTCTCCTCGGGATTGTGGCCAGTCACGTCGTTGATCTGTGCGAGCCCGGTGAGCCCCGGTTTGACGAACCAGCGGCTCCGCCACTCGTCGACATCAGACTCGATGTCGGTGTCCAGTTCCGGCCGCTCCGGCCGCGGGCCGACCACACTCATGTCGCCGACGAGTATCGACCAGAGCTGGGGTATCTCGTCGAGGTGGGTCTTGCGAAGGAGCCTGCCGACAGCCGTGACCCGCGGGTCGGTTCCCCCAGCGTCTTCTTCGCTCAGTTTCACACCCGTCTCTGCCTCGGCGTCAGCCACCATGCTGCGGAACTTGTAGACGTCGAAGGTCTCCCCGAACTCCGCGGTTCGGCGCTGGCTGTAGAGAACCGGGCCGGGCGAGTCGAGCTTGATGCTGACTGCGATGACCACAAGTAGTGGTGACAGGCCGATCAATCCGACAGCAGCGAACACGACGTCGAAGATGCGTTTCGCGACGTAATCCTGCCAGTCCCACGGTTCGAGGTCCGTCTCGACGATATCGCTGCCGGCGGCGTTCGTCACGAGGACGCTATCGGCGTGACCTCGGTGGACTTTCGCCTGGACGCCGTGTTCGTAACAGGTCGCGATAGCGCCGAAGAACTCCTGTCGGTCGGGTCGTTGGAAGCCAAGCAGGACGGTATCGACGTCGTACTCGACCAGGATTTCGGTCAGTCGTGAGAGTCCGCCGAGACGGGTGAGTCGTTCAGTCGAGTCCACGAGCATCCCACCATCCGGGAGTCTGCTCTCGGGTACCTGAACACTGGGTGGTGCGACGAACCCGAGGATCGGCACCTCGGCTGCTTCGAACAGCGTCTCCATCGTTTCGGAATCGTCGCCGACGAGGATCGCACGTGAAGACGACTGGGGCCGCTGTCGGATGTAGACGAACCACAGCGGCAGTACAAGTACGAGTAGAACGGTCACCCCGATGAGCGTCAGCCGCGGTAACCGCGTCGACCAGTCGAAGTACCCGATCGTCGCCAGCAGCGCCGCAGCCACCAGGATGCGCTTTTGGGCCAGCGAGATGACGTCGAGAATCCGGCGTGGACGCGGCTTGAACAGTGGCCACAGCGAACCGAGGACGATGACCAGTGTGGTGACGAGTTCGTCTCGGAGGTTCACAAGGCCCAGCGTCGTCGGTTCCAGTCGAGCAACGACCGGGAGCGAGGTCAGCATGGATTGGACGACTGCTGTATTCGCCACTGCAACGGCGGCTACGACAATCCCGCTTGCGCCCAGAATCGCGGTGAGTCGATACCGCCAACCCGTCCTCATTGTTGGAGTTGTGTTACCAACCAGATAAAAGGGTTCCGAGCCAGATCTCACGGGCGAGTCCGGGTCGCCTCCCAGCGTGGACAGACCTGTCGGGAATACTACCGTATTCTGGCCTCAAAGTCACTCGCTCGCGGCGAGATTCTCGGCCGCGAGGTCGGGGTTTACTTCCCCCTGCAACCGCTCCTCGGCTTCGTCGCGGTCCTCCGGATAGCCGATGTCGTTGCGCCAGCCGTCCATTCGGATCGCGTCGATCGTCCGGCCAGAGTGAAGCAGGAGGCCGATGGCGTCGGAGATCTCGTACTCGCCGCGGTTCGACGGTTGCACCAGATGACAGGCGTGGAAGATGGCCGGCGTGAACGTGTAGAAACCGGTCATCACCAGGTTCGACGGCGGGTCCTCTGGCTTCTCGATTACTTCGGTTATTTCACCGTACTTGTTTGTGTCACAGACACCGTACCGGCTCGCCTCGTCCCAGGGCACCTCTTCGACGAGGAAGGCTGCGTCCGCGCGGTCTTCGCGCTGGCGGTTGACGACGTCCTGGAGGTTCGCCTGGAAGATGTTGTCCCCGAGCATCAGCATGAAGTCGTCGTCGATGTGCTCCTCGCAGGTGATCAGCGCGTGTGCCAGCCCCTTCTGCTCGCGCTGGTGGGTGTAGGTGATGGGGACGCCCTCGAACTCGTCTTCGAAGTGGTTGATGATCGCTTGCTTCTTGTAGCCGACCACGACCAGGAGTTCGTCCGCGCCGAGGTCGATGAGCTGTTCGAAACAGTGAGCGAGGATGGGCTTCCCCGCGACCTCGACCATTCCTTTCGGCTTGTCTTCGGTGAGGGGGCGAAGCCGGGTTCCCTCTCCAGCGGCGAGTACGACAGCCTTCATGGTAGTCAGTTGGTCCGCCGGCCGGTAAAACTCTTGTCGAAGTCGTAACGTGACGTCCTCGCGACCAGATGAGAGGATCTGCGACGGCCCCGGACGACGATCTTCCCCCGGTACCCGAAGCAGTCGGCGTGACTCAGTCCAGTTCGGCGTCGAGGACCGCCTGAATCGTCGATTCGACGGTCTGCTCGGGTGCCCAGCCGAGGCGCTCGCGTGCTCGGGACGTGTCTACCTCGAACGAGTCGACGAGGGTCTCCTCTCCCGCACGCGGGTTCTCGACCAGTTCGACGGTACACTCCAGGTCCCGTTCGGCTGCGGCGTCTCGAACCATCTTCGCGACCGTGTGGACACCGGGGTCTTCGTCGCTCGCGATCTCGTACTTCTCGACGCCGGTGTCACCCTCGCCAAGTTGGTCGAGCATCCGCTCGGCACTCCGGACGTACGCACGAGCCACGTCTTTCACGTGGACGAAGTTCCGCGACTGCGTCCCCGGTTCGTAGACGGTCAGCGTCTCGCCGGCTAGCGCCCGCGAGAGGAAGAAGTTGATGACGGTCCCTTTCGAGATTCGCTCACCGTCTATCTCGTGGTCGCCATAGAGGTTCGAGATCATGAACTGGTGGGCGGGGAACGCACCGTCGGCGAAGTCCGCGATAGCGCGTTCGTTGAGCAGTTTGGTCCGCCCGTACCAGTTCATCGGATCCCGCGGATGGTCGACGGTCAGCGGGAACTCCTGGGGGTCACCGAGGACCGCCATCGAGAACGGGAAGATCAGCCCGGCGCCGGTCTTCCGGCAGAACCAGGCGACGTTCTCGGTCCCCTGGACGTTCACCTCGTAGGCGAGGTCCGCGTTCTCCTCGCAGTCGTCGACACCCGAGACGGCAGCCAGGTGCATCACGATGTCTGCGCCCGAGAGCGTCCGTTCCAGGCGGTCGCGGTTCCGGATGTCGACGTGCTCGATATCCAGGTCGCCGATTGAGCGAACTTGCCCGAGATAGAAGTTGTCCAGCGCGGTAATCTCCCACTCGGGGTACTGTTCCTGCAGGTCGTGGACGACGCGGCTACCGATGTATCCGGCCGCGCCGGTCACTGCAACGTGTGGCGTCTCGATAGTTCGTTCAGGCATTGGTGAACTCCGCTGCAAGGTCGCGGACGCCCTCGCGGAGCGTCCATTCGGTCTCGAATCCGGTACTCGCGAGGCGGTCGAAGTTGACGTGATACGACGGGCCCGGATGCTCGTCTTCGAGATAGGTCACGTCGACGGGCGCCACCTCGTCGGCCACGATATCAGCGATCTCCGCGACGCGGTAGTTGCCGGCCTCGGAGCCGACGTTGTACGCCCACTCGTCCCACGTCTCGGGATGTAACACGGCGTCGGCGTAGGCACGCGCGGCGTCTCGTACATGGACGAACGGGCGCCAGTTCGAGCCGTCGCCGTACACTGTAAGCGGCCGGCCGGTCAGCGCGCGGAAGACGAAGTAGTTGACCACGAGGTTGAACCGGACGCCCGGCGAGTAGCCGTAGTTGGTGGCCATCCGCAGCGAGGTGCCGGTCATGTCGAACTCCGCGCAGTACTCGCGGACGAGCGTCTCGGACTCGAGTTTCGTCTCCGCGTAGGGGTTGATCGGGTCCGGGTCGACCGTCTCGTCGATGTCGGTGCTGGTCGCGCGGCCGTAGACGTTACACGAGGAGGCGAAGACGACGTGGTCGACGCCGAGCTTCCCGGCGGCCGTCAGGACGTTCTCGGTGCCGTCGTAGTTCACCGCGAAGGTCTCCTCGCGGCGGTCGTGGGTGCTCGACGCCCCGGTGATGGCCGCGAGATGGACGACGCGGTCGACGCCGCGCATCGCGCTCTCGACGTCGCCGTACTCGCGGACGTCGCCCCGGCGGAAGTCCAGGTCGTCGCCCAGGGTGCCCAGCAGGGCACGTGGCGACCCCGATTCGAGGCTGTCGAGGACGGCCACTCGGTCGACGGTCTCGCTATCGCGCAGTATCGGCAGCAGTGCGCTCCCGATGTAGCCACACGCCCCCGTGACCAGCACGTCCATCGGTCAGTCCTCGCTGAGGACGCCCGGGAGGAAGCGGTCCTCGTGGGCCTCGATGGTGTCGGCGTAGCGGGTCAGCGTCTCGAAGATGTCTCGCACACCTTCCTCGAAGGTCTGGGACTGGCCGCCGATGAGGGCGGCGTAGCGGTCGTTCTCGATCTCCATCTTGTGGGTCTCGTCCTCGTCGCGGGGGTTCTCGAAGTGCTCGACGGCGACGTCGAGGTCGAACTCGTCGCCCACCTCGGCGATGGTCTCGGCGATCTCGACGATGCTGATGGCGCGCGTGACCTGGTTGTAGACGGTCAGGCCCTCGGGCCGGTCGTCGGGGTCCACGAGCGCGACCTGCGCCAGCCCCTCGACGGCGTCCTCGAGCGAGATGAACGGCTTGCGCTGCTCGCCCTTACCGTAGACGGTCACGGGGTAGCCGGCGACGGCCTGGGCGGCGAATCGGTGGCCGACGGTCCCGAAGTAGTAGTCGAAGTCGAAGCGGGTCTTCAGGCGATCGTCCGCGCGGGTCTCCTCGGTCTCGGTCCCGTAGACGATGGCCGTCCTGACGTCCGAGACGGGGATGTCGAACTGCGTGTGCGCGAGGCGCATGTTGGCCGCGTCGTGCGATTTCGTAAGATGATACCAGCTACCCGCCATCGCCGGGAACGGGACCTCGTCGCGCTCGCCCTGGTTCTCCATCGTCGCGCCGCCCTCGGGGATGGGGAACTCGGGTGCGCCGTAGACGCCCGTCGTCGTCGTCTCGACGAAGTGGGTGTCCGTGAGGTCGTGCTCTTCGAGGCCCCACAGGAGGTTGCGCGTCGCCTGGAGGTTGTTGTGCTGGGTGTAGTTGGCCCGCTCGCCGTTGATCTGCGAGTACGGCGCGGAGGGCTGGGCGGCCGCGTGGACCACGACGTCGGGTTCGTGGACCGCCAGCAGCTCGTCGACGAAGGACTTCTCGACGAGGTCACCCTCGACAAAGGAGAGGTTCGAGAGCCCGTGGACCTCTCGCGCAGCCTCGAGGCGCGCGTCGATGCTCGCGACGGGCGTGGCGCTGGTCGCGCCGACCTCCTCGACCCACTCGCGACGGGCGAAGTTGTCCACGAGGATCACTCTGTCGTCGGTTCGGTCCGCGATCCGCAGGGCCGCCGGCCAGCCGAGGTAGCCGTCGCCCCCAGTGACGAGTATCGTCATTAGTTACTCAATTCGTGAGTAACTCTCCTGTGGTAAATATCTTCTGTCCGTCGGGGACTCGGATCGGAGTGCTCGATGGACGGTTCGACGGCACAGCGAATGCGGCTCGAGCGGTGATGACTGCCAGAATCAGCGGAGAATAGTGAGCTGGCGACGAACGACGTGTCGAGCGACCGGGCGGGAGAGACTAAGGCCAGGTCCCGTTCTGCTCGCTGGCGTCGATGACGCGCTCTAGCGCGACGACGTAGGCGGCGGTCCGGAGCGACGGCAGTTTTCGATCCTCGTAGGCGTCGACGAGGTTCCAGAACTGCTCGACGATGGTCGAATCGAGTTCCTCGTTGACGCGCTCTTCGGACCAGTAGAAGCGCTGGCGGTTCTGCACCCACTCGAAGTACGAGACGACGACGCCGCCGGCGTTGGCGAGGATGTCCGGGACGACGAGGACGTCCTCGTCGCTGAGAATATCGTCGGCTGCGGGCGTGATGGGGCCGTTCGCCGCCTCTGAGACGACGTCGGCGGATATCTCGGGGGCCAGCGACTCGTCGATGGCGTTTTCGAGGGCGGCCGGAATCAGCAGGTCGACGTCGAGGGTCAGGAGCTCATCGTTGGTGAGTTCCGCCGCGGCGTCGGGGTAGCCGACGACGCTCCCGGTCTCACGCTTGAACTCCTTGACGTCGACGGGGTCGAGGGACTCTTCGTCGTAGATGGCACCGCTGGAGTCCGAGACGGCGACCACGTCGGCACCCATCTCGTAGACGAGTTTCGCCGCGATCCATCCGGCGTTGCCGTAGCCCTGGACGGCGACGGTCGCGCTTTCGAGGTCCTTGTCCAGGTAGTCGAACGCCTCGCGCGCAGCGACGACCGTCGACCGGCCCGTCGCCTCGACGCGGCCCTCGCTGCCGCCACTGGAGAGGTCCTTCCCGGTGATGACGCCGGGTTCGGTGGTGTTCTCGATGGTCTCGTAGGTGTCCTTGATCCAGTTCATCTCGCGCTGGCCCGTGTTGACGTCGGGGGCGGGCACGTCGCGGTCGACGCCGATCATGGGCGTCAGTTCCTCCGCGAAGGCGCGCGTGATGCGCTCCAGCTCGCTCTCGGAGTACTCGCTGGGGTCGATGACGATGCCGCCCTTGCCACCGCCGAGGGGGATGTCGCTCGTGGCCGTCTTGTAGACCATCCACCCGGAGAGCGCCTTGACCTCGTCGCGGCTCACCTCCGGATGATAGCGGATGCCGCCCTTGTACGGACCGCGGTCGCCGTTGAACTGCGACCGGTACGCGCGGAAGACCTCGATGGAGCCGTCGTCCATCTCGACGGAGAGGTTCGTCTCCAGGATCCGTTCGGGATTTTTCAGCCGCTCGAGCTGGCCGTCGGCGACGTCCAGGTACTCGGCCGCCTCGTCGATCTGTGTCCGCAGGCTCTGGTACGGATTGACGTCGGACATGTATCGACCAGGGAAATCGACGTACCAAAAGCTATCCATTCAGTCCGGAGATTTATACGAAATTATCGTATAGTTGTGACTGATCGTAGGGCTTACGTCGCGTGGTTTTCTGGAGTTATCTCACTATAGCACTACGTTTGTATCAAATTCTTGTACTATCAGACCACCCGGTTCCTCCGAGGCGCGGACAGTGGTGTCCGTCTCGAGTACCACGGCGTCGTTGACGCAGTTCACCGCACTCGCTGGAACGTCGACGTGGTCGACGTCCGGAAGGAGACAGTCGCGTCGCTCCTCGCGCTCGAGGAGGACGTCCCCGCTGGGGAAGTGCCAGACGTGTGTGACGGCCCGGAACGCCGGCACGGCCGTCGGGGCCTCGACGTACCTGACGGGGCGTCGTGCTTCGAGGCGAGTCTGGACGTCCGTCATGGCTGGGCCGAAGTGTGCAGGGGTGGCTGTGAGGGGTCGACCGACATCGTCACTCGAGTGGCGTCTGTCGGTTCCGCATCTCGCCACCGCAGCTCGGGCAGGGGTCGGGATTGTCCTCTGCGACGACGACGGCACCGCACTCGAAACACTCGTACGGCGTTTCCTCGTCGGGGGTTTGTGTGACATCTCTCATGGTGCGTTCACGAGCGCCAGTCGCCGGCCGCGGCACTCACGTCGACTGACGAACGGGACAGCTGAATACTCGGCAGTTGATAGTCAAAGTACGCTTCGGGACGGGAGTTTACTATTGAACCCCGTTGCTCGTCGGGACCGAGACGTTCCGCTCCTCGAAGAGGGTCGTGAACAGCTTTCGCTGGACCGTCCGGACGTGCTGGTAGAACGCCGGGGGGGAGATGTCGAGTATCGCCGCGACGTCCTCGCCGGTGCTCTCACGTGGCGACTCGAAGAACCCGCTGTAGTAGGCCGTCTGTACGACCTCGAGCTGGCGGTCGGTGAGCGCCGAGAGGAACCGCTCGTAGACGTCGTGTTCGGCGGCCTGGTCGAGCGTCTGCTTGCTCTTGAGAGCGACCCCGGCGAAGGCCTCGTCCAGCAACCGCGTGACGGTCCTGACGTCGATGCTGTCCGGGACGTCGACGGTGAGTGTCGTCGAGGTCGCGTCGGCGGTCGCCTCCCGGACGACGGCCCCGTGGTCGGCCAGCTCGAGCGCGAGGAACGGCCGCGCGAGTCCCAGGCGGAGGACGCCGCCGGTGCCCCCGTCGCTGATGCGTCGGACGTCGTCGACGCCGGCTAACTCCGTCGCAGCGGCCACCACAGTGTCTATGTCACCCTCCTCGACGGTGACGAACACGTAGCTCCCGTCGGTTGTCTGCTGGACGCCGCCCCGGTACGAGAGGGTGGTGCCGGTCGCCTGCGCCAGCCGTGAGAGGACGAACGTCTCGTCGTCGACGTCGAAGGCGATGCGTGTCGCCGACGTCGTGAGGAGCGCGTTCTTGCGCTCGATGGCGCTGAGGGCGGAGGCGATGGTCTCACCCAGTTCGGCCAGGACGGCACGGGCGGTCTCGTCGAACGCGTCGCGGACGTCGGCGTAGACCGTCAGGACGCCGTGCGTGAGGTCGTTGTACTCGAGCGGGATGCTCAGGACCGACATGAAATCGCGGGTGAGGGCGTCCGCGCGCCACGCGTCGTCACGGAGATCGGTCGCGACGTTCGACACCATCGTCACCTCGCCGGTCGCCGCGGTCCGGCCTGCCGGTTCGGTGCCGTCGGCGTCGACGTCGAACGCCTGGCTCTCGAGATACCCCTGCTCGTCGCCGGCCCACGCACGCGGTTCGAGCGTCTCGGTCGTCGAGTCGACGCCGCCGACCCAGACGAAACTGAACCGCTCGTCGCTGGCCAGCAGGTCGGTGACGGCGTGGTCGATCTCGTCGCGGGAGTCCGCCTGGACGATGGCCCTGTCGATGGCGCGGATCGTCTCGTTGATGCGGTTCAGCGCGGTGAGCTGTTCGTTTTGCTGTTGTAACTTCCGGTCCTGTTCCCGGAGCTGTGACTCGCGCGAGACGCGGTCGAGTGCGGCCTCGGCAGTCGCCGCCAGCAGGTCGGCGAGTTCCCGGGTCACGTCGTCGAACGCGCCGACGTCGGCCGACCCGGCGACGAAGACGCCGTGGTCGCCAAGCGGGACGTAGCCTGCACTGCGGAGGTCCGTGGCCGGGTTGTCGAGCCGGTCGGCTTCGTGGACGTCGTCGAAGAACAGCGTCGTCCCCTCGATGAATCCGTAGCCCGGGAGCGTGTCGCCGTCGACGTGCAACCGCGGCAGCGGCCCGTGGAGGTCCCGCATCGCGGGCGAGTGCGTGACGGGGCGGAGTTCGTTCGTGTCGGCGTCGAAGAGGTAGACCGCCGTCGCGTCGAGGTCGAGGACGCTCGGCGCGTCGTCGACGATGTGCTGGGCGATCTCGTCGTGCGTGCCCGCGTACAGAAATCCCCGGGCCAGCTCCTGGAGCGTCGCCAGGGCCTCCTCGCGCTGTTTCCGCTTCGTGATGTCACGACAGCTGTAGAGGAGCTTCCCACCCTGGATGTCGACCTCTCTGACGTTGACCAGCAGCGTGTGTTCCCGGCCGGCCTTGTCCGTCGCCGTGCATTCGATGTTCTTCAGGCTCCCCGTCTCGGCGAGTTCCTCGCGGTCGAAGAGGTCATCGCCCAGAAGGTCGCCGATGGTCTCTTTCTCGCGGATCTCGTCGGCCGTGTACCCGAAGATGAAGTGGACGTTCGGACAGACGTAGGTGTATTCGCCCTCCTCGTCGGTGATGAGGACGGTGTCAGTCATGTTATTGAGCGTCACGCGGTGCAGCTCCTCGGACTGGCGGAGGTCGCGCTCGAGCGAGACCCGCTCCGTGATGTCGACGCCCCTGATGACGATAGAGACGAGGTCGCCCTGTGCGTTCTCCACGGGACGCACGGACAGATCGATGACGCGCTCGAACTCGCTGGTCGACGGCGCAGCGATTATCGCGTTGCCCGACGTCCCGTCGCGGGCGGCCGTGACGAGCTGGCGGATGTCGTTCTGGATCGCCCCGGTGTGAGACCACCAGGGGAGTGTCCAGAACGACTCGCCCAGAACCGCGTCGTCGTCGATGTCGACCATCTCGAACGCGCGCTCGTTCGCCCGTGCGAGCGTCCCGTCCGGGTCGAGCACCCACGTCGCCGTCTGGGAATCGTGGAACACGGCGTCGAACTGCCGGGCCCGGTCACGCTGTGTCGTCGCCTGTCGCGTCGAGCGCAGCGCGGTGTCCACGCGGTCCAGTATCGTCTCGACCGCCCGGTCGACCGGGTCGTCGACCACGAGGTAATCTGTGACGCCGGCCCCGATCGCCTCGCTCGCGATGGCTTCGTCGCCGTTCGCGGTCGCGAGGAGTACCGGGACCGTCGGCTCGTCAGTACGGACGCGCTCGACGAGGTCGACGCCGGTCGCGTCGTCGAGCGCATACGCCGTGACGAGACAGTCGATGGTGCCATCGGAAAGTCCGTCGGCGGCCGCCTCCGCGGTCTCGGCCGTTCGGACTGTCGCATCGGTCTCCGATTCGATCCGGTCGGCGAGCTCGGCGAGCCACTCTGTCGTCCCTGCTAACAGGACGGTCACAGACCCCGTCGGTGAGAGAGCGTCCGTCATCAGTCACCCGTAGACGACGTGAGGGCCCGGTGTAGTACATCGGGCCGGGATTCGGACCACGACTGTACTCGCACTGGCGTCTCGAGCGTGGAGCGCATCGGTGGTTGATAGTCCAACCAGTCACAGATATAGATGTTTGGTACTGAACCACAGTGAGATTCCGTTCACCCGGACGGTGCGTATCCGGGCGACCGGACTTCCTGGTCGGCCTCACGCGATTTCGAACCGTTCGAAGTACTCCACGACGTACTCGTTGGCTCCCTCGGGCGGAGCCGTCACCACGCAGTAGTCGTCGTGCTGGCTGTCGAGCGTGATCGACTGTCCGGCTGCCGGGACCACGCGGTAGACCACGGGAATCGTGTGTCGCGTGTCGACACCGTCGACCGAGGTGGTGTCCCAGAAGTGCTCACTGATGCCGAGTCGCTCGACAGACACCGTCTCCAGGCCCAGTTCGTCGCGTGCGGTTCGATGCGCTGCGTCGTCGAGTCGCTCGCCCTTGTAGAGACGGCTTCCCGGCCAGAACCACTCGCCTTTCGCCGGTTCGTTCTGCCGTCTGGTCAGCAGGACGGCGTCGTCGTACTCGACGACGAGGTCGACGCATGGCTGGGCCGTGTATTCGAGACAGGTCGCGAACGTCTCGGTCGGAAGGTACTCGTCGTGAACGTCCGTACCAGTAGCTCGTCCGCTCCCGGGAAAGGCCTACGCGTTTCGCAACGATTAAAACCGCAGCACTCGTCGGTCTAGTTGCTATCGCACGGGCCGGTGGGGTAGCCTGGTATCCTTCGGCCTTCGGGTGGCCGTAACCGCGATTCGAATTCGCGCCGGCCCACTAAACCTTACGGCCTTTCAGGAGTCGAGGAAAATCGCCAGATAGCGACGGGTTCAGGGGTTCGCTTCGCCGCATTGCGCTCCGAGGTTCACACGCACTCACGGCCACAGGCTACGCCGTCCAGCGATTATCTAGAGCCGCGACCACTACGCGTCCGAACAGCTACCACACTCCTCGCGCCCGAGCAACCGTGCGCGCCACAGCAACAGCGCTGCCCAGGGAGTAACAGCTGGTCTCTCGATGACCATCCTCTCAAAAAGACTCGCAACCTCAGTCGGAAATCGGTGTTAGCGACTGCTCACAGGAGAGTCATGACCAAGAAAAACCCCTATTATGGGGAGTCTCTGATTCAAATTCGCTCAGCAAGCGAGAACATGATTCTAAGATGTCCGCGCTATCCCTGACGATTCGGAAGTATTCGTCGGAACGGAGGTCATGAACAAGGTCATTTCTAACCTGTCTCACATGTGCCATTTGCCCTACCAAGTCACCGGATAAGACCCCAAACCGCTGTAGCATCTGCTCTTTGTCTGGTTGGCTAAGGTTTTCAAGAAACTCAACAGTATTATTTGAGTCCTGATAGAACTCATCGACTAACTCTCGTTCGATGATTTCCACAGTATGATCTTCGATGACAACCTGCGTTAATGTAAGAAAGGGCATCAGTCGGTTAGCGAGGTGGATCTGATATAGTTCTTCAACATAGTGTTCAGTAATTCCTTTTTCAACCCGATGAGCGTGTCATAGAAACGTTCTCAGAGAAGGAAGCAGGGTGTTGGAACTGTGTCTACGAGCGCCAGCACCCTGCAAGACGTAGCTTCGGTAGACGACTTCTTGAATGTCGCGGCTACCGAGACAGTCCCGCTGTTCGAGCACCTTGAGTTCGAGTTTCTGCTGAATTACGACGTGTTCGCCCCCGCTTTGAGGGGGCGAACACGAGTGCATCAGCCACCAGACCTCTTTTGCGGCTTTCTGCACTGCTATTACAAGGACATCTACGGAACGCGTCCGGTTGCACGAGAACTCCAACACGGCCTCGTCTGGTACTACTGCGGACTCGACAAACCTCCATCCAGAGACACGGTTGACCGCTTTCTCACCGACCTCGAACACGTCATCGACGATGTCTTCGACAGGCTCGTCGAGCAGGCCGCCTGTCGGGGCCTGCTCGACTCGACGTACTCTATCGACTCAACGCACATTGAGGCGATTCAGTACAACGACGCGGCGTCATGGAACTACGATCCAACGGCCGAAGATTACTACTACGGCTTCGGCTGTACGATTGTCTCAACCGGTCCAAAGATACCGATTGCAGCGGAGTTCACACAGACCAAGCAAGCAGACCAGGAGACGGCGATGCGCGTCACGCGTAACGCGCTCGCCGTCGATACACCAATTTGGATGCTCGGAGACAGCGCCTACGACGTCCTCGACTGGCACGACCACCTGCTGGCCGCAGGGGTCGTGCCAATCACCCCATACAATCCGCGAAACACCGACGACCCGAAAGACATCGAGTACAGGGTCGAAGACCGCATCGAGGAACACAGCCAGGACGTACAGCTGAAACAATCCCTCTTGGACGAGACGTACAACCACCGGACAGGAGTCGAACGGACCAACGACGCAGTCAAGGACTGCGGCCTCGGGCACGTCCGCGCCCGAGGCCGCGTCCACGCACGAACAGAAGTGTTCCTTGCACTGTGTCTCCGGCTCGTCGTTGCAATCACCAACTACGACCGAGGAAACGAACCGGGCTGTGAGAAGCTATGAGATGGATTCTATGACACGCTCACCCGATCGTTGATAGCTCTCTCCAATTCAGGATCAGAAGGAGAGATGTCCTCATATCCAGAGATATATTCAATCAAAGTCTCTGAATTGATGATCCAGCGGAGGGTGGCGCGGGAGTCGAACACGATCCAGGGTTCGAAGCGGTATTTCTGGCTGAGCGTCCAGAGTTTCTGGAACGTGCTGAGATGGAGGTCCATGTTATGATGCCCAGTCATGACCTCGGCAATAATCGCGCGAGCACCCGGGAGGTGGGCACCGAGGTCAACATTGTACCCGCCGGGAAATGAGACGTAGGTGTTGATGTCTGCGTCCTTCGTGAGAGCGAGATGTAGCGCCGTGGTGCCGACGCCGACGCGGTGCGGGAGGAGTTCTAGCGAATCACCGGTCATTGCGGGGAGGTCAGAGTGGAGATGCAGCATTTTCTTGCCCTTCAGCGTCGGTGCCCAGGAGACTTGGCGGCGAAGGATACGTTTTGTCTGGAGGTGGGCATCGGTCAGTTCTGAGATATCGAACCAGGGGTAGTCGCCAAAGGCATTCTGGAGTTGCCGGTCGTGTTCCGTGAGCGAGGCGTGGAGCGGGTCAAGAGCGCTGGTGGGGATCGATCCGAGGAATTCGGTTGGTCGTGGGATTTTGTCGAGGATTAGGTGTGTCCCGTTCACGAACTCGCCGTTCCACAGACGGACCATCCGTTCAGCGCCTTCCTTGAGATCACCGCTCAGCGTGACACCTGGGCGTTTGTGTGCGGGAAGTTCCCGCGGATCGAGATCTGTGTTCGGCCCATCACTCGGCCGGCGTTTGAAAATCCCCTTGTAGTGGCCAGGGCTGATCCAGACTGCGGTCGCGGTGTCGCCCATCATGCTGTACATCGGGGTCAGCTGATCGAGGTCGTTGCCCCCGACGTTTCCTTTGTCGTACCAAAGGGGGTAGACTCGGGGATCCGGTTCGACCGGTGTTGGATCGTAATCGACGATCAGCTGTACGTCGCCTTATCCGCTGGGTGGATGAGACGGAAATCGTGGTCGTCGTAGGGGTTGCCAGAGGGCATGATTGGAGGTGGTTAGTTGATGGTCTCGTTGCCGGCTGCCTGCGGAGGACTGCATCGCTGTGTAGACAAGGCGTTGAGAAAAGGGTTAGACCCCGGTATTCGACCGTATTTGGGGCTCTATCCGTGTTTGAGAAGATGGAAACCGCCGGAAATAACGGGGAATTGCACCTCCGAGTTCGGAGGGGCGGGTGAGCCCGATACGTAGCTTTTCTTCGCTCACTTCCTCGGGCGAATTCTGTTTGATTCCGGTGCTATCCCTCGATTTCCATAGATACCGTGAAACGGCAAATGGCCAGCGTTTATACCGCTGTCAAAACTACAATTTGATACGATAGGGATGCTAGCAATAGACATTGAAACGGTACCAGCCGACCCCGATGCAAATGATACCGATCCCGACTTCCTCAACAGCCGGGAGTTTAGGTTCCTGGGGGTCGGTCTCGGTGTCCGATCACGCGAAACAGACGGCCGCGAGATCGAGGTGCTCTTCCGCGAAGACATCGACGAGCACTCGGAAGTCCGCCTCCTCAAGCGCATCTGCGACTGGATTCAGCAGTACGACATCGACACCATCGTCACGTATAACGGGACGAGCTTCGACTTCCGACACCTCCTCGGTCGCGCTGAAATCCTGGCGGAGAAAACCAACGCTGAGCAGTTGCCTGCGACAGTCGCTAAGTCCTTATCGCTGCCGTCACATCGTGACCTCTTCCTTGAGTACCGGCGTCGTCACGATTCGTGGGCCTCGCTCGAAGAGGCACTCGACGAGTACGGACTCGACGTGCCAGACCCGGTGTACTGGGACGACGAGAAAGTCACAAACTCGCGGATCCCACAACTCGGTGCTGACTATCTCTGTGGCCGAGCCGGACTGTCCCCCGACGTCCCGGTTGACGAGCTCGAGGAAGTCCTCCGGGAGTACACGCGACGAGACATCGAACCCCTGTTCGACCTCGCCGGCGAGATGGAAATCGGGCGACTGCAACGCAGGTGGCAAGAGAAAGCCCTCGCCGGCGCCGAGTGGTAAAAGATAGAAAACCAATGATCGCTGAACGTCGAGAACCTCGAGGAACACCGATGGCCAGCTCGGCCGTACCTCGCCTCGAAATCCAGCTACACGCACTCTCACCACCGGACAATGATTGAGCTCATCGATCATGCCGGCGTCGTCATCGTGCACACGGTCGATCGCGCCGGTCGGGAAGCATGGTACACAGCGAAGCGACATCCGGCCCCGCCCAATGGTGGGCGGGTTGAGGACATCCTCATCGACATCGACGGCACGATCCCGCGGTATACGATAGAACAGCTCCGGGAGCGCGGCATCGGTGTCGTCGGTCCGCGAGCCGCCCGTCCACAGCGATATGCACCAGAATACCGGCACCAGCCGACAGCTGAAGCGTAATGAGACTGGCAAGGAGAGCACGCGCGCCCCGTGTTCCGACGGGTCGCGGCCTCGGTGTGATCGCAGCGCCGAAGGGTCACTGCGAGTGTCATCGTCCCACTCAGCGTGACGCTACAGATGGGTGAATAGCGGTGACCCGTTCTGGACTCAGATGACGCCTGTCGAAACAAGGATACCGACGATGGAAACGATCAGTAGTAGAGCCGCACTGGCGGTGAGCGACTTGTTCTCCATCGCTTTCTGGTGGACCGGCATTGCGGCGTACTCGTCACGGAACGTTTCCAGGTTGTCGTCATCGTAGAAGTACTTCGTTTTCAGGGCGAAGCGTTCTGTGACGGCGCACCCAGTACAGACTGGGGTTTGTTCCAGCCGTTCGGTCTTAATGTGAGAGGGGCAGTTGATACTCCCGCAGTTCGCGCAATACGTATAAGTGGATGCTGAGTCATCGTCGCAGTGGACACACCGATGAATGCCGTCGTCGTCGGTAACCCGTGACGGGCCCGCAGCGTAGTATTCGTAAGGGTAGGAGTACTGCTGGAGCTGGACGGACTGTCTGATATTCGGGAGATACACTGGCTCGATGGATTGCACTGAGATATCGGACTGGTTGGGTTCGCAGGTCTTGTCGTATGTGACGTTGTTGTCGCCGGTATAGGTGACCGTCGTTGTGTGATAGTCTTGGAGGCGTTCGATGGCCCACTCCTTATACTCGGTTTCAGTCTGTCCGAAGCGGCGAACCTCGATGTCGTCAAAGAGGTCACTGAATCGTTCTTCGTCGAGATCGATCGTTTGGCGAAGATTGCTGGTCACTAACTCTCCGATGTCAGTATCCAGGATTTCTGGCTGCTGACGCTCGGCCCGAACGACGAATGTATTCGTCTCGTTGATTCGGTGGATGACGCCAACAGAGGTCTCGAAGACGGCGTTCGTCTGTGCGGTTATCGAGAGTACAGGTTCGAAGTCAGCTCGAGCAGTCGGCGTGGGGATGTCGTCTGCGTCGATATTTTCGATGTCTTGGAATGCTTCGCGGACGGGAGCGGCAAGGTCGTTCGTCGGGTCGAACGGGCGGAGTGTTTCGTCACACAGGATTTCGATGCGGCCGTTGTAGAGATCGAGTCCAACATCATCAGCGATGTCGCGGAGGTCGGTCCCGTCGATGAGTTCGATGGGGAAGGGGTCGTCGTTTTGCTCAAGTTCTGTTGCGTACTCTTGAGCAGGGTTCGTGAACCGCCCGGTGGTCACGACCATCCCTCGTTTCGGCCCGTCGTAGTCGTAGGTAGCGATGGCAGAGTGGAGTTTCTGGACGACAGGACGACCGACTGCATCGGTGTGTTTGCATTCAACGACGACAGCGCGACGGGTTCCGTCCACGACTTCTTCCATGACGAGGTCGCGTCCCTCGTCGGCTGTCTTGGCGGCTTGATGAACGTTCTCGTAGCCGAGGTTCCGGAACACATCTTCCATGAGGTCCTCGAATTCGAACCCGGAGAAGTCATCGAGGATCGCCATCAGTGTGAACGTTCCAGTTATGTTTGTCCTATTACTTGAAAATTTTCTGTCGCGTATCGTGTTGTATGCGCTTTGATCCTAAGGGTCGAAGAAGAGTACCCCAGATTCGAAGGGCGGAGCCGGTGAACGAGCAATTAATACGCTATATATAATATTAATTATCCATTCAGCGGCTATATTTATTTCTCATCCGGTTCGAATTGACTCTCTTCTTCGGGAATATTCGCAAAGGAACTAGATTTGAACAATTCTCGCAAATCTGGATCTTTGCCTACTCTATCAAGTATTACCAATTGATCTGATCTGAATACCCTGTCATTCGTTTGATCTCCGATCTGGTCTTTTGCTTCTACCCACATTCGACATCCAAACTCGCCGGTATCGTGCTTATGCCTGAGCCTCGAAATTAGGAAAATAATGTCATGATACATCGGGTTCTCTCCCTCTTGCTTCACCTGAACTTTCGGTTTTGCCTGGAACTTAACTCGCCTCTGCTCAGCTCCGAGTGCATTGGTTCTATTGTAGCCAGGTGCAGCAGAATCGACTCTTTCCATATTTTCTTTCCCCACTGAAAATGTTGTATCGTCATCCTGCTTGTCAGGGAAAATTTCAGTACATAATCGGATATTAGTTAACTCAGAACGTGTGTAGTTAGAGAGCGTCAAAACAAGGAAATCACCATCATAATCAACATCCTCTATTCGAATATCGCCCTGTAGCTCATACCGATGAAGTTTCCGTTGTTCGTCCAATATATTCTTTTGTTGAAGGTATAGGATAACTAATCCAGCACTTAGTAATGTACCAAATGCCGTATCGAAGGCTGTTAGCCCTTCCATCAGAGAAATTGGCGCTTTGGATGGGGTCAAAGTGATTATCCCGAATCCCAGTAAAAGATATATACCAAGACCGATACCCAAAAGAATCACAGCTATAATTAGCAAGAGCGAATTGAATCTTGAGGAGCCACTCATAATCTGGATTTTTGCAGCTACCTTCAAATAAATGAGTAACCTGTACTGAACACTCACAGATGACCGCTATGGGGGTTGGGAGGCACTTCTATGACGCGCTGCGAAGGTCGCCAGTTTCGGACTCCCGGGAAGGTGTATCATCAACGCTACCGGGAATAGTGGGAGATCCCGTGGAATTAGTTTGAGTGGTTAGTCACGCAGACATCTAACCCTTGAACTTCGACTGGGCGGACGTCTGGCGCGTCCACGACTGCTTGGCCCTTGTCGAAGGTGACAATCTGGTCTTCGTAGTCAGCAGGGATGCGGATACGCTCGACTACCTCAGGTTGGAGACCGAGATAGATTCGGGTGTTCGTCTGTTTGAGGATTTCATCGTCGATGTCCTGCGGATTCTGCGTGACCATGTAGAGGCCGAATTTGTCTTTCCGGCCGCGTTTCGCTGCCTGGCGGAAGTTCTGGACGAGATATTGCTCGCGGGGACGATCTGTGCTGGAGAGGTATTCGTGGGCCTCGTCGACGCAGAGGAGCAGCGGCGTTCCTTTGATTTGGGGATGTTCGACGCCGGTGTCGATCTTGTTCTCGACGATGTGGGTCATCAAGGCCAGGAGAACTAACTTCTCGGTTTCACCGCGAAGGTGGCCGGTCGGGACGACGGTTACCTGGCCGCGATTGAACATATCGTTCGTGTATTCGTCGAGACTGGTGGTTCCGTGGTCGAAGACACGGTCGTAGATGGGGCCAGTGACGCGGCGTTCGACCGCGGCGAGAATGTTGTCGTTATCGACGATCTGGTCACCGTTCAGATCGAGCCAGGTCTCGAAGTCGTTGTACGTCGGCTCGTCGTCGCTGTCGTCGTCGAATCGACCGAAGTACGCGTTGAGGACGTTCCGAATCGCGTTGAACGTCGGGTCTTTCGGTCGTGACGAGAGCAGGAGTTGAGGGCGGTTTTCGACAACGGAGAAGGGGATACCGAAAGTGCGGGTGTCATCGAGTGTCGGCTGGCTATTCGCTGTGACTGGTGCGAAGACTTGGAGATCGTCGTCCAGACCGCCAACGGCGACGCCCTTATCCTCAAGTTCTCGGGCCTTTTCCAGAGAGAGTTCCGGGTTGTCATCACGCATTTCGACGTATTCGTCCTCGGGATCGATGACGAACAGATTCAGATAGCGGTGACGGATGTCATCGTCAATGCCGAACGCTTCCTGCTCCTCGGGCGGGACTTCGATTGGGTATTGTTTCGAGACGGCGCACTGCCGGAGGATATTCTTCGAGAAATGCGTTTTCCCCTTCCCAGTGCTGCCCGCGACGAGGACGTGGCGGAAGATTGCGGGTTCGCCTTCGTCAGCGGTTCCGTCTGTTGAGTTCGGGTTCGATAGAAGGTACGTGAGCGGGTTCTCATCGTTGGGGACGAGGTCACCGCTAACGGCCATGTCGCCTATGTAGATGCCGTCACTGGGGATATTGAGGCCGACGCGGAGAACTTCTTCGTCCTCAATAAGATGGACATCTTCTCCGGGTTTCGGCGGTCGATCGACGGTCTGTCTGGTGAGGGCATCTTCGACGCGGTCGTGCTCGACGATGGCGATCGGGTCGAGATGGGAGACGTAGGCGAGGTTTTGTTCGCCGAAGTCACTGTAGCCGCCGCCATCGACCCAGTCATTGATTTCGGTGATCGGTCGGTATTCGAGGCGGTCAATCGCGGCGAGGAGGACTTCGTCTTCGTTCGGCTCGGTTGTCGCGTCAGGGTAGGGGATGCAGACGTAGTTGCCGACGCGGAGACCGTCGCGTTCGTGCTGGTCGATATAGGCGATAATCTGCATTTCGCTCCGCCCGACGAACAACTGTGAGTCTTTGAGCGCAACGTGTCCAAGACTGTCGTCGCCGAGAACAGGGTCTGCCATCGCTTCGTCCTCAGGTTCGGCCGCAATACTGTTTTGGTCGCCGTACTTTGCTGCGATGTCGTCTGTTGAATCAGTCATTGTGGATCACTCCTGGTTGTTGAGGTCGTTATAGCCGCGGAGCTGATTGTAGGTGCGAACCGATGTCGCGTGTTGGAGTTCCCGCCGTAGCCGCTGTCGGTTCTCCCGGCTAATTGTGGCAGCTTCGTCTGCGGCTTCGATCGCAAAGGGAATGCTTCGAGTCGCGGCGATTTCAGCGAGAACTTTCTGTTGGAGTCGCTCACGGTCTGTTTCGTCTCGAACCATCATGAGCGGGGCTTCGACGCGGACGACGGTGTTTTGAAGCGGGATGCGAGCGTAGAAGAACGCCGTCTGGTATTCGGCGGCATCACCGCGACGGAATTCGATGCCGTCGAGACCTTCTAAGGGGACGAACGCGCTATCCGCCTGCGCGGGTGACATCTGGCGCTGGACGAGCCACGTCGTATAGCTGATGACAGCGCCGTCGTCACCGTACCAGTCGTCGGGATTGTACAGAGCTTCGCTGAAGAACAGGTTATCGTTCCCCCAGCGTAACGGCGTGTCTACCTCGTCTGGCGCTTTTGCCTCGATCGCGGAGACGACTTGGGTGCTGGTCGGGGATTTGACGATCCCGGCGACTGGGAGGTCGGCTTGGTCCTGGCCTTCGACGACGCGGAGGTAGTTCGTGACGATGTCGTCGATCATGTCCGGCCAGAAGTCGAGCGGTGTCTCTCGGGAGTCCGGGGTTTGTGCGAACATCGTCCAGAGCAACACTCGACTCGGGTACAGCGGGCCGTCGATGAACAGTGGCCCGTTGATGTCGTCTAGGTGGCGGCGGGCGTGCCACCCCTCCGCGTACGTTCGTGCGATCCCGGTCACCCAGTCGGCGAGGTCACGCTGGCGAGACGAGATCGTTGGGAACCGGAATACGTCGGCGTCAACGTTGTCGTACTCCGCGCGGAGGTCATCGATGTCGAATTCCTCATTGTCGAAGTAGACGACGGTCGTCAGGGTGCTTTCCTTGGCGAGGTCAGCACGGTCAGTCCGGCCACCGATCCCGAGTTTGGCGTTGGCAGCCCCGAGTAGGAGGCCGTTGCTGAATTGGAGCGGCTGAGTGGTACTCGCGTCAACGCCGTAGGTCACCGGCCACGGATCATCCCAATCTTGGACGTTGTCAACGAGTTCGTGGTTGATGGCTGGTTGTTCAAGTGCCTCAATGTCGCCTCCGGGGCGGGCAACGTATTCGAACAGATCAGCAGCGGGGCGTTCCTCTTCGTCGGCAGCGTCGTCAACACGACCATCGATGGAGCTGAAGACGTCCCGGAGCGCACCGAGTGTATTCGGATCAGTCATCGTCTCCGGCGACGCCTTCTGTTCCGGACTTTCCGTGACTCGGCGTGACTGTACTCGCATCCTCGGTGGGATCCTTTTGGGCGTGGAGCGCAGCGTCCGCGTTCTGGATGAGCCGGTCGTTGTGGCTCACGACGAGGATCTGTGGGACGTTCCATTCGGAGATTGCTTGGATGACGGAGTGGAGTTCGTCTACGTGGTCGTCGTCGAGGAAGCTTGTCGGTTCATCGAGGATGAACGGTGGGAGACGGTCGCCCCCGGAGCTATCGCGTTTCGCCACAAGGCGGTAGACGCCGGCGCGTAGCGCGAGATTGACGACTGTGCTCTCGCCCCCGCTCGTGACTTCGGGCTTCATGTGGGCGCCATCGCTGGTCACGAGGCTGATTGTGTAATCTTGGTCGATGTGAACGCCGGCGTAGCTCTGGTTCTGGTACAGGTCGTTGAAGACTTCGTTCGTGTAGGCGTTCAGCAGTTCGACGTTCTCCTTGCGTAGCTGGGTTTTGACGTCCTCGTAGCCCGCGATGATGTCATTGATATCCTCGACGACGGTATCGCCCCATTCTTTCTGCTCGGTGAGTGTTTCGACGCGCTCCTCCTGCTGTTCGACCGTATTGAGCGCCGCATTCTTGTCCGCGCGTTCCTGGACGAGCGTTTCGTGTTCCTCTTCAGCGGTTTCTTTCTCCTCGGCAGCGGCTTCTCGGTATCCTTCGTACTCCTCGATGTCCGACTCCAAGTCCTCAACGTCGATGTCCGCCAGCTCGTCGTCTATCTCTTCGATCTCGTCTTCGAGGTCGTCGATGTCCTCGAGAGCTTGCGCCGCATTTCGCGGGCGTGTTCGATATCTTGCTCATATTGGTCGATGTCTCCCGCGAGGTCCTCGATCTTCTCGTATTTCTCGCAGGCTTCCTCGACGGGCTCTTTGATGCCCTGAAGCTCCTCGATCTGATTCTCGACCTCTTCCAGATCTCCCTCGAGCTCTTCGACGCTGTCCTGAGCGTCTGCTAGCTCTTCTCGGGCCGCTTCGAGTTCTTCTTTTGCCTCCTCGACTGCTGCCTCTTGGTCTTCAAGTTCACCCTCCAAGCGCTCGATTTCCTCTTGTATATCCTCTAAGTCATCCTCCAGGTCCTCAACGGCTTCTTGCTTTGCCAGCGCGTTGTTGACATCCTCTCGGAGGTCTGAGAGCGCGTCTCGTTGCTCACTCAGTCGTTCGCGTTTCTCGTGTAGGTCTTCGATGTCCGACTGCGTGTCAGTGAGCGCCTGCTCGACGCTCTGGCCGTCGGCTGTGTGTCCACCCTCATGTTCAGCGCCACAAACCGGGCAGATGCCATCGTCGCCGAGGTCGCTCAGTTGTTCTTCTTTAGTCTGGAGGCGCCCAATCTTGTTCCCGAGTTCTTCGCGCTCGTCGGCCAAATCGTCACGTGCGTCTGGGATTTCGTCGTCACGAAGCGTTTCCAACGCAGCATCCTCTGGGACGGGGAGGTCAGCAGTTCGTGCTCGAACCTCGTCAACTGCGGCTTCAGCTTCGTCCTCGGCTTCTGCAATCTCTGACTCCAGCCGTTCTTTCTCCTCACGCTCTGCTTCCAGATCCTCTTCGAGCTGCTCGAATTCGCCTTCGACATCGTCCAAGTCTTCTTCGCGCTCGTCTTTCTCACCCTCCAGACGCTCAACCTCCTGCTTCGCGTTTCGGAGGTCGGCATCGATGCCTGCTTTTTCTTCCTGCTCGTCGCTCAGCTCTGATTCGATGTCTTCGAGCGCCGCTTCGGCCGCCTCAACTGAAGACAAGTCGTATGTATCAATGGCATTGTCGAGTTCTGAGATTCGCTCACGTGCCTCCGTCTGTTGCTGTTCGGCCGTCTCTTTGTTCTCCTTCGCTTCTTCCAAGTCTTCGCCGAGGGACTCGTATTCGCCGCGTTTCTCTTCCAGCTCGTCTGCCAGTTCTTCGCGGTCGTCCTTCAGGTCGTCAACTGTCTCGAGTTGCTCGCGCCAGTCCTCTAACTGCTCATCGATCTCCTCAATGTCGTCTTCATACCCCTCAATCTCGGCTGCCTTCTCGTCGATTTGCTCGCTTAGTTCAGCAATCTCCGCTTGGAGGGTGTCTTTATCAGGAAGGTCATCGAGCTGGTCACGCGCCTCTGCAAGGCGGTTCTTCGCCTCGTCACGCTTGTTTTTCGCCTCCCTGCGCGCCTTGACTGCGCGGTCAATCAAGTCATCGACGCGACTCAGACCGAGGAGGCCGTCAAGAATCTCCTTCCGGGTGTCTTCGTCAGCGTGAACGAGACGCGCAATGTCACCCTGCTGGACGTAGACGCTGCTGACGAACGACGACGCATCCATCCCGAGAAGATCTTGGCTAATTGTGTTCTCGACCTTCCGAACACCGGATACTGGTTCGGTTAGTGCTTCCGACTGGAGTTCACAGGAATCCGTGCTGCCATCGGCGTCGATGACCCACTCGACGGTGTAGTCCTGCCCACCGGCTTCGAACGTGAGCTCAATGCGGCCCTGATCTTCGTTATGGCGGACGAAGTCAGCGAGATTGAAGTCCGCCCCAATCTCGTGCTTGCCGCTCTGGGGGAAGAGTCCGCCGAACACGCTCCGGAAAATCGTCGATTTCCCGGCGCCGTTCTTCCCGTAAATGAGCGTCTCGCCGTCCTCGAAGTCGATCGTTTCGTGCGTGTGCTCTGGATGTTCTCGATGGTGAGTTCGCGCAGGAGCATTACGCATCACCCTCCGTTTGCTGGCCGTCCTCGATGTCGTCGAACTGTGCTTCGCGCTCTTCCTCGAGAATCTCTGCGACATCATTCCGGACGTGGGATTCCTTGGTTGCGTCCGTCGCCCGAACGACTTCCTCGATGCGTGAACTCGTTGGTTGGATGTCTAACTCGCTAATCGTCTCGTCGATGAGTGATTGGATATCCGCGACGTCAGTTTCCCCACCTTCGAAGTCGAGATCGACGCTTGCGCGGCGTTTGTCTTGGACGTGGACGACGCCAGCGCCCCGAGAGTCAACCAGCTCGTAGACATCTCGCTGGGAAACCGTCGTGTCGTCCCCGTGTAGTTCGACGACGACAAGCTGCTCGTCGAGGACCTCGTCGGGGCTGAGCGCTTCGTCAAGGCGTTGCTCGACGAGTCCGAGGCCATCCTGTTCGCCGAATTGCACCGGGACTTGGAGGAAGTCACGTGGCGCTTCACCCGCCGGAGTATCGAGTGTACGTCGCCGGATCTCGAGGTCACCGGATTCGACTTCGAGCATCAGGGCACCCCGTGGCGCTGATTCCTTTGTGGAACAGCGCTCGGTCGAGCCGGGATAGAACGCCTGGACGCCGTCTACTGTTTCCTCTGTGTAGCCGTGATAGTCGCCGAGTGCGATCGCTGTCGGAGTGATATACAGTCGGTCGATGACCTCTTGGAGTTCGTAGTTCGCCTGTTGCGGCGGGACAAGTTCCTCGAAGAGGTGATGCATACAGACGATAGTCACGTCGGCTGAGGCCGGTGGCTCCTCCAACTTGAACTCGTAGGTATTCCAGGATGGCGCCCGGATGGCGTCGATACCGTAGAGGGCGACGTCGTCGTTCACGAGGATTGGTGTCTCGTCGAGATGGTGAACGAGGTCAAAACGGTCGATGAGGTCGAGCCACTGCTCGTCTAATTTGCGTTCGTGGTTTCCGACGATTCCGTAGAAGGGGATGCCGGCGTCGTTCAGTTTGGCGAGCGTGTCGAGACACCGGTTCACATCTGGGACGCCTGGCTGTGGGTCATCGAATAAGTCGCCCGTGTGGATGACGGCATCTACCTGTTCACCGATGGCGAGGTCGATCGCTGCGTCGAAAGCGTCAGCGAAGTCCTCTCGACGGGTGTCATCGCCGTATTGGCGTTTCCCGAGGTGCGTGTCGCTAACGTGGAGGATACGAGTCATGACTCTTGAGTGGAATAACAAGTAGTAGGGTCATAATGCTGGTCCAATCGGAGTGAAAGTGATTAGTATCATCAATTGGCTTCTTACTCGGCCGGTGGGGCAGGCTCAGAACCCGGAGGAAGATGTCTCCGGAGTGATGCAGAGCCACTCCTGGAACCGGTCTGAGTTTCCGATGACGATTGAACGGCCACGACGCCAAACGCAGATGTCCTCTCAGAACTAGCTTCCATCGAATTCCTTCTTGGCTTCTTCTACCGCTGTCGTGATTCGGTCGGTCAACTCCTCTTCCCACTCTGTTCCGATACTTTGATCGTAGAGACGAATCAGTCGGAAGAATCCGAGAAGCATTAGCTCAGATTCCGTTTCGTCCAGAAACTCGTCTTGACTTTGGGAAGCTAACACCTCCAGTAAATTCAAATCCTCCACTGCCCCGACCATCCCGAAATCAACGAGAGCCGCTGCAATGTCCCGCTCTAAATGAGTATGGCCTGGGTGATCCTCATCAATTCCATCTTCTAATACCTCGCTTAGGAACTCTATAGACCGACCACTCAGGAATCCAGTTCGGTAGGTTGTCGTCCTCGGCGGTACGCTATCGCCCTCTGAATCATCTGTTAGTGGTTCTCCACACTGACCGCAGTAGTAGTGGGCCTCTTCAGTTTCGTTGCCACAGTTCGTGCAGTACGGCATATCTGGATATAGGATGATTCAGACAATGATGGTTATCTCGCAGAAGGGGAATAGCGTCAATAGAGGGTCGTGGTGACTGAACCGAACAGTGAGGACCAATACACCAGGCTGCCTGAGCTCGTCCCTTGAGTGTGGAACCTATTGCTCCCAGATTTATGCAGCTGTCTCCGAATTATGAGCTATGAGTGGCGGGATTCCGTATGAGACAACGCTCACGATGCAGTCATATGTGCAGATGCGCGACAAAGCTGAACTTGATTTTTTGGATGTGTTCACTCCGTCAACACGCTTAGAACGGGAACTTGGTTGGGACATGGAGATTCGGAATTTGAAGGGGGTTGTATTTCAGTTCAAGCGGCCGAAACTCTCGAAGGATGGGACGCGGCGGTTTTCTATACGTTACTCCAATCAAAATCCGCCACGCCAACTCGCTACTGTCAAAAACTACGCCGTAAAGTACGGGGAAGACATTGCCTATTATGCGCTGCCGCTTGTGACAGAGCATGACGAGTTAGAGGCGACTCTTCTCCGCACAGCCTTCGTGAAGGCGCTTGCAATACCCGAGTACACCTCCGTTATCCATATCCCAAAACAGTATTGTCAGGACGGGAGTCGGAATTCGAACGAATCGATTACAGCTTATTGCAGTTACCCGTGGGATACGGACACTCGCTGGAAAGAATCGATTGCACCTTCAGATGTTTTCGGCTGGGAGGACCTCTACGAACGTATCGAACGATGTGACGTCGGGTTCAAAATCCGCTATCATAACGAATCACAGAGAGAAAGGTATCACGACGATCATCGATACCTTCCGCACAACGACGAAGAGCACTGGACTGACTATAGTACTGAGGAACTTTTCGGACTTGCCCAAGAGAGTGCGCCGTACATTACACGGTTTGGGTCAAGTGAGGACGTATTTGGGTAGCAAATCTTTGATTGTTTGGTCGGGTGAGAGATCGATAGCTAGTGATCTCACCTCTAGCTAATCCAATTCACGCCGTCCGGTGTTTCATAGGCCGTGGATCCCACACGATGACCCATTAACATTTAATCATAGCCGATTCTTGAATCGGGCTATGGATTCACAGGCTGATAGAAGCCAATTTTCTGACGTACCTCCATCCTCTGAGCGCGACGCGGAGCAACTGATAGAGGAAATACGCGGATATCGGCAGGCTCAGCGTACGGCGACACCCGACGAGGAAGTTGCGAAGTTCCAACGGATGCAGGAAAGGATTTTGGAGAGTTTAGACGACGCCTCTCAGGTCATCCCCGAACTGCTACAAAATGCAGACGACGTGGGTGGAGACTGTACAGAGGCTACTCTACAGCTCACAGATGATGCATTGGTCGTTACCAACCACGGTGAGCGAATGACTGAAGCCGAAATCGCTGCGCTCGGGGAGTTCACAAGAAGCACCAAGCACGATCTTTCTTACATCGGCCATTTCGGTATCGGCTTCAAGACCGTTTTCAGTGTAACCGACAGTCCACGCATAGAAACCGGATACACGAGCTTCAAATACGACAAGTCGGATTCGGAGCTGCCGATTTCAGATTCAGGCGAGTACGTAGATGGTACGCGGATACGGCTTCCATTCGCTGACGACTTATCAGAGACGCGTTGGGAAACGCTCAGAAGCAAACTGGAATCGATAGACCGACTTCTGCCATTCCTGAATAATCTGGAATCCATTCGTGTTGAGGTTGATGGGGAAACCAGGATCTACGAACGTATTGAGACGGGAGGTAATACCCGCACTATTCAAGAACGAGTCCCGGAGGACAATTCCGTTCGTACCGTTGCCCGATATCGACTCTTCTCGGAATCATTAACGACCGATTCTGAGGTTTTTGAGATGTTGGCAGACGAACGAGAGTTCAACGCCGCAGATCTTGAGGAACGAAACGTAGAATTGGAGGTCACAGTCGCCATTCCGGTTTCCGATGAGGGTGCCCCAGTGTCACACCAAGATAGTCGGCTCTTCTGTTATTTCCCTGCCAGCAATGATACCCTTCTCCCGTTCGATGTTCAGGCTGATTTCCTATTGAAGTCTAATCGAGAAGAGATTCGTCCGGGACATCCGTTGAACGAACGGTTCCTCTCAGTAGCAGGGGGACTCGTTGAAACGGCAATCTCTGAATTCAAGGCTGATGATATTGCCCCTGAGGCATTGCTGGAACTGGTCCCGGACCTTGCAGAAGACCGGCCTTCCTATCTCGACCCGCTCCTAAAGCGAACCAGAGAATCTGTCTCAAGACAGGAAATCGTTCCTGTTGCATCTGGAGATGTCTACCGACCGGAAGACGTAGTGATCCTTCCAGAAGAGTTGCGCCCGCTTCTTCCGCTCGGTGAGTTTGCACAAGCGTATTCTGACGCTGAGGTCCACCCGGAAGAGGATCTTGAAGACCGATATTACGAACGCTTAGAGGTGCTGGACAGGACTCAATCGCTCTCGATGGCGGAAACGCTCGAGGAGCTTTCGGATATGGATCTCTTGCAGAGCCTCGAAGTGTCCGACATCGTTGAGCTCTTGGCCGCGGTCGAGAGGTATCTGGATGGTCTTAATTCGTATAGAGAGGAGGAAAAAGCGGAGATCGAGCGGACAATAGCCGCTTTGGAATCGCTGCCAGTATTTTCATTCCAAGGACGGACCGAGTTGGAGGGGCGACATACGCTGACCGAAGCAGGAGATACTATATATCGGCCAGCCCGACAGGATGAATCGGTTTACGAAGCGTTCTATGACGAGTTAGACCTGTTGAGTGGCGATTTGGTTGCAGAGCTGCGTTCTCAAACCATCTCAGACACAACGACAGGACGGGTTCAGGACCTGCTTGCGGATCGATTGGGTATTGAGGAACTCACTCATCGAGATATCGTTCGAGACGTCATCAACGAAGCGTTTTCGAGCCCCGGAGAGCTTCCCGATGAGACGTTAGATGATTACCTCGAGTACGTCCGTGACCATGCTCGAAGACATCTTGACGCTTCTGAGATCAGGCTACGAGCGAACGATGGCACGTATGTAGAGCCTGAATCACTCTATCTCCCAACCGCGTATAATGAAGGCCGCTACCGCTCAACTCTTCTCTTCAGTACTCTATCTGACAAAAAGGCTGTTAGTGAATCCTACCTTGAGCGAGTCTCCGAGGAAACAGAAACGGACACGGAGAGTTGGCGAACGTTCTTCGTTGATCTTGGAGTTCAGAACTATATTCCGGTTTCCAAAGACGCCGACCAGTGTACGAAAGAGACATTCCAGTCGGCCGCCGAGATTCGTGAATTCCTGACCGAACACGACGATGAAGGAACTGATGTCCGGAAAGACAAAGATACGGTTCCGTATGGTGGACGGGGCTGTTCTTGGATGCGTTCGACGGATGCTCGTCATGGACTCGTCGATTGGGCCTTTTCGAGTTCGTTCGAGAAACGGTTCCAGGAAGTGGTCAAGGAGAACCCGGACTTAGGGGCTGAATTCGCTAGGATGCTTGATGCGAATTGGGAAGAGGTCTACCAAGATGCTGCGTATCGGGAGTATTACTTCTCGGTCAGTGATAATGGATACGCGACGAGGACGGAGACAAGCAAGTGCCCGACGACGTTCACTCGCTTCCTACGATCTACCGAGTGGCTTCCTGGAGAGGATGGAGAACTCTATCAGCCGAGTCATCTATTTGAGCATAATTCTGTCACAGAACGAGCGGACGTAACGTTGCTCGCTGAGTCCGTTGCGGACATCTCATCGGAACTTTACAATCTATTGAACGTAAGAGATGATGTTGGGATCACTGAACATAAAATCGGCATTGAGCAGGCGGTTGCCGAGCGCACAGAACGAGATTCTGATGCGGTTGATTCTGAGATTCGATCGCATCTGCATTCTTTAGCCGATCAGGTAGAAACAGCTTCTGAGGACGAAAAATCGCAGTTATCCGATGAGCTTCAGGATTGTCCATTTATTTACATCCCTGAGGCGGATCCGGAATTCCGGACGCCCGAGCGAGTTGCATGGAGCGAGGGGTTGGGAGAGTATATCGTCCCAATCAACACCTACTACCGGGGTCTACACGATTTGCTGGTAGAGGTACTTGATATCCCGCCAGAGCCGACACTGGACACCTATATTGAGTTCTTCCAATACGCCGACGAGCAGCGTTGGTCGGCTATCGAGGAGGCGTGGCGCGAAATTGTTCGTCGGGTAGTCCGTGATGACTCTCCCGAGCAGGATGCCACGGATATTGCTACAAAGCTCAGGGAAACAGGCTTGATCCCAAATGCGAATGAGTCTCTTGTTCCGTACGACGAAATCGAGTATGTTGCTCGACGGGAAGGAGTAACTGAGAGACTCCCCGATTCAATAGCAAATGCTGTTGCGTTTCCTTCATACGACCAACGGTTCGATCGTGACGAGATAATTGACTCCTTGACGGCGATCCTTGATGCTGATGCATTGGAAGAGGCGATGGAGCAGACTGTCACAGATCCGCCATATGAAGAAGAAAATCGAATCCTGTACGATGATTTCGCCCAAAGTCTTGAGGTCGGGAACAGTGTCCTCAGGGATCGAGATGCGATGCAAGCGGCAGAACGTCTCGTTTCTGTCGCAGATTACACTCTTCAGCAGGTAACCCGCATCACCTGTGAATACCGTCTCAAAAGCCAACAGCGAGTAGACGGGCATGAAGTAACGGTCTACATAGATGAGGAGAATGAACATATCCTTATCAAGGATGCAGAGGCTGCTCGACTCGACCTCGTCGATGCGCTTGCAGCAACTCTTGACCTGACAGGCGCTGACAAGAACGCGTTTGTTGAATTTGTAAAGGGGGCTGTAGGTAAGCCTCCAGAGCTAATCGATGCATATCTGGAGGGTGAAGATATTTCACGGATCCCAATTGCCGCTGATACGACTGAAAGTTCAGAGGCGAAAAAGAACGAGGAGGTCATGCGGCAGACAGAGGAAATGGCTGGAGATGTTGAAGAAGAGACCAGCCAAGGGGCTAATTCTGGTACCCTAATAGACGATACTTCCGACCGGAGTCCTGAGGTCGAAGATACTTCGATTCAAGTGACCAATATCACCACTTCAAGTGGTTCGCAGGATTCGGTTGAGATGGGAGATGTGACCGCCGAAGTAGAAGAGAGAGACGACACGAAGAAGGAGGGATCTAGTTCCGAGGAATCGACGGGTACTAGTTTCGATGAGGATGATCTCAGCCCAACAACGCCCACGGACCAGGGGAATTCAGGCGGGGGTGGGACGCGAGCGAATACGGTTGGCCGTCAAGGTGAAGAATTCGTTATGGACTATTTGAAGGAGCTACTCGAGGAGGCCTTCGACGCGAACCCAGAAAGTGAGGAAATCCAGAGCGGATTCTGTCTTAGGGGGGAACACGATGGTGAGACTCAAGAGATCCAGATCGCTTTCGTTCCAGATAAGAGCGACCCTCATTGTGATATCCTCGTCACTGGGGCTTCGCTGCGGCGCAAAGAGGACGAACTGTTAGTTGAGTCAATCACTGCTAATGCACGAGCCTTAGTGGAGGTCAAGTCGGCAGCTGCTGAGAGTCGGACATTCGAATTGAGCGGTCTCGAGCATAGGGATGCGCAGAATCACTCCGGGGACTACTTTATTGTCCGCGTTGTTGACACCGAGAGCGAGAAGCGGCGAGTGGAGACAGTATTTGATTCGGTTCCGGAGTTGGAAACCCGGGTCACAAATGATAGTCGTCTAAAGTTAGAGAACTACACATACAACTATTCGCTGGTATTGTCTTATTGACAACAGTTTGGGTATCTCGAATTGATTATAAATAAGTACAGTTCAGCTATTCCAAGTCCTGCCTAGTCAAAACTGGGCAGGTGTTCGCGCCGCTGGTTCATTTTCTGCCGTGACGATCGCGCGTCATAGTGCTCATCGAGTGTTTCCTTGCTTACGTTCATTCTGTCGGACACAACTGTATCGGGCACGTCTTCTGATAGGAAATGCGTGATCGCGCCACGCCGAAGCGCGTGCGGCGACCGCGATGACGGACATTTACTCGCCTCGTACCGTCGGTCCCGCGCGTCGCACTCTTCAGGATCTCGGTCATGCGGACATTCCTCTCCGGCCACACACGGGCGGGTCAGCTGGTACGTATAGTAGCGAAACGTGTTCGTCGTCATCCGGCCATGCCCAGTCGCCAACAGGGGCTTCCGTCCGTGCTCGTCAGTCACCTCCGGGCGCTGTTCCTCGATGTAGTCGCGTAACACGCCGACCAGCTGCGACGACAATGCGATATCCCGCTCGCCGTGCGCTCCGTTCTTCAGCGGCGTTCCGGTATCGGGACGGTGGCGGATTTCGATGTACGCGTTTCTGAGGCGCACGTCGTCGAGGTCGATTGCCAGGAGTGAGCCAGTGCGCGCGCCGGATTCCCAGAGTAACCGTGCGATCACATGCTCGTGGGTCGCGTACTCGTACTTGTCGAGATACGCGAGAAGGTCTGCGGCCCGCTTTGAGGGAAGGATGTCGCCGCTCTGTTTCTCGTTGGCGTCTAACGTCGGACTCGTCACTGATTCGGCGACGCCGTCCCGTACCGCGTCGATGTCTTCGCAAAATCGGAGGAACACGCGGAGCGTGTCCATCTGGCTCTTCAGGGTGGGTGGGCTCACCTCGGCTTTCCGGTAGAGCTTGAATCGATGGGTGTCCCGGCCGGTGATTTCGTTCAGGTTCTCGATATCCCGCTCGTCGCACCATTCGACGAATCGCTGAAGCCGGTAGCCATGCGACTGGAGCGTGGCTTCTGAAACCTCGTCACGTCGGTCTTGTTTGTACATCGAGACGCCGTCCTCTGGAGTCAGTGGTTCGAGATCGCCGGAGTCGTTGGGTTCCATGGTTTGCTCAGCCTTGCGCTCCGATCCACGGGGATTCCGTACGGCCACGGTGGATGGCGTTGCCAGGGTGGCCCGGGGGCTCGGAAGCCCGGAACGGCGCGACCGAAGGGAGCGCCGCATGCCCGGACCGAGGCAACCGCCTCACGGTTAGCGCTGGTGTTCCGTGGAAGCCCGCCCGGCACGCCGGTAGGCGTGCCCGGCAGGACCCGCGAAATCGGAGTTGGAACGTGGACTGGAGCGCCGGCCCATTCTCCGCAGAGTGACCGACCAGTGAGAGCCACCACCTACATGTAGTCTAATCAGTACTGCAAGAGAGCAGATCTCTCGCGGTCCCCCGTCCGGATATCCCACACCCGAATAGAAGAGCTTTATTCGGGGACTGCCGGTTAAATATAGCGCGCGTGGAGAACACTCGCCAATAACGCATCATTTACGGGACCCAGCAGCTATCCGGGTCGTACTGGCAGACCCCCCCAATCAAGACTATTCGATATTAAATATATCTGTCATAGTGTCCCGAAGGCCTTCAACAAGGCACTCACGTGTCCTCTCCGCCGGCAAACAGCCCCTCTAGAACCCAGTAATCTCATCGTAGTAGTCCGTTAAGACATTGTTTCGGTAGTATGGTGAATATTACCATTATCTAAGAGGATAGAATAAATCTACAATATGTTTCCGAGGTTAGAGGTCAGTGGGACCGGTTCTGTTCGTTCTGGAAGTATAGATCCCCCCTCATCAAAGTGATGATTCATTAACTTTTCTAAGTTTACCGCACATGTCAAAAGAAGACATCGCCCATGATGGGCGCGAACCGGTCGACGGCCAAATGGGGGGCAGTGGGTATCTGGTCACGCCGCAGAGCGATGCGGAACCGGAGATGAGCGTCGTAATGCCGACACTCAACGAGGAGGAGGGTATCGTCGAGTGTGTCAGGCGGATTCGGACGGCAATCGAAGCGCTCGAGATATACACGGAGATCGTCGTGAGTGACAGTTCGACGGACCGAACACCGACGATAGCACGTAGCCTCGGTGCGAGGGTCGTCACGCCGGATCAGTACGGATACGGCTACGCCTATCGGTACGCCTTCGACCGGACACGAGGGGAGTACATCGTGATGGGCGACGCGGACACGACGTACGACTTCGAATCAATTCCACGGCTACTCGAACCCGTCCGGAACGGCGATGCGGACATCTGTATGGGTAGTCGATTGAAGGGAACAATCGAGAAGGGGTCGATGCCGACGTTGCACAAGCACATCGGGAATCCGCTGTTGACCAAGTTCCTCAACAGTTTCTACGGAGCAGGCGTTAGCGACGCTCACAGTGGATTCAGAGTGTTTTCGCGGGAGGCGCTCGAAACGCTCGATCTACGATCGAACGGTATGGAGTTCGCCAGCGAGATGATAATGGAGGCCGGGGCGAAGGGGCTCGAAATCGCCGAGGTCCCGATTGTCTACCACGAGCGTGAGGGCGAAGAGACGCTTGAGAGCTTCCGAGACGGCTGGCGACACGTTCGGTTCATGCTCGTCAACGCTCCCGACTACCTATTTGCCTATCCGGCAATCGGTGCCGTGACGGCCGGGGTAGTCCTGATTGCGCTGTCGCTCGTAGGGATAACTCTCGGGAGTGTGACGTTCGGCCTGGGGACGCTGATGAGCGGGGTGGTGGCCACGCTCGTCGGGTACCAGATCCTGGCGCTCGCGCTTTTCAGCTCCATCGCAGGGGATCCGATTCAAAATACGGACAACCGGCTCATAGAGAACGTCCGACATCGGTTCCAGCTGGAACAGGTGCTCCTCGGTGGCATCATAGTGGCTGGCCTCGGCCTCGCGTGGTTCGGCCACGTGATGGGTCAGAGCGATGCCATCGAGACGGTCGGTTCCTCAACCATTGGAGCGTTACTACTTGCGTCGACGGTCGTGGTCATCGGGCTACAGACGGTCTTCAATTCGTTTTTTCTCACACTGATCGACCGGCAATGAGCAGTACTGTCCACTCCGGCCCTGGCCGTCGAAAGGGAGCGGTATTACAAAAGGGGTTGTCGGCCCCCGTCCCAACCGACACAGACATGAGTCGATCGGTGCACTCGTCGGCGGCCCACCAGTGTGGTCTGTCCGACGTCGGGTTGGGACGGGGAACCTCGAGACGTTGGAATACGGGGGGGAGCCTCGCGTTTCAACAACCACCGGTAGTGATCCAGGAACGACTCTCACAGGCATCGATCGGAGCAGACTACACGATCATCGCTGGGCGTGGTTCACCGTGAAGATCGCGTTCGTCTACGATGCTGTCTATCCCTGGGAGAAGGGTGGGGCACAGAAGCGGGTGTGGGAGATCGCTCGCCGACTCGCGTCGGACCACGAGATCCACATGTTCGGGATGAAGTACTGGGACGGGCCGGCCGTCATCGAACGAGAGGGGGTGGTCCTCCACGGGGTGTGTGAACCTTACGACCTCTACACCGACGGCCGTCGGTCGATCACGCAAGCGATACAGTTCTCGCTGCACCTGGCCCGACCGTTGCTGTCCGAGGAGTTCGACGTCATCGACTGTCAGCAGTTCCCCTACTTCCCGATATTCGTCTCATCCCTCCACGAGACTCTGACCGGGTCCTCGCTGGTCGTGACGTGGTACGAGGTCTGGGACCAATACTGGATGGACTATCTCGGCTACAAGGGCGTGTTCGGGCGGTCGATAGAACAGATTACTGTCAGGTTACCGGACGAGATCGTCTCGATTTCGGGCGCGATCCAGGAGGACCTTCGCGGTATCGGGCGGCGGTCGAACGTCTCGGTGGTTCCGAACGGCGTGGACTTCGACGGCCTCCAAGCGGTCCCCGAATCCGACGCTGATCCGGACATCGTGTACGTCGGCCGGCTCTCGGAACACAAGAACGTCGATCTACTGTTGGATGCGGTGGCACAGATCACTGCCTCCTCGACGGCCGACGTGTCGTGTACAATCGTCGGCGACGGCCCGGAACGCGAGCGTCTAGAGGCACATGCCTGCGAGGTGGGCGTCGCGGAGCAGGTCACTTTCCGCGGCTTCGTCGAAGCGGACGACGACGTCGTCGGGATCATCAAGTCGGCGACGGTCTTCGTGTTGCCCTCGGAGCGGGAGGGGTTCCCCAACACGATTCTCGAGGCGAACGCGTGTGGCATCCCCGCGATCGTCGCCGATTACGAGGAGAACGGCGGAACAGCGGTCGTCGACGACGGTGTGAACGGGTTCGTCGTCGAGCCCACACCTGAAGCCTTCGCCGACCGCATCGAACACGTGCTGACCGACGAGACGGCACGGGCCGACCTGGCGACCGACGCACGGGAGTTCGGAAAGCGCCACGATTGGGACCGGATCGTCGACCAATTAGCCGATAAATACCGGGATCTAGCGTGAGACGCTGCACGGGCACTCCGCGAAAGTTGTACATACCAATGGGTATCTGCTGAAATTTTCATCCGCTATGGCAACTGCCGAAACGAGAGCGGTGGTAACCGGGGGTGCCGGTTTCATCGGTTCATAGCTCACGGAACGACTACTTTCCGACGGGCGTGACGTGCTCGTCATCGACTCACTCGAAACCGGACGGAACGAATTCGTTCCACAGGCCGCCGAATTCAGCGAACTGGACCTTCGTTCGGATACCCTCGAGACAGCGCTCGAGGGGTTCGACCCACACGAGATCTTCCACCTGGCCGCGATCCACTACGTCCCGTACTGTAACGAGAACCCGGGCGAGGCGTTCGACGTCAACATCATGGGGACGCGAAACCTTTTCGAGTCCGTAAAGGAGATCTCGACGGTCGAGACAGTGGTGAACACGTCGTCCGCAGCGGTCTATCCGTCCAGAGAGCGGGCGCTGTCGGAAGACGTCACTCCCGACCCGATGGACGTCTACGGCAAAACGAAACTGGTCGGTGAGGACCTCGCGAACCGGCTCGGGACCGAGTCGGAGGTGACGACCGTCTCCGCTCGGCTCTTCAACGTCTACGGCCCACAGGAGACGAATCCGCACCTCATCCCCGCGATCTTGGAACAGATCCGCGACGGGAGTGAAACGATCGAGCTCGGGAATCTCTCGCCGAGACGGGATTTCGTCCACGTCGACGACGTCACGCGTGCGCTGATGGCGCTGGCGGACCTCGACGAATCGGCGCCGAGAGCGTTCAACGTCGGCTCCGGGAAGGCGTGGTCGGTGCAGGAGGTCGCCGAAGCCGTCGGCTCGGCCCTCGAGTCCGACATCGAAATCGAACAGGAGGCGTCGCGAGTCCGCGAGAGCGACCGACCCCACCGAGGCCGACATCGACCGCATCGAACGAGAGACCGACTGGTCACCACAGATCGGGCTCCGAAAGGGACTCAGCGACCTGCTCGAACACCAGCAGCCGAAACAGGAGCCGGGACGTGGCGGTGGGACTCGAACGTCGCGTTCGACCTACTTGGAGCAGCGGGCAACGCAGAGCGGCCCGGGGAAGCAGCGTCCAGAGGGCATCCCGAGGACGACACAGTACGAATGACACGCCACGATCTGGGACCTAATACAGCATCCATGACCGATACCACGATACCATTTGCCGGGGACGACGACGCACCGAGTACCGAACGTCCGACTGGCGGCCTGCCCAGCGTCGAGGAGGGACGCCGATGTTGAAAATCGGCGTCATCGGCTGTGGCTACGCCTCGAAGAACTACCACTTCCCGGTCATCGAAGCGATCGACGAGGTCGAGCTGGCCTGGGTGGCGGATGTGGACGCCGACAGCGCCCGTACCATCGGCAGCAAGTACGGCGTCGAGTGGTACACGGACCCAGAGACAGCGGTCGAGGCGACGCCAGACGTGGTCCACGTGAACACACCGCCGTTCACCCACGCGGACCTGACGGTTTCTGCGCTCCGCGCGGGTGCACACGTGCTCGTAGAGAAGCCGATGGCGATGACCGAAGGAGAGTGTGAATCGATGATTAGCGTAGCCGAGGAAACCGGACAGAAACTCAGCGTCGTCCACAACAACCTCTTTTTCGACCCGATGGAGGAAGTATTAGACGACGTCTACGCAGGCGAGTACGGCACCATCCACAGCGTCAGGTCTTTCATCGGCGGCGCCCCGAACCCTGACGACATCCCGGGGAAAGACCGGTCGTGGGTGGACGAGTCGCACGGTGGCCCGATCGGCGACCGACTCCCGCACCCGACGTATCTTGTCACCCACTTCTTCGACGACGTCTCCGATCCCTGTGTGAACGTCGACCTGACCGACGACGGGACACTCATGGGGGCCAGCGTCCAGGTCGCCGACGGGGACCGGTTCGGGAGCATCCACGTGACAGAACGGGCACTCCCCGGGAAGTCGATCATCATCACCGGAAGCGAGAAGATGGCTGTCGTCGACCTGTTCAACTACTCGGCAGTCACGTACGATACACTCGACCGGTCGCCGTTCTCGATGGTCCTCGACAATTTCGGCGCCGCCGGCCAGCTCACGAAAGGGACGGTAGAGAACGCCATCGACTACGCCAGAGACGTCACCTCGGAGGGGAGCAAATACCCCGCACCGGGACACTACAATCTGATTCGCAGGTTCGTGGCGTCGATCGAATCCGATACACCGGTACCGATAGATCCAAGCGAGGGAGTGAAAGTCGTGAGGGTACTCGACCAGATAGACCGACAGGCCAGAGCACAGAGTGAGACAGGACAGAGAGCCGCAGACGAGCCGAGCCAACTCTTGCACACAGCGACGGCGCCACAAATTGTTCTATGAGATAGCAACAGGAGAGTCAGCCCCAGTCCGCAGAGACCTACGGGACGGGAGCAGTGGGCGGTCACCGCGACAAACCACACGGCTCAACCAGTGGATGTATGCGGGGACGGTGCCTTGGTCGGGCAGATATGCGCCAGTTCGTCGTCGTCGGTCACGACGCACCCACCACACCCGACTTCTCGCTGGACGACCTCGCCGGGGCCGCCGGTCGCCTGGACGTGCTCTGTCGCTGTGTCAACAGCGCCTTCTTCCTGAGCCACGACATCCGGAAAGACGTCCGCACCCACCTCGTCCTCGGCGACGAGTACACGGTAACCTTCGACGGGCGCGACCTCCGGCGACTCAATCCCGACGAGCGCTCGACGGCCGCCCTCGTTCGCAACGCCCTCGAAGAGCGTGCAGAGGCCATCGGCCACATGCCGGTCGAGACGTCACCGGGCGTCGCCCTGACGCGCCGTGGGTTCGAGGGGACCATCGAGGACGTCGCCGCCCGTGGGACGGTCGTCCAGCTCCACGAAGACGGCGCCCCCGTGGTCGACATCGAACCGCCCGAGAATCCGGTGTTCGTCCTCTCGGACCACCACGACTTCGAGGCGAGCGAAGCAGACCTGCTCGTAGATTACGCCGACCAACGCGTCTCACTGGGCCCGCGGGCGCTCCACGCCGACCACGCCATCACGGTCGCACACAACTACCTCGATACCGAGGGTTTCAGGGCCTATTGACGGGGTTTCGACCGTTTTCAAGGGCCCTGAGCACGAGTCACAGACTATACATACCCGTTCTGTAAACAACCGGCCATCCACAGAGCATGACGATTCGAGTGCCACTCCTGCCACGTTGGCTCCGCTGGAGTTTCGTCGTCGGCATCGCCGGGTTCATCTTCTACACGTCGATTCTGACGGTGCCGCCGGAGACGGTCATCGACGCTGGCAAACCCGAGCTCCTGCCACTCGACAAGTGGCGCCACTTCGTCGCCTACGCCGTCCTCGCGGGAACCGGCGTCTACGCCACGACGGACTGGAACCAGTCGATGCGACGGCGTGCACTCCTCGTCGTCGGCCTCGTCGTCGTCTACGGCGTCGGCATCGAGTTCGGCCAGTCGCTGATCCCGAACCGGTACTTCTCGCTTGGGGACGCCTACGCTAACGCGCTCGGGGCCGTCCTCGTCACGCCGTGGTACCTCGTCAGGCGACACGTCGAGTTCGTCGAAGTCCGAACCTGGGTGGCGGAGTTCGCGCCCACGGCGGGGACGCGACAGAAGTAGCCACAGTCGGCGTCTCCTGCCGGAAGAACTTTCCCGCACCACTCGTTGCACCTCGTATGGTCGGGCCCCCTAGCAACGCAGACAGTACAGTCGAGCGCCAGTCCTCCGGTCGCTGGCCGGTCGCACACCGATGACGGACCGCGATGCACTGAGCCGGCGGACGGTCCTCGGCGCACTCGCCAGCGCCGGTGCGACCTCGGTCGCGGGCTGTGGCGCACTCCAGGGCGAGAGCGACAGCGAAGCCACGGAGGTCGAGGACGACCGGGCCCATGAGCTCGCAGCGCAGTTCGCCCCCGTACTGTACTTCGACGAGCACGAGCCGTGGTTCCCGACGGACCCGCGACCCTTTACCAGCGAGCAGGACGGCGAGACCGTCGTCACCGGGTTCGACGCCCTCGACGGCTACCACGAGCAGTTCACGGGCGACCAGCCGCCGAACCCGACGGTCTTCTACAACGTCGTCCAGTACGAGGACTCCCCGCTCGCGGCGGTCCAGTTCTGGATGTACTCCGCGTTCGACCAGTTCACCACGAACTTCCACTGGCACGACTGGGAGGTGCTGCACGTCTTTGTCGACACCGACGCCGTGGCGCCACAGCTCTTCGTCGCCAGCTCGCACTCCCGGAAGGTGCCGAACAACGAGTTCCTGGATCCCGACGCCGAGAGCGTCCCGCGCATCCTCTCGGAACTGGGCTCGCACTCGAGTGCGCTCTCGCTCAACGACATCGCCGACCGGTTCCAGCGGTTGCCGACGGGGGACTCCTTCGCCGACATCACGAACCGGCCCATCGAGACGCTCGAAGACATCGCGTCGATTCCGCTGGCCTACGGCCTCCCGCGGGACGAGGGACGGGTGCTGCCGTACGTACTGCCCGAGCTGGACGGCGCGCCCATCTACGAGGACGACCGTCTGCCCTCGGTCGAGCAGTCGGACCTCGTCGACCAGGACCTGACGATCCGGTCGTTCGACGCGCTCTCGTCGCCGCCGACGACGCTGCCAGAGCGCGCGACGGGACTGGTGTTCGACCACGAGGAGCGCGGGGGCGACCCCGACGTGGCGTACTCGCTGGTGCCGACGAGCGAGATCGAGCACATCACCGACTTCACCGGGCCACAGTTGAGTTTCGAGTTCGCCGTCCCGCAGTTCGCCGAGGACGCCATCGCCGGGCACATCACGACCACGGGCGCACCCTGGGGCCAGCCCCGCTATGCGAACCCCGCGGCGGACATCTCGGAGCCGGCCCACCGGGCGGCGCTGGCCGAGCGCTACGACGCCATCGGCGCGCCGTCGTCGGTCAACACCGTCGTCGCGAACGTCACAGAGGCGGTCACCACCGACGACGCGCCCGCCGGCGAGGGGCTGACCACCCAGTCCTCGCCCGTCGAGGCGTTCGTCTTGCTCGAGAGCGAGCCCGAGGCCGCGCCGACGTTCGGTGGCATCGCCGCACTGCGGGACGTTCCGGCCGGTGAGCACCGCCTCACGGTCAACGGTGCTGGCCGTGCACCACACAGCGAGACGGTCGCCGTCGAAGACGGAGGCGACGAAGTGCGCCCGGTGACGGCCGCGGGCGTCGAGGGCGAGATCCCGCTCGTCGCCCGCGAGTCGGCCACGAAACTCGAGGTCGACAGCGAGGGCACCGACAGCGACCTCACCGACCTCGCCGTCGAGGACGACTTCGCCAGCCGGCTGTACGACGCGCCGCTCGTCGGTCCGGACGCCGTCTACGTCCACCGCGGCGGCGCGTACACGACGGAGGTCCGGGACAGCGACGACGAGGTGGGGGCGTTCCGGGTGAATCCCGACCCCGAGGCCGACGACGGCGTCCGCATCGACGAACCGAACACCGGCAAGGCGTCGCTGGCGCGGTTCCTCGCCGACATCAGCGACGAGACCCGGGCCGAGATCGCCGCAGTGGCCGACAGCGACGGCGACGACGAGGACGGGACGTCCGGCGGCGGACAGGGACAGACCGGCGGCGGGCAGTCGAATGCCGTCCGGGGCCTCGCGCAGGCGCTCGGGGCCGTCGCCGAGGCGGCCCGACGCGCGGCCGAACGAGCCGAAAACGGCGAGCGGGGCCGGGCCGACGAGAGCCTCCGGACGGTCGTCGACCGGCTCAACCGCGTCACCGAACGGCTGTCGGAAGCCCGCAGCGATCTCCCGAACGGGCTGGGGAACGCGACGGAGCGACGCCTCGAACAGGCCACCCGCCGTTCCGAGCAGGCCCGGAACGCCGACAAACTCTGACGCCCGTTGGCCGGGACCGGCACGGGTAAGTCCGCGACGCCCCCAGCCACAGCCATGACCGACGATCTCGCGTGGGAGACGCTCGAAAGCGACATCGCCTACACCTGTCCGGGGTTCGACGTCGTCCACGAGGCCGTGCGCCTGTCCGACGGGACCGAGACGGACTTCGACTTCTTCCGCGAGGGCGACAGCGTGGTGGTCCTGCCCTTCACGCCCGACGGCGACGTGGTCGTCATCGAGGAGTGGCGCCAGGCGGTCAAGCGGGTCAACTACGGCCTCCCGGCCGGCAGCGTGGAGTCTCACGACGGCGAACCGGCGGACGCCGTCGGCCGCGAGCTCGCCGAGGAGACCGGCTACGAGGCGGGGTTGGTGGAGTACCTCTACAGCGCCGAACCGGCCAACGGCTTCGCGGACTCGGAGTTTCACTACTTCGTCGCCCGCGACTGCGAACCGACCGCCGAACAGGATCTGGATTTCAACGAGTCGATTCACGTTGCGACGACGGACTTCGAGTCGCTCGTCGAGGGCGTTCGAGACGGTGAACTGCGAGACGGACGCTCTGCGGTCGGGATTCTCTACTACGCGCTGTTCGAGCGGTGAATCGTCCGAACGTTTATTCGGTAACGGAGTCTACCGAGTTACTATGGCGACGGCGGTCAAGGTCGACGAGGACGCGAAAGATCGGCTCGAAGAGCTGCAGGCCGAGATTCGGCTGGAGACGGGGCAGAAAGTCACGCAGCAGGAACTGCTTTCCCGACTCATCGACGACGCGTACGAGTCCCGTGAGGACGTCATCGATTCCTTTCGTCGACCAACGGTTCCACTGAACGAGGAGGAGAAAGCGGCGATGCAACGAGGCCGGTTCAGTTCCGGCGTCGATACCGACGAAGAAGATATCGACGATATCCTCTACGGATGACGGTACTGGTCGATACTGGGGTCCTGTACGCGGATCACGATACTACATCGTCGCGCCACGAAGCGGCCAGCAACGCACTTCAAACCCTCTATGACGGCGAATTCGGCCAACCGTACGTGATCGAATACGTGTACGACGAGGCAGTGACACTAACGCTCAAACGCAGCAACTCGATCGACGCTGCGACACAGATCGGGCACCGTCTTCGCGGAGTCGAACAGTTCCCCGAAGTCTACGAGTTGCTGTACGTTTCGCCAACGTTGTTCTCCGAGGCGATCGAGATCTTCGAACGCGACGACGACCAGCAGTTGAGTTTCACGGACGCGGCGCTCGTCGCACAGTACCGCGACCGAGATATCGACACCCTGCTGGCTTCGACGACGACTTCGACGGCATCGTCGACCGCCTCGACCCCATGGACCTGTAGCCCCGGAACACAACCCTTAGGCGCGCCCCCGCCCGACGACGGACAATGACGAACTTCGAGGTCCGCCAGTACGACGCTGCGGGCCGCCTGGGGACGCTGGAGGTCCCACGCGCCGGCGTCACCGTCGAGACGCCGACCATCCTCCCGGTCGTGAACCCGCACGTCCAGACCATCGACCCGGCGGCGCTGGAGTCCGAGTTCGGGGCCGAGATACTCATCACGAACAGCTACATCCTGCACAAGTCCGACGAACTCCGCGAGCCCGCGCTGGAACAGGGCCTGCACGACCTGCTGGACTTCTCGGGGGCCGTCATGACCGACTCGGGCTCGTTCCAGCTCGCCGAGTACGGCGAGATCACCGTCACGACCGAGGAGATTCTGGCGTTCCAGCGCGACATCGGGAGCGACGTCGGGACGCCGGTCGACATCCCGACGCCGCCGGACGTCGACCGCGAACGGGCCGCGGCGGAGCTGTCGACCACCCAGGACCGACTCGAGCGCGCCGCGACTGTCGACACCGGCGAGATGCTCGTCAGCGCGCCCGTCCAGGGCTCGACGTATCCGGAGCTCCGCGAGCAGGCGGGTCGCCACGCCGTCGAGACCGGCCTGGACGTCTTCCCCCTGGGTGCGGTCGTCCCGCTGATGAACGAGTACCGCTACGCCGACCTCGCGGACGTGGTGGCGGCGTGCAAACGCGGCCTCGGCGAGGTGGGGCCGGTCCACCTGTTCGGCGCGGGCCACCCGATGATGTTCGCGATGGCCGCCGCGCTGGGCTGTGACCTCTTTGACTCCGCCGCGTACGCGCTCTACGCCCGCGACGACCGCTACCTCACGGTGCGGGGGACCCAGCAACTCGACGACCTCGAGTACTTCCCGTGTCACTGTCCGGTCTGTACCGACTACACGCCCGGGGAACTCGACTCGCTCGACGAAGACGTTCGGGAGGATCTGCTGGCCCGGCACAACCTGCAGGTCACCTACGCCGAGATCCGCACGGTCAAGCAGGCCATCCGCAGTGGGAACCTGCTGGAACTGGTCGACTCGCGGGCCCGCGGCCACCCGTCGATGGTCGACGGCTACCGGGCCCTGCTGGACCACGCCGCACAACTCGAACGGTCGGATCCCGCCTCGAAGCACGCCATGTTCTACACCTCACACGAGAGCGCGCGTCGACCCGAAGTGCTGCGCCACCACGACCGCCTCGACCGGTTCGACATCGACGGCGACGAGGTGCTCCTGACCGAGGGCGGGTCGAACGACCGCTACGACGAGACGTGGGGCGTCCTGCCGCCCTTCGGCCCCTATCCTCGGGAGCTCTCCGAGACCTACCCGCTGAACGCCGAGACGCCCGAGCGAGCAGACGGGGCCGCGTGTGAGGCGGCCGCCGACGGCGTGGCGCGGCTGGTGGAGTCCCATCCCGAGGTCTCGTTCACACTGGTCCACGACGACTGGCCGGCGACGGCGCTCGCTCGGGTTCCCGATGGCGTCAGTGTACGGGACCTCCACGAGCGGGAGTGAGATGTGGCCACTCAGTCGACGAGGGCGACAGCTCGGATGGGCGACCCCGATCCCTCCTCGATCTTGAGTGGGAAGGTAAACAGGAGCGATTCCGGCGGCAACTTCTCGAGGTTGGTGAGGTTCTCGATGATGTACGTTTCGTTCCCAAGCAATTCGTAATGGGCGGGGAACTCCTCGGCTCCAGCGGCGTCGATGGCGGCTGTGTCGCAGCCGACGAGCCTCACATCGCTCTCCGTGAGGTAGGCGGCAGCGTCCGCAGCGAGTCCCGGCCAGTCGCTGAGAAATTCGTTCGCATCGTCGTCTGCAGACCAGTACCGATCCCAGCCGAACTGGAAGAGGACACGATCGCCAGGCTCGATGGGTACGTGCTCCGCTTCCCACTCTTCGATGTGCTCGCGGGAGACCGTCTCGCCGGGACCCACGTCAGTCACGTCAATGGTCACAGCCCGTCCCACGAGGCGATGTATCGGGACCGACGCGATGTCGTAATGCGCCGCTCCGTCGGAGATGAAGTGGAGGGGGGCATCGACGTGTGTCCCGGTGTGTTCCCCCATCGAGATCCGGTAGTGACACGCTGGATCCCCCCGGTCGTAGGACTGGTAGAGCGTATGGCCATACCGAGCGTGGCTCGGGACCGACGGGATGCCCTCCTCGAGGGAGTGGGTCAGGTCGACCCACTCGAGCTGGGCGAACAGCTGGACCGCCTCCGAGACAGTGGATTCGCTGTCACTCATGCGTAACTCCTCGTCTCCGGGTCGCTCGTCCGTGCTCGTGACACGTATCGAGAACGTACATTGTGGCTGATAGTATACCGTGCTCCAATTAAATCTAAGGGAAACCGACTTGTTTGTCCGTAGTCACTTGACGATGTCTATCTTGTCTCGATCCATCGACATCGCGACGGCGAAGATGACGACGAATCCGAGGATGATCTCCTGGATGAACGACTGGATGCTCAGCAGGTTCATCCCGTTGGTCAGCACGCCGATGACGAAGACACCGAGAATGGTTCGGTGGGGCCCGCCAACGCCACCGGTCAGTGCAGTGCCACCCATCACGATGGCTGCGATGCTCTGGAGGAGGAGGCCCTCACCCATGCCCGGCGTCGCCGAGGAGATCCGTGCAGTCAAGAGGACGCCGGCCAGCCCACAGAGGGTCCCGGAGACCACGAACGCACCGATCTTGTACCGATCGACGTTGACCCCCGAGAAGTCCGCGACCCGCTCGTTCTCACCCAGTGCGTACGTGTAGCGCCCGAAGGTGGTCTTCCAGGCGAGGAGCGAAACGAGTATGTAGAAGATGATACCCCAGACGACGAGGTTCGGGACCTGCGGGATCGTGTTGCCGATCGCGATCTGTCTGATCCCGGGTGAGTTGAAGGGGATCGAGTACCCGCCAGTCATCAGGAGGGCCGTGCCGCTGAAGACGGACAACGAACCGAGGGTCACGAGGAACGAGGGAATCTTTGCTTTCGCGAACACCACGCCGTTCAGCAGGCCGACGCCCGTCCCCGCAAGTACCCCCAGGAGGAGAGCGAGTAAACCGAGATTGAAGTCGTTGATCAGCATCGCTGTAATGACGCCGCTCAGAGAGACGATAGACGCCACGGACAGATCGATACTCTGTTGCAGGATGGGAAAGGTTCCGGCGAGCGCCACGAACAACAGGATGATGCTGTTCATCATCACGTTCCCGACCAGATTCTCGTAGGTCAGAAACACGTTCGAGGTGGCGGTGAAGATACCCATCAGTATCAACAGCATCAAGAACGGTCCCAGATCCACGAGGATGTCCGTAACCGAGCGGTTGTTCCGATACTCACTAAGCCAATCGAATACTGGGTTTCCACGTGTTTCTCCTGACATTGTTAGATCATCTTCTTGATTATCTCCGATTCGGTTGGTTTGTCGCCGCGCGGTGCATCGATTACGTCGACGAGTTCGCCCTCGTGCATCACGCCGATCCGGTTGCTCATCCCGATCAGTTCGGGGGCGTCGGCGATGAATATCATCCCGACGCCGTCCGTGGCGAGCTGCCTGAGGATCTGGTAGACCTCCTCTTTGGCACCGACGTCGATACCGCGAGTCACGTTATCCATGACGAGGACAGACACCTCCCGCTGGAGGTTCTTCCCGAGCACGACTTTCTGCTGATTCCCACCGCTAAGCTGGATGAGTGGGGACTCGATGCCTGGCGTCTTGACGTTCAGTCGGTCGACGACCTCCTCGGCCATCTCGTCTTCCTTGTCGAAGTCGATGAGCCAGGGCACCGACCCGAGCCCCGGGACGTTGTCTGCGACGAGGTCGGTACCGAGACTCGGGAGCGAGACGTTCACGCGCAGGGGCTGGTAGAGGAGTGTCCCTTCAGACTGGCGTTCCTTGGGGACGTAACCGATCCCCTTCTCGACCATCCTGTGGACCGACCCCGGTTCGACCGATTCCCCTTCGATGGAGATCTCGCCTTCGTCCGGCGTGTCGACGCCGCTCAAGACACGGCCGAGGGCGCTCTTCCCGCTACCCATGACGCCACAGATGCCGAATATCTCACCTGCACGGACGTCGAAGGATACCGAATCGAAGTGGTTCTCTTTGCTCAGGTCCGACACCGAGAGGCAGACCTCGTTGTCCTCGACGCTGCGCTGGTCGGAGACCTGATAGTACTCTTCGGAGACTTCTCTGCCGACCATACTCTGCTGGAGTTTGTCCTCGGTGGCATCCTCCCGGGAAAGATGGTCGACGACTTGGCCATCGCGGAGAACGTAGATGCGGTCGCTGATCTCGAGAACCTCGTCGAGTTCGTGTGAAACGAAGACGAACGAGGCCCGATCACGCAGGTCGTCGATACGGTCGAACAGAAGATCGCGTCCGTCTTCCTCGAGGCCCGCAGTCGGCTCGTCGAGCAGTATGATCGGGTGGTCGGTGTGGACCGTCTCGGTGAACGCTTTCGCGATGCTCAGCATCTGCCGGTCGCTGAACGAGTAAGACGAGACGCGTTTCTCGAGGTCGAGGTCGATTCCGAGCGTGTCGAGAACGTCCTCACCCTCACGTTTGAGCGTGTCTACGTCCAGGACTCCCGCCGTAGAGTAGTCCGGAAACTGCTCTAAGAACAAGTTCTCGTATCCCGAGAGATTTGGAATGACGTTGTGTTCTTGATGGACGATGGCGATGCCGTGGTGAGAGGCCTCGCGGGGGGTCGTGATCGTGACTTCGTCGCCATCGACGAAGATACGCCCCCGGTCCTGTTGGTAGATGCCACTGAGGATGTTCAGGAGGGTGCTCTTTCCCGCACCGTTTTCGCCAACAAGCCCGACGACTTCGCCAGTCTGGAGTTCGAAGTTGACGTCGTCGAGGGCGACGACGTTCGTAAACTCCTTGCGGACGTTCTCGACCCTGAATCTGACGGTCGAATCAGAGTCACCCACGGCCTCGTCTTCTGTAGAATCTGTCTCTACACTCATCGTGAGGGGCGTTGTAATCTGCGTTCGGATGTCGATAATGTGGTGTGCATACTAATTTGAAACAGATCGAAATGGCGGCAGTCAGAGATACGGGTTCATGCCGTTCTCGTTGCGCGTCCTGTAGTCTTCCTCGACCTGATCGAACAGCTGCGTGTCGTCGTACGCGTCCGGGATATCGAGGTTGTTCGGCCTGTTATCCTCGGTCCATTTGAGCTGCTCCCATTCGGATTTTCGGATCGGCACGAGTTCGTGTTGGGGGTCCCAGTCGTCCCCGCTCTCGTGGACCGACATCGCCTTCCAATCGTAGGGCGAGTGACCGTCGCTGTACGCGACGTCCATGTACCGGTCCGGCGTGGCGAACCTCGTCTCGAGGTCGCTGAACTTCGACTGATCGAGCTCCGGGTTGAGGACCGTGAGGGTCCGAACCCACAGCATCCGTTCCGGTGTCTTGGGCCGCCACCCGTGGAGCCAGTCCCACGCCTTGGCGACGGCCCAGCCGCCTTGCCAGAACGGCGGCGCGGCTTGCTCTTGAACCTGGTACGGTTCCCCGGAGTCAGGACCGTTGTTGTTGAGATACTCGATGTTCGAGAGCGCGCCGTCGAATCCGGTGAACGGAATCGCCATGTCGTTCTCCGAGAGGATCGACGCCGCACCCAGGCCGAGGGTACCGTTGTTGCAGTAGACGCCGTCGATGTCGTCGCCGTAGTTCGAGACGAACGCCGACATGACCTGGCGTCCCTTCTTCCGTGTCCACCCACCGGAGTACTGGTGTGCCAGCACGTTGATGTCGGGATATTCCTCGGCCGCCTGCTTGAACCCCTCATAGCGGTACGATCCGATGTGACCCTTGGGCCCGAGGATGACGACGACGTTCCCCGACCCGCCCATCTCTTCGAAGAGGACCTTCGCGGGGATCGCGCCTGCGTGGTAGGTTTCGGGGATCTGGTACTGGACGAATTCCGGCCCGACAGACTCCGGAACCAGCCACTTACCCATCGACCAGTATTCGAAGAACGGCACTCCCTAGGCCACAGCAGTTTCGGCGAGCGATTTCACACCCGAGTCGCTCGGCGCAGTTGCCGCCACCATATCGGCACCGCTGGTGATCGCGCCTTCGATCTGAGAGATCTGTTTGCTCAGCTGACCGCCGTGGTCCTGGGCGCTTGCGGTCATCCCGAAGTCGTTCGCTGCCTCCTTCATCCCATTTCGGAAGGCCTTCCAGAGGTCGATCTTCAGGCTGTCCGGGGACATGAACGCCTTGTCGATCTCCCTGTCGTAGCCACTCTGTTCGGTCGTCTCGTCGCCGCCGCCGTCAGAACCGCCCGACCCGTCAGAACCGCCACCGCCGTCAGAGCTGCCCGACCCGTCAGAACCGCCGGAGCCACCGGAACCGCCATCGCTGCCTCCGCCGCATCCTGCCAGAGACCCCATCATCGACACGCCAACGACTCCCCCGACCTTCTTCAGATACGTGCGTCGTTTCCGTTTTCTGCCAAACGAGGTGGTATCATCCGACATGCGGTTGAGCATCATAATACATGAGTAAAAAAATTTCCGGTATTTCTCATATTCGAATATTAGTGTGCTGACCGCCCAGATCTCTCAGATACTGTTACTATCAAAAAATTTTGAAAGTGTTTGTCAACTTCATACACGCGCTATTGTGTGGTATTCAATGAAGCGGGAAAGATCAGGCCGTGGATTTTGTGGTGCTCTATATACATAACAGCCGCCAGAGCGGGAGTCGGGTGCAGGTCGATGTGGGTATCGTGTAGCACGAGCGGATTTCCAGGCCGATGATGGCACCGGCGATTCAGTCGAACGTTGGGGGCTGTCGCTGTCGAAAGTGCTGAATTACTCGATCGCTGTTGGGTTCCTCGATGTACTGGATATCAGATATGGCCGAAAAGCTGTCACCGATATAGAAACGAAAGACGATCCACAGGCCAGCTCTGTCGGATTCCTCCCACGGATGGATCCGTGGGCTTCCTCCTTGTACATCTGTGAGTACTGAAATCGCAGTAACTGTGCTGACCACCTTTATTTGAGTCGAATGACAAGAATATAGTGGTATGTCACAACAAGTCACGAACGAGCCGAGGTCGACGAGTACACGCTGGGCCTGGTCGGGCCAGAGCAGGAGTGGGCCGGAACGGTGGCCGACGGCGGGACCGTCAGGACACACACGCCGCCGGCCTGCTGGGGCCCGATGATCACACCGGACTTCCGCGGCGGCCACGAGGTCACGAAGCCCATCCGCGTCGACGGTGCTGAGGTCGGCGACGCCATCGCCATCCACATCAACAGCATCGAGATGACGAGCGTCGCGACCAGCACCGGGTCGATGAAAGAGCGGGAGGGGGCCTTCGGCAGCGACCCGTTCGTCGACCACAAGTGCCCTGAGTGTGGCGAACCCTGGCCCGAGAGCGTCGTCGAGGGCACCGGGGAAGACGCTATCCGGTGTGCCGAGTGTGGCGCGAACGCTTCGGCCTTCGGCTTCGAGTACGGCATCACGACGGTCTTCGACCACGAGAACGAGGTGGGCCTCACCGTCGACCAGGAGGCCGCCCACGAACTCGCCGAGAACGCCAGGGAGAACATGGCGCTGCCCGAGAACTGCCGGCAACACCCCATCCTGCTGTACGAGCCCTCGGAGATGCCGGGGACACTCGGGCACCTCCGCCCGTTCATCGGCAACATCGGGACGACGCCACCGATCGAGCTGCCGGACTCCCACAACGCCGGCGACTTCGGGCAGTTCCTCATCGGCGCCGACCACGAGTGGGGCCTCGAGGACGAGACGGCCCTCGCCCAGCGCACCGACGGCCATATGGACATCAACGCCGTCCGCGAGGGTGCGGTGCTGATCTGCCCGGTCAAGGTCGACGGCGGGGGCATCTACGTCGGCGACATGCACGCCAACCAGGGCGACGGGGAACTGGCGCTGCACACCACCGACGTCAGCGGCCACACCGAGTTCGACGTCGAGGTCGTCAAGGACCTCGACATCGACGGGCCAATCCTCCTCCCCAATCAGGCGGACCTCCCGCACATCGCCCAGCCGTACAGCGACGCCGACGTCGCGGCCGGCGAGGCGCTGGGCGAGCAGTACGGCGTCGACGTCGAGACCGACATGGGCCCCATCCAGGTCGTCGGCTCCGGCGCGACGGTCAACGACGCGACCGACAACGCCTTCGACCGCGCCGGGACGCTGCTGGACATGTCCGAGGGCGAGGTCCGGACCCGCTGTACGTTCACCGGCGGCGTCGAGATCGGACGCCTGCCCGGCGTCGTCCAGTTGAACATGCTCGCGCCGATGGATCGCCTCGAGGAACGCGGCCTGGCCCACCTAGTCCGTGACCAGTACGACCTCTGAACGGGGCCACCACGGGGGCGGTTTCGAGACATCAGTTCGTCCGCTGGCGAGGCGAACGACGGCCCCGGTGAGGCCGTCGGCGGCATGACGCCCGGCGGTGCGGAGGCGACGGCCGGCGCCGAGACAGCGACGAACGAGACCGCCCGCGCCGAGCCCGCGGCGAATGCGGCCGACAAGTACACTACCCTGCTGTCGCCCCCACGAGACTGACCTCGGCCCTCCACTCACCGAGTGACGCTGGCTTCTTCACGCCGCCACGGGTGAGCCAGCACCGACTTGTATCGCGCCGCCGTACCGCTGGGCATGAAGAAGTCCCTCGAGGAACACGCCGAGCGCTTCTCCGAACACGCCGCCGACTACGACGAGAGCCAGGACTCCCCCGAGTACCGCGCCTGTGCCGACCTCGTCGTGGCCCACGCCGACCCCCGTTCCGACGACGTGGTGCTGGATCTCGGCACCGGGACGGGCGCTATCGCGCTCGCCGTCGCCGGGGTCGCCGGCGAGGTCATCGGGCGTGACATCAGCAAGGGGATGCTCGAGAGAGCCCGCGAGAAAGCCGCCGACGCTGGCATCGAGAACGTCGCCTTCGGCGATGGGCGCTTCCGCGACCCGCAGGTCCCCGACGGCGTGGACGTCGATATCGTCACCTCGAACTTCGCGATGCACCACCTCGGCGACGACGAGAAGCGCGGGGCCATCGACGTCATCGCCGGCCTCGGACCCCGGAAAATCGTCCTCGGCGACGTGATGTTCTTCGGGCACCCGGACCCCGACGAGCCGTTCTACAGCCCCGAGGTCGACGACCCCGCGACCGTCGGCGTGCTCGCGGACGCCTTGACCGACGCCGGCTACGCCATCACGGCCGTCGAGATGGTCGCCGGGCAGGTCGGCGTGCTGGTGGCCGAACGGCCGGACTGACCGTCGTACTCAGTGCAGCTGCTTCGTGATGTCCGACGAGGAGACCATCCCGATGTAGTCGTCGTCGACGACCGGGAGGTGATTGATGCCGAAGTTGGTCATCATCGCCGCCGTCTCGCCCAGCGGGAGGTCCGGCGGGACGGTCTCTACGTGTTCGGTCATCAAATCCGAGACCAGCAGGTCGTCGGTGTCCATCCCCTCGGCGACGGCGTCCAGGACGTCCGTGCTCGTGATGATGGAGGGCGGCGCGGTCGTCACGAGCAGCGCGCTGATGTCCATGTCGCGCATCACAGCGGCCGCCTCGACGACTTTCGCGTCCGGCGAGATGGTCTCTAACGGCGTGGTCATGATGTCCTTTACCAGAGTACGTTCGTTACCCATGTGAGCAGTAGTCTCGGGCCGGGGATATTGCTTTTTCCACACCGCTGTCACTGCGATGCCGCCGGTTCGAGCCGGCTCCCGTCTCGCGGGCAGTAGTCGTGCTCCTCGACGGTCGACCGGAACCCACAGCGGGGACACTCGCGAACCGGCCGCGTCTCCTCGCGTCCCAGCCCCCTGAACAGGAACGGAACGAACGGTACGAGCAGGAAGACGAGCAGGGTGTCGAAGGACCACCACAGCGCCACCGTGACCGCGAGACTGCCCCCGAGGCCGACGAGTGCCGTCAGCGTCCGTGACCCGACCATGTGTACCCGTTCGGCTGCGACGGCGAAAAGCCCAGGCGTCCGTGTGCCAGGCAGAAGTCCGATAGCCACTCGACCATGCACGGGCAATCGCCGAAGAGCAAGATAGTTACTCGCCCGCGGCCGACGCTACCCCATGACCGACTACTTCGAGGTCCACGAGCGCGACGCCGCCGCGCGACTGGGCGAACTTCGCCTCGCCGAGTCCGTGACGACGCCGGCGCTGGTGGGCGACGTGGACGCGGACACGCCGGATGCCGTCCACACCCTGCTTCGCGACGGTGGGAGTCTCTGGGCCCAGGACAACCCAACGCCGGAGGGCGACGACAGCGCGGTGACGGTGCTCCCCTACCGCGGCCTGCCGGCCGGGACGCCCGACGAGGTGGCCGACGCCTTCGCCGGCGACTACCCCGACATCGAGTTCCCCAGCGCGGCGGTGGTGTCACCACAGACTGCGGGTCAGCACCCGGCCGACGTCACCGTTCTCTCGGGGGCCCCGGGCTACGTCGGCCACGGCGAAGCCTTCGTCGGCGCCGTCACGGCCGTCCGCGAGGCGACGCCCAGCGACACGGCGCTCTACCTGCCCGGCGTCGCCACCCCACGCAACGTCGCGACGCTGGTCTACGCCGGTGTGGACCTGGTGGACCCGGACCGAGCGGTCGTCCGCGGGACCGAGGGACGCTATCTCACCACCGACGAGGCGTACTTCCTCGAGGACCTCGAGGAACTCCCCTGTGCGTGTCCGGCCTGTCAGGTGCCCCGCGACGAGTTCGACCCCCAGGACTGCGTCGAACACAACGTCAACGCGCTGGCTGCGGAACTCCGACGCGTCCGGCGCCGCGTCCGCGACGGCCGCCTCCGCGACTACGTCGAGGGCCAGGCCCGCCAGGACAACTGGCTCACGGCGACTGTCCGCCTGCTCGACCAGCAGTACGGCTACGTCGAGCAGCGCACCCCGCTCATCCGCCGCGCACAGCTCTCGGCGGCCACCGAGGACGCCATCCGCCGGGTCGAGATCCAGCGCTTCGCCGAGCGCGTCACCGAGCGCTACGTCCCCCGGTTCGACGACCGACCGCTCGTGCTCGTCCCCTGTTCGGCGCGCAAGCCCTACAGCGACTCCCAGAGCCACGAGCAGTACCACGACGCCGTCCACTGGCGCGCGCACATGGTGTCGATGACCTCCCCCATCGGTGTCGTCCCGCAGGAGCTCGAACTCACCTACCCCGCACAGCACTACGACTCGGTGGTGACCGGCAACTGGAGCGCAAACGAGATCGAGTTCGTCAGCACCGTCCTGGAGCGGTATCTCGAAGACGCCGACTACCCCGAGATCATCGCGCACGTCCCCGGCGAGGGGTACCGCGACATCTGTGAGCGCGTCGAGGCGTCGCTGGGCCTCGAGTTCACCTACACCGTCGCCGACCACCCGACGACGGCCGACTCGCTGGGGAACCTCGCCGCCGAACTCGAGGGGTGGGACACATACCGGAAGTCCACCCGCGAGGCCAACACCGTCCGCGCCGTCGCGGACTACCAGTTCGGCGAGGGCGCTGGCGACGCGCTCTTCGACGACATCCAGACGGCGGGCCGCTATCCCCAGTTACGGGCCGACAGCCCAGACGGCGAGCAGCTGGCCGCGCTCGCCCAGCAGTACGGCGTCCTCTCGCTGACGGTCGCCGGCGCCCGCCGCTGGATCGAGAGCGACGTTCCCGCGAAGGTCGTCGACATCGAACCGTTCGTGCCCCACGGATCGGTCCTCGCGCCCGGCATCACCGACGCCAGCGACGACATCCGCGTCGGCGACGACGTGATCGTGCGGGGCGACGCCGCCTTCGGCGTCGGCCGCGCCCAGATGAGCGGGCCGGAGATGCGCGACTCGACGCGTGGTATCGCCGTCCAGATGCGCCACGTCGAGGAGCAGTAGTGAACGGCTATCCGACCGTCACGTTCTGGCCGTCGTAGACCGCTGCCTGCGAGACGTCGACCTCGCGGGTCTCGCCGTCCCGAATCGTGACGGTGTAGGTCCCGGGGTTCGCGACGGTCACCGCGAACGCACCCGTCGCGTTCGCCGTCGTCTGGCGCTCGTACTCGAACGACGTCCCGGAGACGCTGACGTCAGTTGTGAGCGTCACCGTGGTGTTCGCCGCGGCGGTCCCGCGAACGGTGGCCCCAGGGACCAGTGCGAACGCCTTGTGGCTCCCGCTCTCGCTGGCGTAGACGGGCTGGAAGTGTCCAAGGCCACTGACCTCGCCGTTTCGACTGCCCATGGCGTTGTGCATCCGGCCGTACATCGTCTCGGCCGGCAGGTCGGGCCCGTCGGTCGTGGCCACGTAGCCGACCCGGCCCGAATGACGGTCGTAGACGCCCGCTGGTGACTGGGAACTGAGAAACTGCGGGTAGTTGCTCCGAGCATAGGCGTAACTTTCCGCTTCGCCGTTCACGAAGTAGTTGTACATGCGGTTTTGCCCCCACCGGCTGAGGACGTAGTTCTGATTGTATTCGAGTTCGCGCTCGGCAGCGTTCGTCTCGATCGCACTCGCCGCCTCGTAGGTGCCGTCCTCGATGACCACCTGGCTCGTCTTGACCGGGACCTGCAACATGCCGAACCCGCCAAACAGCAGGAAGAGGACGACCAGCGCGCCGAGCGTCCGCGTCTCCGGGACGATTACGTCGACGACGTCTCGACCGCCGTCAGTCGAAAGCGGCCGTGCGAGGTCGATCCACGACGCCACCCACACGAACGCGACGCCGGTGAAAAGCGCCGCGAAGGTGGCCAGTTCGCCGACGAAGCGCACCTGAATGGTCGCGAGTCCGAACAAGAACCACGCGTAACTGCTGGCGACGAGCCACCCGAGCGACCCCTCACGTGCTTGCTGGACGCCCCAGCCCATCGCGGGGAGCGAGAGAACGAGCGTGAAGCCAAACAGGAGCAGGAAGCCGAAGGAATCGGCGTTGAAGAGGCCGTACGTCTCGGCGATGGCGTCCGAGCGAAAGAGCGTATCGAGACGACCCTGTACGGTCGCCCACTGTGCCGGGAGACCGAAACGGAGCACGAGGAACCCGACGATACCCAGGCCGACGTCGATTCCGGCCAGTTGTCTCGTGGTGCCGCCCATCTGACGGACGACCGCGGCGGTCAGCGAGACCGCCAGTATACCGACGGTCAACAGTGCCGGCGTCGATGCGACGAGTGTTGTCTGCCACCCAGCAATCGCGTGGACACCCCAGGCGAGGATGGCCCCGAGCGTCGTCCCTGCGAGGACCGGGGCGTTCGTGCGGAGCGACGAGCGGTCGGCCGCGACGTCGAGAATCGTCTTCCCGGTCAGAGCGATACCGACTGGCAGAATCAGTAGCGGCCCGGCCTCCCAGGCGAGGACCTGTCCGGCCAGACCGAGTCCGAGTCCACCGGCTGCGAACCAGCGTCCCGGTGTGCGTAGCGAGTCTCTGTCTACGTCGGCCGTTAGCAAGACCACGAGCGCCAGCGTCGTCAGGCCGAGCCACGGGTAGTCGAAGGCGTGATGGTCGGCGAACCCGAGGCTGGTGCGGAACGCGTGGCCGGGGATGAACGCCAGGAAGAGCACGGAGGCCAGGCCGACACGACGGTCGTTCGTCACCCGAAGCGCGAGGGCGTAGAGCAAGACGGCAGAGACGAGCGCCGAGAGCACCGGGTACCACGCGAGCACGTGTCCGATGGCCTCGGTGCTCCCGCCGAAGAGACTGGCGACCCACCAGAGGGTCGCGACCATCAGCGGTTCGCCCTGGACGAGGCCGCCGGGCATTGCGGAGAGCGCGCCGAAGTCGGCCGCGCTCCCGGCCGGGCGGCGACCTGTTCGACGTGATACCGGTAGAAGTACGGGTCGTTCCCCGAGAGGACGATGTCGCCGCCGCGGTATATCGAGCCGACGACGTAGGCACGGGCCACGGCGACGACGGCCAGCGCGGCCACCAGAAGGCCCACGGCTCGCGACTCGAATTCGAGGTCTGTGAGCGAGGGAAACGAGTCGGAGAGGGCTCGCGACCCGGAACCAGCTTCGGCGGCAGGTTCCCCGTTCAGGACCGCTCGGACTGCCTGCGGGTCGGCGACGCGGTACTGGCCGTGTACCTTCTCGACGACGCCCTCAGAGACGAGTTCGCCGAAGAGCCCCGAGTCGACGGGGACGTCGTCGAAGTCCCAGCCATCGGCCTCCTCGTCGACGACGAGGACCGCCTCCGCAGCGGATTGCAGCTCGGGGCGGTCTTCGAGGACCGCCGCCCCGGACTCGTCGTTCATGTATCGGTTCTTCGCTGTGGAGCGAATAAATCCATCGGGACGTGGAAGTGAGTGGGAACGTCGGCGTCGGGTCCGATGGCTGTCGACACGGCGCGCTCTGCGCACCGCTCCGTTTATTCGGCGCGACGGCCATCCCTCAGTATGGATCGGTCGGCAATTCGCCGGTGGATTCCGGCGGCCGGGTTCGCACTCCTCTTGCTCGTCACTTCGCTGGTGCCGATACCGGCGAATGGTGACACGGCAGTGCCGACGCTGCTGGGCGTCGGTCTGGACAAGTGGGTCCACGCGGTCAGTTACGGCGTTCTCACCGGGTTGCTGGCACGGGGACGACAGAGCCAGGACGTGGCCGGCGTCACCGCGGTCGTCCTCGTCGCCATCGGCTACGGGGCAGGTGTCGAGGTCCTGCAGGGCTTCGTCCCCTCCCGGGGAACCAGCGGCGCGGACGTCCTGGCGAACGCCGTCGGTGCGGTACTCGCGGGGGCCGCGGTGCTGGGGTCGCTCAAAGCGAAACTGAGCCCCCGGTAGCCCCTTTGTGTCGGCGAGGGTAGACGTAGTATGATCTCCCGGCGGCAGTTCCTCGCCATAACAGGTCTCGCGTGCGTGCCGGTAACGGGCTGTCAGACCGACGGCGAGCCGACCGACACTGTGACCGACGAACCGTCGACGTCACCGACCGCGACGGAGCGACCCACCGAATCGGACACCGGCGCACCGACGCCGGACGAAGATCCGACCGAAGCGTCGAGTGGCCTGCGAACGTGGACGCCCGCGTGGTCCTTCGACCCCAGTTTTGGCTCCATCCTGGCGCTGACCGAACACGACGGGGCCCTCTACGCGACGCTCGGAGACGATGACGGTCGATCGGCCGTCGCGCGACTCGACACTGCGGGGCGATCGTTCCACTGGCAGACCCAGTTCCCCGGCGGGGCGCTCACCAGCACCCACCTCCGACAGACGAACGCCCGCGACAAGTGGAGTCTCACGTTCGGCGACGGTTCGCTCTACGTCGTCACGGGCGAGACACAGACCGAAGGCGAGTCGTGGACCAGCCTGCACGCCCTGGACCCGGCGACGGGCGACGAACGCTGGTCGCTCCAGCGCGAGCGGGAACTGGCAGTCGCGGGCGTCCGGGACGGCACCGTCGTCGCCGGTGGCCTCGAGTTCTACCATCCCGACGCCACACACGAGACGCCGGACGAGCCGCTGACGACGGTCGTCTACGGAATCGACGCCGCGAGCGGCGACGTGCGCTGGACGGCGGAGTTCACCACGGTCGAGGCGGCAACCACCGCGGCCGGCGGCGTAGGCGTCGCGTCGGCGTCGGGACTCACGATGCTCGGTCTGGACGGGAACGAGCGCTGGGCGGAATCGACCGGGAGCGCCCGAGCCGTGGTCTCGGTCGGTGAGACAGTCGTCACCGCAGTCGCGGACGGCGACGGGTCGATGCTCCGTGCGTTCGCCCCCGACGGCACCGAACGGTGGCAGAAGCGCCGGCTGGTCGAGGAGTTCCTGGCCGACGGCGACGTGCTGTACGGACTCGGCGAGGAGACGGTCGCTGTCGAGGCAGACGGGACCGTCGCCTGGCACGTCGACGGCTACAGCCAGTGGCCGCTGCTGGCACCCGACGGGGAGACGCTGTACGCACGCGCCGCCGCGATGACCAACGCCGTCGACGCCTTCTCGCTGCCGGAGGGTGGCCGTCGGTTCCGCTACGAGACGCCGTCGAACAACGGCTGGCCGGCCGGCGCGACGGAGCAGATGGTCGTCGCGGAGGCCATCACGCCCGAGAAGGCCGACTTCACGAGCCTGTTCGCCGTCGACGAGCAGTCGGGCGACCCGCTAGCGGTTTACCGGCCGGGGGACAACGTCTTCGACGTCGCGGGGCTCGACGGGGTCGCCTACGCCAGTATCGGCGACCGTCTCCTCGCCTTCGAGCGGCCGGGCTGACGACGGGTAACGAAGCCGATTTACGCGCCCGTCGGCTACCCCTGCCCAATGAGCAAGCCCAGTCCCGACGGCTACGAGCAGGGCAAGGGCATGGACGCCCACAACGCGGTGATGCGCGAGATTCGGTCGCGCAACGACTCGACCTACGACCCCCGGGAGCCGACCCGGGTCTGGCTCGACGAGGACAACACGCCCGACGGGGTGTACCAGAGCCTGACGATCATCCTCAACACCGGCGGCTGCCGGTGGGCCCGCGCCGGCGGGTGTACGATGTGTGGCTACGTCGCCGAGTCCGTCGAGGGCGGCAGCGTCGCCCACGAGGATTTGATGGCCCAGATCCAGCACTGTCTGGACCACGAGGCAGAGAACGCCGACGCCGAGTCGGGCCTCGTCAAGATATACACCTCCGGGTCCTTCCTCGACGAGCGCGAGGTGCCGGCCGAGACCCGGCAGGCCATCGCCGAGACGTTCGCCGACCGCGAGCGCATCGTCGTCGAGTCGCTGCCGGACTTCGTGCAGGCCGACCGCGTCGGCGACTTCGTCGACGTGGGCCTCGAGACCGACGTGGCCGTGGGGCTGGAGACGGCAACGGACCGCGTGCGCCACGACTCGGTGAACAAGTACTTCGACTTCGCCGACTTCGAAGACGCCTGCGAGGCCGCCCGAGAGGCCGGTGCCGGCGTGAAGGCCTATCTCCTGATGAAGCCCCCCTTCCTCACCGAGTCGGAGGCCGTCGCGGACATGAAACGCTCCGTGCGGAAGTGTGCCGCCGTTTCCGGCTGTCACACCGTCTCGATGAACCCCTGCAACGTCCAGCGCTACACGATGGTCGAGGAACTGTACCACGACGGCGGCTACCGCCCGCCGTGGCTCTGGTCGGTCGCCGAGGTGCTGGAATCGACCGCCGACGTCTCCGGGAGCGGAGCGACCGGAGGCTCGTCAGACTCGTCTGACGGTGAGGACGTCATCGTCGTCTCGGATCCCGTCGGCCACGGGAGCGACCGCGGCCCGCACAACTGCGGCGAGTGTGACGACCGTGTCCAGCGAGCCATCAAGGACTTCGACCTGCGGCAGGACGAGACGGTCTTCGAGCAGGTGTCCTGTGAGTGCGAGGCGACGTGGGAGGCCGTGATGGAACGCGAAAAGGGCTACTCGCTGCCGCTGGCGCGCTGAGGACTGGCTTTTCGGCTCGCGTCAGAGCACGTCGTCGAGGTCGTGTTTCTCTTGCATCCGGTCGGCCTCGACGGCGTAGCGCTCGCGCGTCTCGGCGTCGTCGACGACCCCGAGGTTGTCCGGCGAGACGGCCATCGAGACTGGTGTCTCCCGGTGGTCGCCGGTGTAGGAGGTCAGCGCCCGCTCCTTCCGGAAGTCACGCCGGCCGTCCGGCGTCGCGTAGGTGAGGATGATGAGGTTCTGCTCGTCGTCGGAGTAGGTCCGTTCGACCAGCCAGACCCTGACGGACTCCTGTGTGGTCGCGCTATCGGTGTCCATAGGTGACAGTACGCCAACTATCGAAAAGTAAGTGTCGGCGCCGTCGGGCGTTCGAGCGGACCACTTTCACTTTCACTCCGGTTGGATGGCCCTTTTGTGATCAGGGGGTCTACCGTGTCGTAGGGGCCGCCGGGACCGTCACACGCTCCAGATGGCCCCGTTCCCATCCATCTCCCTTTGGATTCCACGCGGTGAGCGACGGCATCGCCGCGCCTCGGGGTTCGAGCGGGACGGAACGACGATGAGCGTTGCTCCCAGGTCGCTCGGTCGCGGGAGAGAACAGCAGCGAGTGGGTCCTTACTCCGCGAAGCCTTCGAGCACGCCCTGCCCGTCGGTGCGCCCCAGGTCTTCGAGAGACGCCCGCTCGGGGTGGGGCATCATGACCGCGACGTGGTCGCCCGCGCCGGTGACGCCCGCGACGGCGTGTTTCGAGCCGTTGGGGTTGGCCTCGGACGTTACCGCACCGTCCGCGTCGCAGTACCGGAAGAGGATGCGGTCCTCGGCCTCCAGGTCCGCGAGGCGCTCGTCGGTGATCTCGTAGCGGCCCTCGCCGTGAGCGATGGGGAGTTCGACCACGTCGCCTTCCTCGTAGTGGTTGGTCCACGGCGTGTCCGCGTTCTCCACGCGCAGGTGGACGTGTTCACACTGGAACCGGGCGCTCTCGTTGGTGGTGAACACGCCAGGGGTCAGCGACGACTCACACCCGATCTGCGCGCCGTTACAGACGCCGAGCACCGGAATGCCGTCCTCGGCAGCGTCCTTGACGTCCTGCATGATGGGCGAGCGAGCGGCCATCGCGCCGGCCCGGAGGTAGTCGCCGTAGGAGAAGCCGCCGGGGAGCATGATACCCTCGACGGAATCTGGCAGCCCGTCCTCGTGCCAGACGAGTTCGGCGTCGAAGCCCAGCGACGCCAGCGCCCGGACCGAGTCGCGGTCGCAGTTCGAGCCGCCGAATTGGATCACTGCGATCGTCATTCGGCCTGGTCGACCTCCACGTCGTAGTCGTGGATGGTCGGGTTCGCGAGCAGGCGTTCGGCCATCTCCGCGGCCCGGTCGGCGGCCTCGTCGGCCGACGCGGCGTCGATGTCGAGCTCGAACTGGTCCGCAGACCGGAGGTCCTCGAGCTCGAAGCCCAGCCGTTCGAGCGAGTGCTGGGTCGTCTCGGCCTCGGGGTCCAGAACGCCCCGTTTGAGTCGGACGGTCACCGTTGCGGTGTAGACGGTCATTACACGCAAGCGGGCGTGGGGCGGAGAAAACGCTTGTGTTATCCCATCGGCGTCCACTCGGTCGGTTGGTCGGGGAGGCCCTGTACCCGGATCTCCGGCCCGTCGTCCCCGCCGCGGACGTCGATCCGACCGTCGAACGACTGGGCGATGCTGCCGACGACCTGGTCGTCGTGTGCCTCGGGGTCGATGACACAGACGCTCAGGCCGTCGGCGGTCCGGACGCGGCTGGTGACGATGTTCACGAACCGGAAGACCGAGCGAACGTCCTCGCTGAACACCAGCAGCGGCGTCAGCGTGTAGATGCCCGTCCTGACGGCGTCGTAGCCCCGGGCGTACATCTCCTCGTACTGCCCGGAGTACTCGATGCCGATACCCGTGAGGTCGGCGGGCGACGTCACCGCCGTGACGGACTCGCCGAGTGCCTCGTCGTCCGCCCGGTTGCAGTCGACGACCCGGACCCGGCCGCCGGAGACGTCACAGCCCAGCGCGTCGAATCCCGCCGGATCTCGCCGGCACTCGTGTCGGCGGCGACGACGACGATGCCGTCGGCCGAGTCGGCCGCGAGCAACCGCAGCGCCGCCTCGCGGGTGCCATCGAGGATCGGCCCGGCGACCAGGATGTTGGTACCTGGGTCGACGGGGTTCAGCGGCGTCCCCGCGAACGTATACCGGCCGTCGTGACGCTGACCCATCTCACGTCACCCCGGCACCGAGTCGGCGGCGCAGCGACAGCTGTTCTTCGACTTCGTCGGCGAATCGCCGGATGTCGGCCCGCTCGGCGGCCGTGTACGAGCGGGGCTCGTCGTCGATACAGCAGACCGCGCCCAGGGCATTGCCCGCCTCGTCGGTTATCCGGGCCCCGGCGTACGAGCGGATGTCGAGGTCGTCGAGTCGGTCGTTGGCGGCAAAGCGAGGGTCCTCGTGCGTGTCGTCGACCACGGTCACCTCATCGGAGAGGATGGTGTGCGTACAGATGGAGTCCTCGCGGGCCAGCGTCCGCCAGTTGGCCCCCTCGCAGGCGACGAACCGCTCCTCGTGTTCGTCGACGAGTCCCACGAAGGCAACGTCGATGTCGAAGTGCGTCGTCATCAGCGCCGTGAGGCGCTCGAACGTCTCCTCGGCGGCGAGCGCCTCGACGTCGTACTCGCGGACGGCCGCGAGGCGATCGGCCTCCCGGTCCGGGACGGGGAACGCGGCGTGGGTCGACTCGGCGGCCGCGAGCGCGACGACGTCGGCGAGTCGCTCGCGGGCAGCGGGAATCGACCGCGGGACGTACTCGACGACCTGGTCCGGCCGGCCCCTGGGCAGATCGGACGGCGACTCGTCGGTAAAGAGGATACAGACACAGTCGTCGTGTGCCAGTCGGACCGCATCGACGACGTCGAAGGCGTCCCCGTCCGGGAACGAAAAGGCCGTGACCACGCAGTCGACTGACTCGTCGACGGCCGCGTCGACATCCGCGACGGTGGCCGCGCCGACGACGTCCAGGTCCGCGCCGGCCAGCGCCTCGAGCGTCGCCGCCCGTGCAGCGTCGTCCGGGTCGGCACAGACCACGGTCGGGTGGTGCTCGCTCACACTGCACGGGAAACACTCGAGCGTAATAGTTGTGCTGCCACTGCAGGAAAACGAAGCCTTTTGCTTGGGGCACGACCAACAGAGCGCCAATGAAACACATCGAGCGCCGGAGGTGGTGGGCGTGACCCGGAACCTGACCGAGATAACCGTCGTCGGCGACGACGACACGGGGCTCATCGCGGAGGTCACCTCCCTCCTGTTCGAACGGGGCATCAACATCGAGGACCTAGACCAGGCCGTCCGGGAGGGCGTCTTCCGGATGACCATGCACGTCGACACCGCCGAGATGGTGACGACGGAGGAGAAACTCCGCGAGGACCTGACCGAGCTCGGGGACGAGCTCGACGTCGACATCCAGGTCCGGTTCCCTGCGGACCGCGAGACCCAGTCCATCGCCGTCCTCGTCACGAAGGAATCCCACTGTCTCGAAGCCCTGTTCGAGTCCTCGGGCCAACGGCGACCTGGGGCCGACATCGAGGTGGTCATCGGCAACCACAGCGACCTCGAACCCCGGCCGCGAAGTACGACGTCCCCTTCCACGACATCGGCGACGAGAAGGGGACCCCCGACGAGGCGGAACTGCTCGAGTTGCTCGCCGAGTACGACGCCGACCTCATCGTGCTGGCCCGCTACATGCGCATCCTCTCGCCGGACGTGGTCTTCCGCTACGAGAGCCGCATCATCAACGTCCATCCCAGTCTGCTGCCGGCGTTCCCCGGTGCCTCCGCCTACATGCAGGCCATCGAGGAGGGCGTCCGCATCGCCGGCGTCACCGCCCACTACGTGACGACGGACTTGGACCAGGGGCCCATCATCACCCAGCGGGCCTTCAACGTCCCCGACGACGCCTCGGAGGAAGAGCTCCAGCAGCTCGGCCAGCCGCTCGAGGCCGACGCGCTGCTCGAGGCGATTCGGCTCCACCTCGACGACGAGGTCACCGTCCACCGCGGCCGGACGAAGCTGCGGGACCCCGAGGAGACGGAGGCCCAGCTGGGCGCGCCGGAGGAACTGGACAGCCTCAATCCCGACCGCCCCATCGACGGCCTCGGGGAGTTCGTGGCCGGCGAGGAGCCGGAGGCCGAAGCGGACGATTAGGCGAGCGAGTGTCCGCAGGACACTCGGTACAGGCGAGCGGTGGAACCGCGAGCCAGTCCGAACCGCTATAGCGTGTTCGGACACGTAAGCGGCCGGTTCGTAGAAGCCGACGATTAGGCTGGCGAGCGTCCGCGGGACAGTCGACGACACTCATGGGGCGAACCGACTCGAGACGCGCCCCCGTCGACGCCACCGGCGGCGCCGACGACCCCGCCCGAGAGCAAGCCCAGGCCGCCGAGCAGACCGCTTCGGACCCGGGTCGCGTTCAGCAACTATCCGGTGGTCGCCCCGCCGAGGCCGACGGCCAGCACGAACGGGCCGGCGAAGGCCCAGGTCTGGAGGCCGGTGCCCACGCTCCGGGCCGTCGCGAGGCCCACTACCGGGAGGGGCGCGAGCGTCACCGCGCCCGGGACGAGCGTGGCGACGACGCCCGCGACGACGCTGCCGGCGGTGTCGAGCGTGCCCGTATCCGGATCCCGACACGCGGTGGCATATAGCAGGGGCTGAGCGGGTACGCGGGGTAGTCACAGCGTAAACGACTCGCCGGTGGTTTCTGGTTCGGAAACGTTTATTCGCCGTCCGGTACCAGGTCGTGGTATGAAAATTCTTGTCACAGTCAAGCAGGTCGCGGTCGTCGACGACGAGTTCGAGATCGACGGACTCGGGATCGACGACCGGTACGTCACACACGACCTCAACGAGTGGGACGAGTACGCCGTCGAGGAGGCCGTCCAGATACAGGAGGCCGCCGACGAGGACGTCGAGGTCGTGACGGTGACGGTGGGCCCCGAGGAGAGCGAGGAGACGATCCGCCAGGCGCTGGCGAAGGGGGCCGACCGCGCGGTGCGGGTCTGGGACGACACGCTGGTCGAGGCCGGATTGCTCGACCCGGCGACCAAGGCCCGCGTCGTCGAGGCCGTCGCCGCCGAGGAGGACCCGGACCTCGTGCTCACGGGCGTGCAGTCGGCCGACGACGGCTTCGGTGCGACCGGGGTGACCCGGCCGAGCGACTGGGCTTCGAGTGGGCCGCCGTCGTCAACGACCTGAGCTGGACCGCGAGGCCGGCGTCGCCGCCGTCCACCGCGAGTTAGAGGGCGGCATCGAGGAGCTGGCCGACGTCCAGTTGCCCGCCGTTCTGACCATCCAGACCGGCATCAACGACCCGCGGTACGCCAGTCTCAGGGGGATTCGTCAGGCCCAGAGCAAGGAACTGGCTGTGAAGTCCCTCGAGGACGTCGGCCTGTCGCCGGCCGACATCGAGAGCCCGCTCGAACAGACGTCGCTGTACGAACCCACCAGCGAGAGCGACGCGACGGTCTTCGAGGGGAGCGCCGAAGAGACGGCCGGCGAACTGGCCGCGGTCCTCCGTGAGGCGGGGGTGGCGAACTGATGACGGTACTGACCGTCGCCGAGCACCGCCGCGGCGAGCTCCGGCCGGTGAGCCTCGAACTGCTCAGCGTCGGCCGCCTGCTCGCCGAGGAGACGGGAGACGAGCACCACACCGTCGTAATCGGCGGCGACGTGGAGACGTTCGGTCGGAAACTCGACCGCGAGGGCGTCGAGACGGTCTACACCGTCGACGAGGGCGAGGAGTTCAACCACGACGTCTACGTCCAGGCGGTGACCCAACTGGCCGAGGCCCTCGACCCGTCGCTGGTGGTGATGCCAAACACGGTCAACGGCCTCGACTACGCCCCCGCTGTCGCCAGCGACCTGGGCCTGCCGCTGGTGACCGACGTGGTCGACGTCGACTACGGCGAGCGACTGACCGCGACCCGCGAGCTGTACGGGTCCAAGACCGAGACGACCATCGACGTCCACGCCGAGGCGGCCGCGCTGACGGTCCGACCCGGCGAGTGGCCCGCCGCGGAGGGCGTCAACGGCTCGTCCGTCGAGCCCTTCGAGGTCGACGTCGACGAGTCGGCGGTCCGCTCGACTGTCACCGGCTTCGAGGAGGTCGGTGGCGGCGACGTCGACATCACCGACGCCGACGTGCTGGTCTCGGTCGGGCGCGGCATCGGCGAGGAGGAGAACCTCGACCTCGTGTTCGACCTGGCCGAGGCGCTGGACGCGACGGTGTCGGCCTCCCGGCCGCTCATCGACAACGGCTGGCTGGAGAAGGACCGCCAGGTCGGCCAGTCGGGGAAGGTGGTCACGCCGGACGTCTACATCGCCGTCGGCATCTCCGGGGCCGTCCAGCACGTCGCCGGGATGAAGGGCGCCGACACCATCGTCGCCATCAACACCGACCCCAACGCGCCCATCTTCGACATCGCCGACTACGGCATCGTCGACGACCTCTTCGACGTGGTGCCGGCGCTCATCGAGGAGTTCGGCGGGTAACTTGAGCATCCGGCGGCTCTGCCGCCGGTTCACCGGTCGCGAGCAACGCGAGCGACCGGCCTTTTTCGCCCACGTTTTTCAACGAGCGGTGCGCGAAGCGCACCCGAGGCCGAAAAAGGTGGTATTGGCATCGTCGACGACCTCTTCGACGTGGTGCCGGCGCTCATCGAGGAGTTCGGCGGGTAACTTGAGCATCCGGCGGCTCTGCCGCCGGTTCACCGGTCGCGAGCAACGCGAGCGACCGGCCTTTTTCGCCCACGTTTTTCAACGAGCGGTGCGCGAAGCGCACCCGAGGCCGAAAAAGGTGGTATTGGCATCGTCGACGACCTCTTCGACGTGGTGCCGGCGCTCATCGAGGAGTTCGGCGGGTAACTTGAGCATCCGGCGGCTCTGCCGCCGGTTCACCGGTCGCGAGCAACGCGAGCGACCGGCCTTTTTCGCCCACGTTTTTCAACGAGCGGTGCGCGAAGCGCACCCGAGGCCGAAAAAGGTGGTATTGGCATCGTCGACGACCTCTTCGACGTGGTGCCGGCGCTCATCGAGGAGTTCGAGGGATAACAACGTAGCACAGGTCCGCTATTGCTCGTACGGATTTTCGGGTGTCGTGAGACGAGTGACTTCGGGGACGCTGTCGAACCCATCGTCGAAACTGTAGAGGTAGTCGACATCTGTTCGGTCCATCGCTGCAACGATGACGGCATCCGTCAGCGAGAGTGATTCGTAGCGTCGGAACACGGAGCGACCAGCGTCGAAGTCGGACTTCGAGGTCTGCTGGAGGGAAAACCCGCTGCTCTCGAGTATCGCATCGAGCGTTTCGGTCGCGACGTCGTGTCCTGCTCTCGCCTGAAGGTAGTTGACGACTTCCTCCAGAACGTCGCTGAGGACGTACGCTATCGGGAGTGTTCCGTGGTCCATCGCCCGCGTGATCGCGTCCCCGCGCTCGTGATTCTGATCGCGGGAGAGTCGGGCCGCGATGAGAACGTTCGCATCCACGGCGACTGCGGCCATCAGTAGTCCCCGGCGACGAGGTCGTGGTCCTCGGCGGCGTCGGTCGGTTCGCCGATGTCGACCGGGTCGAGCCCTGAAAACGCACCGTAGTGTTGCTTGACGAGTTCGACCGAGAGAGTCCCGTCGTCGACGCGCCACCGAATCTTGTCGCCCGCCTCGACGCCGGCCTCTCGCCGTACCGCTGCCGGGACCGTCACCGAATAGCTCTCGTTGACCGTCGTTTCGTCTTCGACCTCGTGGGACATGGAAAGATTTTCGCGACGGATACAAAAATAATTTGCCTCCAAATTTGCCAGATATAGTAGTAGAACGGAGCGATGCTGAAATCGTCCAAAGCTGCTTCGAGGTGATACCGGCACGCCTCGAAGCCATTGGCGGGTTACACCGTTCCAAGCACGGACACCGAGCGGTCGGCCGTGAGCGCGCTCCGTCGCGAGAACACGGGGGGCTGGCCTAGAACAGGCATCCGGCGGCTCTGCCGCCGGTTCACCGGTCGCGAGCGACGCGAGCGACCGGCCTTTTTCGCCCACGTTTTTCAAGGAGTGGTTCGCGCGAAGCGCGAACCCGACGCCGAAAAAGGTGGGTCGTCAGGTACTTTTCGGCCTGGTCCTAACGCCAGGGTGATGGAGTATCTCCACCGGCGTCGTGACCGCGTCGAGGAGCGACTGGAGGCGGTGCTCGACGACGTCGAACCGTCGGCACTCGCCGACCAGGTCCGGCACGTCGCGCTCTCGGGGGGCAAGCGGGTGCGACCGACCGTGACGGTGCTGGTCTGCGAGGCGCTGGGCGGCGACCCGGACGACGCCCTCGACTTCGCCGTCGGCATCGAGCTGGTCCACAACGCGTCGCTGGTCATCGACGACATCATCGACGAGTCCGAACTGCGCCGCGGGACCCTCGGCGTGGTCGGCGTTCGGCCACGGCCCGGCCATCGTCGCCTCGGACGGGCTGCTGGGTGAGGCCTTCGCGCTCTTCTCGGCCGACGAGCGGGCGATGCAGACCGTCAGCGAGGCGATGGTCGAACTCGGCGAGGGCGAGGCGACCGAACTCATCGCCCAGCCCTCGAACGAGGCCGAGTACATGGAACTCGCGCGGCGCAAGACCGGGGCCCTGTTTCGCGCGGCGGCCGAACTCGGTGCCATCGCGGCCGACGCCGACGCCTACACCGTCGAGACCATCGGCCGCTACGCCGAGCGGGTCGGCGTCGCCTTCCAGATGCGCGACGACGTGCTGGACGCGACGGCCGACGCGGAGACGCTGGGCAAGCCCGCGGGGCACGACGCGGCGATGGATCGCCCCTCGATCGTCGAGGTGACCGATCTCACGGCCGACGAGGCCGACCAGCGCGCTCGCGAGGAATCGGAGACGGCCCTGGAGGCGCTCGCGACCATCGACGCGCCAGAGTCCCAGTCGATGGACTACCTGCGGGACCTGGCGGAGTTCGTCGTCGTCCGCGAACGGTAGGGCTTTTGGCCGGCGCTGGCCAACGCACGCCAATGACAGTCATCGGCATCGTCGGACTGCCCGGGAGCGGCAAGAGCGAGGCGGCCAACGTCGCCGTCGACATGGGGGTGCCGGTCGTCACGATGGGCGACGTCATCCGCCAGGAGTGTCGCGACCGGGGGCTGGACCCGGCGACGGACCACGGGACGGTGGCGACGGCGCTCCGCGAGGAGAACGGCCCCGCGGCCATCGCCGAGCGGTCGTTGCCTATCATCGAGGAGCGCCGCGAGGACAGCGACACCGTCGTCGTCGACGGCATCCGCTCGGACGTGGAGGTCGAGGCGTTCCGCGAGGCGTTCGGCGAGTCGTTCCTGCTGGTCGAGGTGGACGCACCCTTCGAGGTCCGCGCCGAGCGCCTGGATCTGCGTGGCCGGGACGCGAGCGCCGAGGAGGGCGGCGAGTCGCTGGCGGACCGCGACGAGCGCGAGCTCGGGTTCGGGATGGGCGAGGCCATGGCGATGGCCGACCTGACCATCGAGAACACCGAGACGCTCGCGGCCTTCCAGCGGACCGTCCGGACGCTCCTGCGAGAGGGGGCGGAGGCCCTGGAATGAGTGCCGTCTACAGCGTCGACGTCCGGTCACCGCGCCGGTCAACGACACCGAGGTGACCGCCCGGGTGGCCGACGCCATCCGCAACCTGTTCCCGGAGGCCGACCCGGAACACAGCCACGGCGAACTCCGCGCCGAGGTCCACTCGATGGACGAGTTCTCGGAGTTGCTCCACCGCCTGGAGATTCTCGACACCGCGCGCTCGGTCTTCTTCGACGCACTCGAGGGCGACACCTTCGCGTTCGACGTGAAGAAGCAGGCGGCCTTCGAGGGGCGTATCAACTTCGCCGTCGGCGAGCCCGCGGAGCTGGGCGACATCCACGTTCGCGTGCGGGTACGCGAACCCGACGCCGAGGCCTACATCGACTACGTCGCCCCGCCGACCGAGGACGGGACGCCGGTCGACTCCGAACCATGACGACCGCGATCTGTTTCGACCTCGACGGGACGCTCGTCCACTGGACGCGTCCGCACGAAGCGGTGCTGCGTGAGACGCTGGCCGACCACGGCATCGACCCCGACGACACACTCGTGGCGACAGTCGAAGAGACGTTCTGGACCGCACACGATACGATGGTGGAATCGCCGTTCGAACAGGCGATGGCGACCGCGCTCGACGAGGCCGACGCGGACGGCGGCGACCCGGCGGCGATGGTCGAGACGTTCCGGGAGCGGACCTACGAGGCGACGACGGTGCCCGACGGCGCCCGCGAGAGTCTGGCGTCGCTCGGTGCCGACGACCCGCTGGCGGTCGTCACAAACGGCGTCCGCGAGTGGCAGGTGGGCAAGCTTCGCCCATCACGACCTGACCGACCACTTCGACGTCGTCGTCGCCTCCTACGAGGCCGGCGCGCACAAACCCGACCCGGCCCCGTTCGACCGCCTGCGCGACAGACTGCCGGCCGACGAGTACGTGATGGTCGGCGACGACTACGAGGCCGACGTCGAGGGCGCGCGAGCGGCCGGGTTCGTGCCCGTTCACTACGAGCACGAGGCGCGAAGCGCCTCGGACGGGGCAAGCGGCGACCAGCCGCGAGACGCGGGGCCCGACCTCTGGGCGACCCTCCGGGCGCTCGTGTAGGTCAGAAGCCGCTGACGAAGATGGCGAGCCACTCGCCCACCTCGCGGCGCTTGGTGACCCGCACCTCCTCGACCCACTTGACCCACTGGAAGCCACGCCGTCCGGGCGCGACCAGGCGCATCGGGAAGCCGTGGCCGTGCGAGAGGCGCTCGCCGTCGACGTGCGTCGCGAGGACGGCATCACGGGCCTCGTCGATGGGGAGGCTCCAGCGGTAGCCCGTGACCGAGCGGAACTGGACCCACGCCGCTGGGTCGTCCGGGTCGGCGGCCGCGAGCAGGTCGCCCACGCGGACGCCCTGCCACGCGTGGTCGGAGTACCACCCGCTCGTGCAGTCGAGCAGACCCTCCCGCGTCGCATCCGCCGAGAGGTCGTCGACCCCGTACTCGGCGGGCGTCGAGACGCGACCCACGACCGACAGCGACCAGTCGGCCGGGTCGACCGGGTCCGGGTCGTCGGCGACCCGCTGGTCACCGGGAAGCGGTTGCCCTCGCCGCTGCCCTCCTCGCGCGACCCCGTGTACCGCCGGTCGGCTCCCGCGGTGTCCAGCAGGTCGTTGACCGGTCGCTGGAACCGCCAGACGAGCGCGCCCGCGGTGACGACGCCGGCGTAGCGGAGGACGTCGCGGCGCCGGCCCACGGTGGCCCGCGTGGGCCGGTGGTAGCGATAGCGCAGGTGTGTTGCCAGGAGGACGGGCACCAGCAGGCCGAGGCCGACGTGGAGGTGAAAGAGCCCCCACGGCCCCAGGTCGAGCGACCCGCCGAACACCCACCAGACGCCGGTCGCCAGGGCCGCCGTCACGTCGGCCGCGAGCAGTAGGGAGAGAACCCGCCGGCCGGTGAGCCGCGCGGGCGAGACCCGGTGGGAGACTCGCCACAGCTTCATCGGCACCAAGGCGACGAGCACCACCCCCGCGATGGCGTGGAGGTCGATGAGCCACGCACCACGCGGCGTCCCGGCCCAGATGGTCGCCACGCCGGTCGCGAGTAGCGTCGTGACGGCGACGAAGAGACTCCAGTCGACGGCGCGTGGCGACGGGACGACCCGGCGAACGTCCATGGCAGTCCTTGGCACCGAACGGCCAAATACTGCCGGGCGTGTTCGACGGTCTGACCGGCACTCGGGAGCGGTAAATACGTCTGACGTGGAAGTTATGATCGCAGGCTACCAACGTGCCACTATGGCCTGCCTACAGACGCGGCTCCTGGGTGTCCAGCTGGTGGCGCTGGCGACGGCGGTCGTCGGCGAGGTGGTCGGGTCGCGAGCCGTGACCACGGTCGGCGTCGTAGCCTTTTCCCTCGTGCTGGCGGCGGCGCTCGTCGCGAGGGCCAGCGAGCGAGTCGCAGGCGTCCTCAACGGCGGACCGGCCGATCCTGCCTCGCGGCGGACCGAGCGCTGAGGCGGGCGCTCACCCGTAGGTTCGCCGGGCGACGACGCGCCCGCTCGCGTCGCGGACCGTGACCGTATCGCCCCCGTTGTTCCAGACCGCCCTGGTACGTCCCCAGTAGCGGTCCGTCTCGGTGTCGGTGCCGGCCCCGGTGTGGAGGGTCACCCGGTCGCCGGGGGCGAGCGTCAGCGCGTCGAACGTGTAGACGTGGTCGGCCGCGTCGGCGACCGTCCACCCGGTCAGGTCCAGCGCCGACTCGCCGCGGTTCTCGAAGACGACGTACTCGTCGTTCAGGTTCTCGTTGTCGTCGCCGGCGGCGTCGGCGTTGATCGTCGCTATCGCCAGGCCGGTCTCGCCGGCCGTGACCGTCCCGCCGTCGGCCACCGGCGTCCCCGTCGTTGCCGGGTCGACACAGCGCCAGAGGCCGCGACCGTTCTCGCGGGCCGCCGTCTCGGCGCTGTAGAACCGGTCCGCCCGCGAGAAGTCGCTGTCGTAGACCCGGCGTGACCGGTGGCGACCAGGCGGTAGTTGAACAGTCGGTCCTCGACGACGACGTACGCGAGCAGGCGGTCGTAGTAGCCCCGCCGGTCGGTCGCCGGGTCGAACGCGAGGCCGACCTCGCGGCCCAACAGGGCGTCTTTCGCGAAGTTCGAGGCGTCGGTGCCCGCCTCACGGAGACACGCCCGTCCCGCGTCGGTGTCGGGGACCCCCTCGAACTCCGCGGGGTCGTTCTCGACGTGGACCTCGGGCGTGTCGACGCCGACGAGTCGCACGGTGTCGACGGTCCCGTTCGGGTACGCGACGCGAATCGTGTCGCCGTCGACGACGGCGGTGACGCTCACCGAAACGGTGTCCTGTGGAATCGGGCCGGCCGACCCGACGGCGGTCGGCGTCGACGCCGACGGGGCGGACGCGGAGAAACCACCACATCCGGCGAGGGCGACCAGCAGCACGAGGGCGACGAGCGAGCGGCGGTCCATCGCCGGAGAGACGGGCGGCGGGCCCACAAACCTGACGGGGGAGATTATGTCGCTGGGAGCGATAGTTCGACGCAGGATGCTCGTCCCACTGCCAGTCCGCGACGTGATGACCGCCCCCGCACGAACCGGCACGAGAGACACGACGATCGTAGCAGTGGCGGGTCGGCTGCGCGACGAGGGCATCGGCTCGCTCGTCGTCGAGGCAGATGGCGAGCCCGTCGGCATCGTCACGGAGAGCGACGTCGTCGCCGTCACGGCCGAGGGGGGCGACGCGACGGCGCTGACCGTCGGCGACGTGATGTCTTCGCCGCTCGTGACGATACGCCCGGACGCGAACATCGAGGCCGCCGTCGAGCGGTTGCGGTCCCACGGCATCAAGAAGCTGCCCGTCGTCGACGACGGCGTCCTGGTCGGCATCGTGACCACGACGGACCTCTCGCACTACATTCCCCAGGCTCGCCCATCCGACGCCGGCGCCGGACCTCCCCACCAGCGCAAGCGGTTCACGCGCCCCGACACCGTCTACGAGGACGACGACTGGACCTTCGAGAGCACGGCGTCGAGGACGGCATCGACGTCGGCGACCACGTCCGCTTCAGCAAGACCCTCACCGAGGAGGACGTCGAGCAGTTCGCCGAGGTCAGCGGCGACACCAACCGCCTCCACGGACGCCGAGTTCGCCGAGGGGACCCGCTTTGGCCGCCGCATCGTCCACGGCACGCTGGTCTCGGGGCTCATCAGCGCCGCGCTCGCCCGCCTGCCGGGGCTCATCATCTACATCTCACAGGAGCCAGCCACCGCGCTCCCGTCGACATCGGCGAGCGTGTCACCGCCCACTGCGAAGTCGTCGAGCGCATCAGGGACGACCGGTTCCGCCTCACGACGGCCGTCGACGGCGCCGACGGCGAGGCCGCCCTCGAGGGCGAGGCCGTCGTCATCTCGGACCCCATCCCCGAGACGCGGTGATCAGAGGCCAAGCAGGACGACGAGTGCGGCGGCGATCCAGACGATCTTCAGGCCGGTGTTCACGACGATGACCTTCGTCCCGAACTCCCGGCCCCAGATGCCGTACTGGAACGGGATGGAGCGCTTGAACGTCGAGACGGCAAAGGAGACGATGCCGCCGACGAGCATCGTCGCGACGGCGGTGCGGGCGGTGAAGGTGCCGTCGGCGATGAGCGGTGCGATGACGGCCGCCCCGAGGTCGTATCCAGTGCGTAGGCGGCGACGACGGGTGCGGCCGCACCGGGCAGGCCGAGCGACCCGGCGAGCGCGTCGGCGGTGGCAGTGACGCTCGCCCCGCCCGGGCCAAGCAGCGCGAGCAGTTCCTCGGAGTAGGCGACCAGCAGCGAGACGACGACGTAGATGGCGACCAGTCGCGGGAGGATGTCCCGGATCCGGTCCAGCGTCTGCCCGTAGGCCTCCCGGACCGCGGCCTCGCGGCTCTCGGGGCCGTCGGTACCCGCATCGGGAGCGTTCCCGTCGTCGGCCCGCCCGCCGTCGGTGCTGGCGTCGAGGTCCGCTGTGCGGCGCGTCGACCCGTCGAGCAAGAGCGCGCCGGCGACGATGCCGGTCAGCGTTATCGCCAGCGCGACCAGCCCCCGTGTCGCGACGTAGAGCACCCCGACCTCGAGGCCGAGGATGGGGATGAGGACCGGCGCGTAGAAGGTCACGATGTGCTGGGCGAAGCCGAAGAAGGTGTTTATCGTCACCGCGACCAGCGTCGCGCGGTCGTCGAGGACGCCCGACTCCCGGAAATCCGCGAGCATGCCGTAGCCCGCGGTGGTCGAGGCCGTCGTGGTCAGGATGGCGGTGCCCACCTCGTCGGGGAGATTCGCCGGGTCGGTGAGGTACCGCGAGACCGCCGCGATGCGCTCGACGAGGCCGAAGGCGACCGCGAGGTTCGCGAGGAAGACCCCCAGCGAGAGAAAGACCACGATGCGAAGCACCCGGTCGGCGACGGTCACGAGGACGTCGGCGAGCGGCGGCGTCGCGAGGACGGGAGCCACGGTCTGCACGGTCGGTAGTGAGGCGGTGACCGGCAAATGTCCGTCGATGGCCGTCCGACCTTAGACGAGCACCCGGACGACGCCAAAGAGCACCAGCACGCCGAGCACGTCGCTGACGTTGGTGACGACCGGGATGACGATGTCGTCGGGATCCAGCTCGAACCGGTAAGCGGCGTAGGCCGTCACCGCCGTGACGACGACCACCAGCGCAGCCAGCACGAGACCACTCGTCGTCGCGACGACGACGACCGTCAGGAATGGGAGCTGGACGGTCCCGAGCAGCGCCTGGAGCGCCCACGCGCCGGCCCCGACCAGCGGGAAGACCGTCAGCGCCAGCGCCACCGTCGCGACGGCGTTGCCCCCGAGCCGGTCGTCCGTGGGGTGAAACGAGACGATGCCGAGGTGGACCGCCGTCGAGAGCCTCGCGGCCAGGATACTTCCGAGGTTGCCCGCCATCCCGATGGTGACGGGGACGAGGACCAGCAGCGTGGGGTACTGCAGCAACACCGACTCGAACGTATCGAGCACGATGCCGCTCCCGAGTTCGATGGACGTCAGCACGACCAGCACGGGGAGCATGCGCCGCATGATGCCCCGGACCGACCACTGGTCGACGTACGTCGACACGTCAGCCACCCCCCAGCGCCAGGACGATGCGGGTCGCGACCAGCAGCGTCGCGACGCCGACCACGTCCCCCGTCGTCGTCACCACCGGCCCCGCGAGCGTGTCGGGGTTCAGGCCCCGCCGGTAGCCGACGAAGACGACCGAGACCACGACGACGGTCAGGATGAGCCCCGAGACGACGCCCGCGAGCAGTGCGATGGCGACCAGCGTCGCCAGCGGCGCCGACGGCCGGCCCAGCGCGGTGAGCAACCCCACCGCGAGCACCGCCGAGAGCATGCTGACGAGCACGCCGTTGGCCAGCGACGCCGCGACGGCCGCGTTGACGCGCTCGTCCGCGAGCGAGAGCGTCGGGTCGACCAGCCCCTGGTGAAGCGCAGACCCGAGCCGGCCACCGAGCGATCCGTAGACGTTCCCGCGGGTCGCAAGCAGCGCGGGCACGAGCACCAGCAGGCCGGCCACCTGCTCGGTTTCCGGCGTCCATCCCCCGAGGACGACGCCCGCAAAGAGGCCACCGACTGCACTGAGGACCAGTACCGGAACGGACTCCCGATAGGCCTCGGTGGCGATCTCGCGGACGGTCATTACCGACAGCATCCGAGCGCAGTCGCAAAAAGGGACCGAAGGCCCGACAGCGGGCCGTGCACCAGCCCGTCGGCTACCGGAGCGACCGTCTGCTGGCGGAGTCGGTGCGCTCAGTCCTCGTCTCGCTCGCTGCTGACGACCAGTACCGAGCGGTCGGTCCCGAGGATGACGTCCTGCGTGACGCTCCCGAACAGCGCCTTGCCGGCGGGCGAGCGCTTGCGGCCGGCGAGGACGATCAGGTCCGCGTCCTGGTCGTCGGCGACGGCGGATGGCCGCCCCGGGATCCCCGCTGGTGCCTTCGAGAGAGACGTCGATTCCGGCGTCCTCGAGCAGTTCCTTCGCCCGACGGACCGACGCGATCTGCGTGACGAACGCCCCTTCGCGGTTCTGTTCGAAGTCGTGTACCAGCGTGACGTGGACCGACTCGGTATCGAGTGGCAGACTCGTGAGTTCGGTGGCCTGTGCTCGCGCGCGTGTCTCGTCACGGTCGATGCCGACGACGATCTCGTACATACCCCACGGTAGTCAGAGCGGGGTCAAAATACTGTGGGCCAGTCTCACGCGATGAGAACGGTGGGGCCGGTCGACGGGGCCGTACAGCCGTGGCGACGCCCGTCTGTGTCGACGACGTTCAGCTTGCCGTCGGCGCGGTGCAGGCGCCCCTCGGCGTCGAACTCGCCGTAGTCGCCGGTCGGATACCACTCGCCTCTGGTCGTGCTCGCCGCGACGTCGCGGGTCTCCCAGTAGCGGTCGGCGACGTGGTCCCCCCGGAACAGGATCTCGCCGTCCTCGCCCAGGGCCATCTCGGTCCCGGGCAGGGGCGACCCTAGCGCCGTCGGGGCCGAGGACCCGTGTGGCGTCACGCACCCGACGCCCGTCAGTTCCGTCGTCCCGTACACTTCGCTCACCGGGACGCCACAGCCCCACAGGAACTGGAGGCGCTCGGCCCCGAGGCCGTCGCCCCCCGAGAGCGCGTACTCGAGGTTCTCCAGGCCGAACGACTCGCGCAGGGGCGCGAAGACGAGGCGTTCGGCCGCGGTATCGGTGAGCGACTCCCCGCCGCCGTCGCGCAGCTGCTGGCCCCGCTCGACCGCCCGGCCGTCGGCGAGGCGCCCCTTGACGCCGCCCAGGTCGTCGATGTGTGCCGCCAGTGCGTCCGCCAGGCGGTCGTAGACCCGCGGGAGGCCGACGAGGACCTCCGGGCTGAGCAGTCGCAGGCCCGCGAGCAGGTCGTCGCTCGGGACGTACGCGGCGGCCGCACCGCTGTCCCACAGGTAGTAGGTCGCGACCCGCTGGAAGACGTGCGACAGCGGGAGCGAACAGGTCCCGGTCCCCCCCGACGGGACGGGGAACTGATCGCCCAGCATCGCCACCGCCGCCAGCAGGTTCTGGTGTGAGAGCCCGACGCCCAGCGGTTCGGCCTCGGTGTCGAGTTCGTGGACGACGGTGGCGACGTCGTCCGGATCGGCCTCGAAGCCCGGCAGCGCGGGTCGGTCGCCCCTGGGGAGGTCGGCGACGTCGAAGACGGTCCCGGCGGCCCCGGCCACCGCCTCGCTCGGGTCGCCGTCGGTCACCAGCGCGTCGATGCCCGCCGTCGTCTCGGTCGCGACAGCCCGCTCCTCGTCGAACCCGGAGTAGATGGGAACGGAGACGACCCCGGCGAGATGACAGGCCAGGTCGGCGACCGACCACTCGTAGCACGGGCGGGTGCGAATCCCGAGGTCGTCCCCGGCTCGACGCCGGCGTCGAGAAAGCCCGCGGCGACGGCCGGCGTCCCGGTAGAGCGTCTCGAAGGTTCGCGTCTCGAACTGGCCGTCCTCGTAGGCGTACGCCGCCGTCCGGTCGCCGTGCCGGTCGGCGAGGCCGCGGATCCAGTCCGCCATCGAGCCGTGTGGAATCGAGACGGCCCCGCCGACGTGGACGTCGCTCCCCAGGCGGACGCTCTCCTCGGACGCGTCGTAGGTCCGGTCGTCGTCGCGGGACTTGTTCAGCTTGCCCGGACTGTAGTCGTAGTCCTCGGGGACCGTCTCCGAGAAGTACTCGCCGTAGTTCTGGTCGACGTCGGCCCCGGCGATGTGGGAGTCCAGCCAGTCTCTCGCGAACTCGAGGACGTCGACGGTGATGGGTTCGCCCGCCTCGTGCTTCTCGCGGAACTCGCGGACGGTCTCGGCGAACTCTGCGTGCATCTCGCGGTGATTGTAGAAGCAGTCCGCACAGTCCATCGCGTACCCGCAGTCCTGCATGAACTCCTCCTCGTCGCCGAAGTGGTACTCGGTGTACCGCTCCAGCTCCCGGAGGATGTCGCCGATCGCCGCCTCCGAGTGGCCCTCGTCGACGGCGACATAGAGGTCGTTCAGCAGACCAAAGAGGTGCTTGTGCTGTTCGTCGAACCTGTCGATGTCGGTGCTGTATCGCTCGTCGACCCACTCGATGAACGTCTCCCCCGGCCCGGATGCCATACGTGTCTTTCAGAAATTCGAATACAAAAAACGCCAAACCGATTCCCAGCGGGTGAAAACCTCCGCTGGCCCGGATCAGTCGCCGAACGGGCCGCCACCGCCGCCGCCCATGCCACCCATGCCGCCCATGCCCCCGCCACCGCCGCCGCCCTGCTGCATCTGTTTCATCATCCGCTCCATGTCGCCGTCGCCCATGCCCTGGAACTGCTTTAACATCTGCTCCATCTGCTTGTGCTGCTGGAGCAGCTCGCGGACGCGTTCCTCGGGTTTGCCCGACCCGCGGGCGATGCGCTCGGTCCGGGACTGGCCGACGACGCGGGGGTTCTCCAGCTCCTCGTCGGTCATCGAGTCCATGATGACCTCGAAGTCGACCATCCGTTCCTGGGTGACGTCCATGGCGTCGTCGGGCAGGCTGGTCCATCAGCCCGCCGCCAAGGCCCGGAATCATGTCCAGCACCTGGTCGAGGGGGCCCATCTTGTTCATCGTCTGCATCTGCTTTCGCATGTCGTTGAGGGTGAAGGGCCCGTCCATCATGTCCTCGGGGTCCCAGTCCTCGTCTTCCTCCTGGGTCTCGGTCATCGCGCGCTCGACGCGCTCGGTGAGTTGCTTCAGGTCGCCCATCCCCAGCAGGCGGGAGATGAACCCCGAGGGCTCGAAGCGCTCGATGTCCTTGACGGTCTCCCCCGACCCGAGGAAGGCGATGGTCGAGTCCGTCTCGTTGACGGCGGCGAGTGCGCCCCCACCTTTCGCCGTCCCGTCGAGCTTGGTGATGACGACGCCGTCGATGCCGATGGCCGACTCGAAGTCGGCGGCCTGGCTCTTGGCGCTCTGCCCCATCGCGGCGTCCAGCACCAGCAGGTTCCGGTCGGGGTTCACCTCGGCCTCGATTCGCTCGATCTGCTCGATGAGCTCCTCGTTGAGCCCGTCCCGACCGGCGGTGTCGACGATGCGGACGTCGGCCTCTTT